>NZ_JAUTAG010000001.1:1515301-1818362 GCF_030818255.1 Microbacterium sp. SORGH_AS_0969
ACGACCGATGCGGGTGCAGGTTCAGTGTCCGAGGCTGTGGCCGGGGCCGCTGCCAGCGTCGACAGAGTGAGAGCGGCGACGGCCGCCGCAGCTGCTGACCACCCCAGCTTCCGCTTGGTCGGTGTGATGACCGTATTACGCATGTGAGCTTCCTCGCTTTCCATGGTTCGTGTTTCTCACGGCTTCGACGCTTCACCTCTCCAGGGAGAACATCTAGTGAGCTCAGGAAGCGTCCAGGGAATATCCATCGGGCATGCACGAGATGTCCCCCAGACGGGGGACGAACGTTTGCGTACGAGTATTTGGAGGGGTAGCCTCCGGCCTCCCCTCTCATGACCGAGCAAGCTGAGGGTGCCGCGGAGATGTTCGAGGCGGCCCAAGGCTTCGATTCGCGACAACACGAAAGCCCTCCCGAACGGCCTGCGGCCGCCCGTGAGGGCTTTGAGGGGCTGACGGGAATCGTCCCTACCGCCCCTCCACGCGCCGCTTCGCGCCGCGCGGAGCCTCGGGCGGCAGGGGCCCACCCGCCGCGGGATCGGTTCCTACGGCACCCACGCGAAAGGTCCGCCACCCCGGCTGCGCCGGAATGTCGGACCTTTGGAGGGGCTGACGGGAATCGTCCCCACCGCCCCTCCACGCGCCGCTTCGCGACGCGCGGAGCCTCCGGCGGCGTGGGCCCACCCAAGGCTTCGATTCACGGCAACACGAAAGCCCTCCCGAACGGCCTGCGGCCGCCCGTGAGGGCTTTGAGGGGCTGACGGGAATCGTCCCTACCGCCCCTCCACGCGCCGCTTCGCGACGCGCGGAGCCTCGGGCGGCAGGGGCCCACCCGCCGCGGGATCGGTTCCTACGGCACCCACGCGAAAGGCCCGCCACACCGCCTGTGGCGGTGAGTCGGGCCTTTTGAGGGGCTGACGGGAATCGAACCCGCGCTGTCTGCTTGGGAAGCAGAAGTTCTGCCATTGAACTACAGCCCCGGATGCCTTGCGGCAACCCGGCCAGCATAACAGCGTCTGCGTCGCGCGCCGGCGGCGGCGGGAGATGGCGTCCCTTGCCGAAGCCGCAGGCGATCTGCAAGACCGCGCCCAGCAGACGCGGTGTCGGCGCAGCGGGCACGTCACCCGGCGACACGGCCGGACCCCGCGCTCTAGGCTGGCCTCGTGCTGCTCTCCGATCGCGACATCCGAGCCGAACTCGCCTCCGGACGCCTGGGGCTCGACCCCTTCGACCCCGCCATGGTGCAGCCGTCGAGCGTCGACGTGCGGCTCGATCGGTACTTCCGGCTGTTCGACAACCACAAGTACCCCTTCATCGACCCGGCCGAAGACCAGCCCGAGCTGACCCGTCTGATCGAGGTCGACCCCGACGAGCCGTTCATCCTGCACCCGGGCGAGTTCGCGCTCGGCTCGACGTTCGAGCGGGTCTCGCTGCCCGACGACGTCGCGGCGCGTCTCGAGGGCAAGTCGTCGCTCGGGCGTCTCGGCCTGCTCACGCACTCGACCGCCGGGTTCATCGACCCGGGTTTCTCGGGTCACGTCACCCTCGAGCTCTCGAACGTCGCGACCCTGCCGATCAAGCTCTGGCCCGGCATGAAGATCGGGCAGGTCTGCTATTTCCGCCTGACCTCGCCCGCCGAGAGCCCCTACGGTTCCGGCCCCTACGGCAACCGCTATCAGGGGCAGCGCGGCCCGACCGCTTCGCGCTCGGCGCTGAACTTCCACCGCACCGACGTCGGCGCGACCGACGCGGGTTCCGCCGGACGCTGAGCAACACGCGAACAGCCCCATCGAGTCGAGCTCGGTGGGGCTGTTCGCTGCGCGGCGCGTGCCGCGCCATAAACGCGATCCACGCACAGAAACACGATGTGCACGTGTTTCCGGTCGCGGAGAGCGTTTATCGCTGATCATTCGGATGCCGAGGGCTCACCGGATGCCGAAGCCTCGCGGCCGCGGACGAACCCGGCGTCGAAGCCGCGCTCGAAGGCACGCTGCGCCGCGCGGTGAGCGCGGTGCGAGCCGCCGTGACGGTGCTCGCCGTCGTGGTGCGCGCCGTGGCCGTGTCGGCCGAAGCCGTGCTCGCCGCGCGCGAACCCGTCGTGGTGGCGGAGTCGACCGTGGCCGTGCTCACCGTGCTCTGCACGCTCCGACCCGGTGCGCTCGCCGCGCTCGAACCCGGCGTGGTCGCCGTGCCCGCGGAATCCGGGGCCGAAACCGCGGCCGAAGCCCCGGCCGGCGCCGGGACCGAACGCAGGCCCGAAGCCGGGGCCGAAGCCGCGTCCGCCGCGGAATCCGCGGGGCCCGGCGTCCGTGGCATCCACCCCGAGGGCGTCCGCGACGGCATCGAGCGAGGCGCTGAGCTGGGCCAGCGCGTCGGCGGGCAGGTCGGCGAGGATCGACGCGCGGTCGGCGTCCACCCGGTCGAGGATCGCGCGACCCTCGTCGGTCAGCGTCCAGGCGTCGTCGGTCCGGGCGATCCAGCCACGCTCGGCGAGAGCGGCGACGCGCTTGCCGCCGCGGGAGATGCGGTCGCTCACCCACGGGGCGTCGAGGCGACCGTCGATGACGCTGAGGATCGCGATGGTCCGCGGGTCGAGGTCGCTCGCGCGGAGCTGCTCGAACAGGCGGTGGTGCAGTGCATGGCCGACCGCGTTCAGGCGGTGGGCGAGGCTGCGGGCATCAAGAGAAGAAGAGGTGTTCATGGGGTGTCCTTTCGTGCGACGGGATATCCGTCGATGTATGTCATGTGACAACGAATGTACTGTGACATGTATTCCGAATGCTTGTCAAGCGACATGTAAAATTCCCTCGTGACCTCCGATCCCGCCGACGACATCGCCGCCGCTCTCGCGAAGCTGCGCGGGCGACGCCCGCGCCCCCCGTTCGGTCCGGACGAGCATCACCACCCGCACGGACACGGCGGACCGTGGGGTCGAGGGGCGCCGCCGTGGGCGGATCCCGCGCACGGACGCTTCGGCGGACCCGCGCGCCTGCGCCTGCTGGACGCCCTGGTCGCGGCATCCGATGCTCTATCCGTCAGCGAGATCGCCGAAGCGGTGGGTGTGGATCAGCCGCGCGCTTCGCGCCTCGTGCAGCAGGCGACGCAGATGGGGCTGGTCGCGCGCGAGCCCGACCCCGACGACGCCCGCCGCACCCGCGTGCGCCTCACCCCCGAGGGCGAGAAGCTCATCTCGAGCTTCCGCGGAAGGCGACGGGATGCCGTGCGCTCCGCGCTCGAGTCGTTCACCGACGCCGAGCGCGCCGACCTCGCCCGTTTGCTGGCCAAGTTCGCCGAGGCCTGGCCGCGCGACTGAGTCCGCGGCATCCGGAGTCGTCCGCGCGGCGCGGGCGAAACTCCTGAAGAATCGCGGGCGGCACTGACGTCTGCCGCGAGATCACACGGACATCCCCGACGGCGGTGCGGGAAAGTCAGGAGTTTCGCACGCTCCGCGCCGCGCGGCGCCCGACCGCAACGCGCCGTTCCGCACCGCGCCGCGCATAAACCGCGCGGCGGCTCAGACGATCGTGGCCGGCTTCGCCTTCACCGGGAGCAGCAGCACCAAGCCGACGGCGAGGATCAGCACGATCCCCAGGATGCCGAGGCGCGTGTCGCCCGTCAGCCCGACGAACAGGGCGAACAGGCCGGGGGCGAGGAACGACACCGCGCGTCCGGTGGTCGCGTAGAGGCCGAAGATCTCGCCCTCACGGCCCTCCGGTGCGACGCGCGCGAGGAACGACCGGCTCGCCGACTGCACCGGACCGACGAAGGCGCACAGGCCGAGGCCCACGATCCAGAACCCGGTCTGCGACGTTCCGATGAAGAGCATCGCCGCGCCGAGCACGATCAGGCAGATCAGCGAGGCGGTGATCACGCGTTTCGGTCCGAAGCGGTCGTCGAGGCGTCCCGCCGCGAACGTGCTCACCCCCGCCACGACGTTCGCCGCGACGGCGAAGTAAAGCACCTCGGTCGAGCTGAAGCCGAACACCTGCGCCGCGATGATCGCGCCGAACGTGAACACGCCCGTCAGGCCGTCGCGGAACACCGCGCTCGCGACGAGAAAGAGCAGCACCTGCCGACTGTCGCGCCAGAGCGACCGCAGCGTGTTCCACAGCACGACGTACGAGCGGAAGAATCCCACCCGCACCTCGCGTCGCTGCGCCGGGATCTCGGGCACGCGCAGAAGCACCGGGATCGCGAACACGGCGTACCAGAGGGCGGATGCCAAGATCGCGAGCCGGATGTTCAGGCCGCCGTCTTTCGACACGGCGAGGAGGCCACCGGCATCCGGATTCCCGAAGCTCTGGATGAACAGCACGAGGAGCAGGATGAGCAGCACGATTCCGCCCACGTACCCCATGCCCCAGCCGAAGCCCGAGACGCGGCCGATGTTCTCGCGCGTCGAGACCTGCGTGAGCATCGCGTAGTAGTTGACGCTGGCGAACTCGAAGAAGACGTTCCCGACGGCGATGAGCGTCGCGCCGAGGATGAGATACGCGGGCGTGCCCTCGACGAACACCATGGCGGCCATCGCCAGCACGACGAGGCCCGTGTTCACGCCGAGCCACAGCTTGCGGCGGCCGGTGCCGTCGGAGCGTTGTCCGAGCACGGGGGCCACGAGCGCGACGACGATGCCGGCGAACATCAGCGCCAGACCGACGACGCTCGCGTTCTCGGCGAGGGCGTGCACGAGCGCGGGGTCGTCGTCGTTGCCGTTCGCGGCGGCCACGATCGCCGGGTCGACGAAGAGCTCGCTCGCGAGGTAGGTGCTGAACACGAACGTCGTCACGACCGCGTTGAAGGCGGCCGAACCCCAGTCCCAGAGGGCCCAGGCGATGACCGGGCGGCGGGTCGAGACGTTCGGCGAGGCGGTCCCGGGGGAAGGCATGTCGGTCACGCTAGGGTCCTTCGGTGAACGCCCGGTGCGCCGGGAGACAGCCGCGCCGGCGTCGGCGCGCGCGTTCAGGTTATCCTCAGGCCCGCGCGGGACAGCGGAGCGGACTACCGTGGAGTCATGGCATCCGAAATCCCCGTCGACTCCGCTGAGGCTGAGACCACCCCCGAGAAGCTCACCTTCGCCGATCTGGGACTGGATGCCGCCGTGCTCAAGGCCCTGAAAGACGTCGGGTACGAGACCCCGTCCGCCATCCAGGCCGCCACGATCCCCGTGCTGCTGCAGGGGCGCGACGTCGTCGGTCTCGCCCAGACGGGCACCGGCAAGACCGCGGCCTTCGCGCTGCCGGTGCTGTCGCAGATGGAGACGGGGCACAAGAACCCGCAGGCGCTCGTCCTCGCTCCGACCCGCGAGCTCGCGCTGCAGGTATGCGAGGCGTTCGAGAAGTACGCCGCGCACATCAAGGGCGTCTCGGTGCTGCCCGTCTACGGCGGTCAGGGCTACGGCCAGCAGCTGTCGGCGCTGCGCCGCGGCGTCGACGTGATCGTCGGCACCCCCGGTCGCATCATGGACCACCTCGACAAGGGCACGCTCGACCTGAGCGAGCTGAAGTTCCTCGTGCTCGACGAGGCCGACGAGATGCTCAAGATGGGCTTCGCCGAAGACGTCGAGACGATCCTCGCCGACACCCCCTCGACCAAGCAGGTCGCGCTCTTCTCCGCGACGATGCCGGCGCAGATCCGACGCATCTCGGCGCAGTACCTCAACGACCCCGAAGAGATCACGGTCAAGACCAAGACCACGACCTCGGCGAACATCACGCAGCGCTACCTCGTGGTGTCGTACCAGCAGAAGATCGACGCGCTCACGCGCATCCTCGAAGTCGAGAACTTCGAGGGCATGATCGTCTTCACCCGCACGAAGAACGAGACCGAGACGGTCGCCGAGAAGCTGCGCGCCCGTGGCTACACCGCCGCCGCGATCAACGGCGACATCGCCCAGGTGCAGCGCGAGCGCACGGTCAACCAGCTGAAGAGCGGCAAGCTCGACATCCTCGTCGCCACCGACGTCGCCGCCCGAGGCCTCGACGTCGAGCGCATCAGCCACGTCGTCAACTACGACCTGCCGATCGACACCGAGTCGTACGTGCACCGCATCGGCCGCACGGGCCGCGCGGGCCGCACCGGAGACGCGATCAGCTTCGTCACCCCGCGCGAGCGCCGCATGCTCACCGCGATCGAGAAGGCCACGCGCCAGCCGCTGACCGAGATGTCGCTGCCGAGCGTCGACGACGTCAACGCCACGCGCCTGACCCGCTTCGACGACGCGATCACCGCGGCCCTCGAAGACACGGCGGCGATCGCGACCTTCCGCGACGTCGTCGCGCACTACGTCGCGCACCACGACGTTCCCGAGGCCGACGTGGCCGCGGCCCTCGCCGTCGTGGCGCAGGGCGATACGCCGTTGCTGCTCGAGGAGGAGACGATCCAGCAGCCGCGATTCGATCGCGACCGCGCGGACCGCCCGGCCCGCGAGCCGCGCGAGGGCGGCGACCGGCGCAGCAGCGGCGGACGCTTCGCGACGTACCGCATCGCCGTGGGCCGTCGCCAGCGAGTCGAGCCGCGCCAGATCGTCGGCGCTCTCGCGAACGAGGGGGGCCTGCGCCGCAACGACTTCGGGGCGATCCAGATCCGCCAGGACTTCTCGCTCGTCGAGCTCCCCGCCGACCTCTCGCGCGACACGATCAACCGCCTCGCCGACACCCGCATCTCGGGCCAGCTGATCGACCTGCGGCTCGACCAGGGCGGACGCTCCGCGAAGCGCAGCGACCGGCCCCAGCGTCGGGATCGCGACCGCGACTGAGCCTCCGACCGGCCGCCGCGCCGGGTCTGCGGCATCCGTTCGACGCCCCCGCTGCCCTTCTGGGCGCGGGGGCGTCGGTGTCGTGCGCCGGCAATGACCTGACCGCTGAGGGCGTGTCCCACTTTGTGCAGTTCGAAGGCCCTGCGGCCGCACATAGTGGGACATCTGAGGGTGAGGCGGGGTCGTGGCTGTTGGGCGTGTCCCACTTTGTGCAGTTCGGAGGCCCTGCGGCTGCACATAGTGGGACATCTGAATGCGCAAGTTGCGCGCCGAAGTTGAGCCAATTCATATCAAGTCTCCTTGACGCCCGGAGAGGGCTGCGATAACCTTGAGTCATCGCGGCTCAACCCGCGAGAAGACTTCATCAGAACCACGAGCTCGGCACCGGCCGGGCTCACAAGCAAGGAGACACATATGCCACGTGCAGTGGGAATCGACCTCGGTACGACCAACTCCGTCGTGAGCGTCCTCGAGGGTGGCGAGCCCAAGGTCATCGCCAACGCCGAGGGTTTCCGCACGACCCCCTCGGTCGTCGCGTTCACGAAGGACGGCGAGGTGCTCGTCGGCGAGACCGCCAAGCGCCAGGCCGTGACCAACGTCGACCGCACCATCTCGAGCGTCAAGCGCCACATGGGCACGACCTGGACCTTCGATGTCGACGGCAAGAAGTGGACGCCGCAGGAGATCTCGGCCCGCATCCTGCAGAAGCTCAAGCGCGACGCCGAGGAGTACCTGGGCGACAGCGTGACGGATGCCGTCATCACGGTGCCCGCGTACTTCAACGACGCCGAGCGTCAGGCCACCAAGGAGGCCGGTGAGATCGCGGGCCTCAACGTCCTGCGCATCATCAACGAGCCCACCGCCGCGGCCCTCGCGTACGGCCTCGACAAGGGCAAGGAAGACGAGCTCATCCTCGTGTTCGACCTCGGTGGCGGAACGTTCGACGTGTCGCTGCTCGAGGTGGGCAAGGACGACGACTTCTCGACCATCCAGGTGCGCGCCACCGCCGGTGACAACCGCCTCGGTGGTGACGACTGGGACCAGCGTCTCGTCGAGTACCTCATCAAGCAGTTCAAGGACACCACCGGTGTCGACGTCTCGGGTGACAAGATCGCCCTCCAGCGTCTGAAGGAAGCGGCCGAGCAGGCCAAGAAGGAGCTCTCGTCGTCCACGTCGACGAGCATCAACCTGCCCTACCTGTCGCTGACCGACTCCGGCCCCGTGTCGCTGAGCGAGACGATCACGCGCGCCAAGTTCGAGGACCTCACCAAGGACCTCCTCGACCGCACCCGCAAGCCCTTCTCCGACGTCATCCGCGAGGCCGGCGTCAAGGTCGACGACATCGCCCACGTGGTGCTCGTCGGCGGCTCGACCCGCATGCCCGCGGTCGCCGAGCTCGTCAAGAAGGAGACCGGTAAGGACGCCAATAAGGGCGTGAACCCCGACGAGGTCGTGGCCGTGGGCGCAGCCCTGCAGGCCGGTGTCCTCAAGGGTGAGCGCAAGGACGTGCTGCTCATCGACGTCACCCCCCTGAGCCTCGGTATCGAGACCAAGGGCGGCATCATGACCAAGCTCATCGAGCGCAACACGGCCATCCCGACCAAGCGCAGCGAGACCTTCACCACCGCCGACGACAACCAGCCGTCGGTCGCGATCCAGGTCTTCCAGGGCGAGCGCGAGTTCACCCGCGACAACAAGCCGCTGGGCACCTTCGAGCTCACCGGTATCGCCCCGGCTCCCCGTGGCATCCCGCAGGTCGAGGTCACCTTCGACATCGACGCCAACGGCATCGTGCACGTGTCCGCGAAGGACAAGGGCACCGGCAAGGAGCAGTCGATGACGATCACGGGCGGCTCGTCGCTGCCCAAGGAAGACATCGAGCGCATGGTGCGCGAGGCCGAGGAGAACGCCGCGGAGGACAAGAAGCGCCGTGAGTCCGCCGAGACCCGCAACCAGGCCGAGACGCTCTCGTACTCGATCGAGAAGCTGATCAAGGAGAACGAGGACAAGCTCCCCGCCGAGGTCAAGACCGAGGTGCAGGGCGACGTCGACGCGCTCAAGACGGCTCTCGCCGGTGACGACGACGACGCGGTCAAGACCGCGTTCGACAAGCTGAACGCCAGCCAGGGCAAGCTCGGCGAGGCCATCTACGCCTCGTCGCAGGCTGCCGGCGAGCCCGCCGACCCGAACGTGGGTCAGCCGGGCAACGGCGAGACGCCGAACCCCGAGGAAGACGTCATCGACGCCGAGGTCGTCGACGACGAGAACCCCGACGAGAAGAAGTAAGCAGAGAACATGGCACACAAGGACGACGAACAGCCCACGGGCTCGGGCGCCGGTCCTGACGAGACGGGGCCGGAGGAGAACACCTCCGGCCCCGCGCCGTCGGGCGAGCAGTCCGAGACGCCGGAACCGGACGCCGAGGGCCTGACCATCGACGACATCCTCGGGGCCGAGCAGACGCCCGAGGCCGCCGCAGAGGGGGCGGGCTCCGACAAGGAGGCCTCCCTGCTGATCGACCTCAAGCGCCTGCAGGCCGAGTACGCCAACTACCGTCGGCGGACCGAGGAGCAGCGCGAGCGCGAGATCGAGCGCGCCAAGGGCGAGGCCGTGAAGGGCCTGCTGCCCGTCATGGACGACCTCGACCGCGCCGCCAAGCACGGCGATCTCGTCGAGGGCAGCCCGCTGGCCGCGATCGGCGAGAAGGTGCGCGCCGTGGCCGAGCGCCTCGGTGTGGTCTCGTACGGCGCCGTCGGCGAGGTGTTCGACCCGCAGCAGCACGAGGCGATCTTCCAGGCTCCGACCCCGGGTGCGACCGAGACGACGATCCTCGAGGTCGTCGAGGTCGGCTACCGCCTCGGCTCGGTCGAACTGCGACCGGCGAAGGTCGTCGTCGCCGTGCCGGCCTAAGAGGAGGACACATGGCGAGTCAGGACTGGTTCGACAAGGACTTCTACAAGGTCCTCGGTGTCGACAAGGGCGTGAGCGCGGCCGATCTGAAGAAGACCTACCGCAAGCTGGCGCGCCAGTACCACCCCGACTCGAACCCGGGCGACGCGAAAGCGGAGGCCAAGTTCAAGGAGATCAGCGAGGCCTACTCGGTGCTCAACGACCCCGAGCAGCGCGAGGAGTACGACCAGATCCGGGCCATGGGCTCGGGGGCGCGCTTCTCGGCTCCGGGGACGGGCGCCGGCGGCGGTTTCGACGACGTGTTCAGCCGTTTCGGTCAGCAGCGCGGGGGGACGGCGGGTGGACCCGCCGGCTTCGAGGACTTCTTCTCGATGTTCGACCAGGGCGGAGGGGGCTTCGGCTCCGGACGCTTCGGTCAGACGACGGGCGGGTACCGCGGCTTCGGCGGTCCTCAGCGCGGGGCCGACGTCACGGCGCGCACGACGATCGACTTCGTCACCGCGGCGAAGGGCGAGACCATCACCCTGCAGGGTGAGGACAACAAGCCCTTCAAGGTGAAGATCCCGGCCGGGGTCTCGGACGGGCAGAAGATCCGCCTGCGCGGTCGCGGCCGCCCCTCGCCCGATGGGGGAGAGAGCGGCGACATCGTCGTGACGGTCGCGGTGCGTCCGCACCCGGTGTTCACGCGTGACGGCCTCAACCTGCGGCTGACGGTCCCCGTGACCTTCACCGAGGCGGCTCTCGGCGCGACCATCGAGGTTCCCACCCTCGGCGGCGACCCGGTGCGGCTTCGTGTGGCCCCGGGCACTCCGTCGGGGCGCGTGCTGCGCGTCAAGGGGCGTGGTATCCAGACCTCCAAGGGCACCGGCGACCTGCTCGCCGAAGTCCAGGTCGCGGTCCCCGCGCACCTCGACGACGCCGCCCGCGAGGCCCTCGAGCGTTTCCACGAGCTCGAACCGAAAGAGAATCCCCGCGCCGACCTGATGGCCAAGGCGCGATAACACCACCACGCCGGGGCTCGGCATCCGGAATCACGGATGCCGGGACCCCGGCGAACGGCACGAGCGAGAGGAGAAGACGTGGCCGACCGAGAGATCGATGAGGATTCCCCCATCTTCGCCATCGCCGTCGCCGCCGAGCTGTCGAACATGCACCCGCAGACCCTGCGGCAGTACGACCGGCTCGGCCTCGTCGTTCCCGCGCGGACCCAGGGCGGGTCGCGCCGGTACTCGAGCCGGCACGTGCAGCAGCTGCGCGAGGTCGCGCGCCTGTCGAGCGAGGGCATGAGCCTCCCCGCGATCGCGCGCCTGCTGACGCTCGAGCAGCAGGTGCATGACCTGTCGCGCCGCGTGAGCGACCTCGAGCGGCAGCTCATCGCCGAACGCGAGTCGCGCCCGGGTGCGCGCGTGTTCGCCGCCGGAGCGACCGGCTCGGTCGTGACGCTGCGTCACGGTGCGCGCGTGCGGCGCGCGACCGACATCGTGCTGTGGCGTCCGCGCGACGCGCACGGCGACTGACGCCGCCTCCGCGCCGCGAGCACGCTCTGTGCGGCGCGAGGCCCCTGCGCGCCGCGAGGCCTCCGCGTGCGAGGCGAGGTCCCTGAGCTCGAAGTGAGGTCCCTGAGCTCGTCGAAGGGACCGGGATGCCGCGGTCGCCCGGTGGCTTCGACAAGCTCAGCCACCTCTGCCGGGCTGCCGCGGTAGCCGTTGCGTCGACGGGCTCAGCCACCTCTGCCGGGCTGTCGCGGTAGCCCGTGGCTTCGACGCGCTCAGCCACCCCTGCCGGGTCAGGCGGGATCGAGGCGCAGAACGGCGGAGGATTCGCCGAGCTTCAAGTCGTCGACGATGCGCACCGTCCGGGCGATGGCATCCACGTCGCCGATGACCGTGCCGAAACGCTCGCGGTCGGAGCAGACCGCGGTGACCGTGACGAAGTGCGAGCCCGTGTCCCACGTGTACGTCGCGAACGGCGGCGTCTTCGGGTCGGTCGGCAGCGGCATCGCGAGCTTCTCGCCGACGCCGAGGTAGGTGCTGCGGAACGACTCGGTGTCGTCGTACTCCATCGGCATCATCGCCCGCGCGGTGCGCAGTTGCGGCGTCGCCTCCTGCAGCTGCGCCATGACGACGAGCAGCTCCGGGTCGCTCTTCCAGACCCACACGAGCACGCGGCCGGCCGCTCGGCGCATGAGCAGGGGAGCGGCCTGGCTGAGGATCCACGCGAAAGCTCCGCCGCCGGGGCGGGGTGTCGATCCCGCGGCGGTGTTCGCCTGGTTCAGCAGCATGCCGATGGCGGCCTTGCGATGGCGGCGGCCGCGGAATCCGAGAGAGCCCGTGACGGGCACCCAGCGGTCGGCGGGGGCGTCGGCCTGCAGTCGGGACATGGGTCCAGCCTAGAAGGAGCGACCGGGTGGAGTCAGTCCCCGTCCAGGCGCACCACGACGGAATCGGCCGGCAGCGGTTCGCGGGCGTCGAGCCGGATGACGTCGAAGCGCTCTGCGTCGACGATCGGTGCGCAGAGGACCGCGATCGCGGCATCCGGCAGCCGTGCACCGGCGGCGACGACAGCGAGAGTGGGCCGACTCTCGGATGCCATGAGGTTGACGGCATGACACGGGTGGTCGAGCGCCAGCAGGCGTGTCGTCGCGTCCCCGTCGAACCGCGCGATCTCACCGTGGCGGACGTCGAGCTCTTCGCCGTCGACCTCGAGGCGGACGCCGCCGCCCCACGGCACGAACGTGCGGTGCAGGTCGGGGAAGGACGAGAAGGCAGCGGGGTCGTCGAGTCGCGCGACGCTCAATCGCCAGGAGGTCTCGGTGAAGAGCGGCCACGTCTGCCCCCGCCCGTTGCGCCACGGCGTCGCGGGTGTCTCGGCGAAGCGGCGGATCACGGTGGCCATACCGGCACGGTACTCCACGCACTATTGCCATTCTGTGGCAACCGCGTTTTACTCGCTGGAAACATGAACAGCGGGACCGCGTAACAGCGGCCGCATAACGTCACTCGCAACGAAGGGAGGACGCATGGCCGAAACACCCACCCGCACCGTCGACCGGGCGCTGTCGCTGCTGGGGACCGTCTGCGATTCCGGACCGATCACCCTGGCCGACGCGGCCCGCGCCGCGGAGCTGTCCGCGAGCACCGCTCTCCGACTGCTGCGCACACTCGAGGCCCAGGAGTTCGTCCGCCGTGTCGCCGACGGCCGCTACGCCGCCGGAGCGCGCATCGTGCAGCTCGGTGCCCTCGCCCTGTCGAACGACTCGCTCGTCTCGCTCGCCGAACCCGCCCTCGCCCGCGTCGTCGCCGAGACGGGCGAGTCCTGTTACCTCGCCGTCCGCGGGGCGGGTGACACGGCCCTCTACATCGCGATCGTCGAGGGAACGCACTCCATCCGCCACGCGAGCTGGGTGGGTCGGACGATCCCGCTGCACGGGTCCGCCGCCGGTGCGGTGCTCGAGGGTCAGACCGGCGAGGCCGGCTACGTCGTCGTCATGCAGGGCGTCGAGGACGACGTCACCGCGATCGCCGCCCCCGTCGTCGTGGGCGGGAGGGTCGTGGCATCCCTCTCCGTCGTCGTCCCGAGCTACCGCACGACCGACGTCAAGAACGCGGCGATCGGACGCCTGCTCGTCGCGGAGAGCCGGTCGATCCTGGCGCACCCCGAACTTCCCGCTGCGGCTGAGGAGCGCGCTCGATGATCACCTTCCAGAACGTCACCAAGCGCTACGGCGACACGGTCGCGGTCGACGACCTGCAGCTCGTGGCGCCGTCCGGAAAGCTCACGATCCTCGTCGGCCCGTCGGGATGCGGCAAGACGACCTCGTTGCGGATGGTCAACCGGCTCATCCGGCCGACCTCCGGCGACATCCTGCTCGACGGGGAGTCGACAGCGGGCATGGATGTCGCCGCCCTCCGCCGCCGGATCGGCTACGTCATCCAGCACGCGGGACTGTTCCCGCACCGCACGATCGCCGACAACATCGCCACGACCCCGCGGCTGGCGGGCGTGCCCGCGAAGCAGGCGCGAAGCCGCGCGATCGAGCTGATGGAACGCGTCGGACTCCCGGCGTCGTTCGCCTCGCGGTATCCCTGGCAGCTGTCCGGGGGGCAGCAGCAGCGCGTCGGCGTCGCCCGTGCCCTTGCGGCCGACCCCGCCTTCATGCTGATGGACGAACCGTTCAGCGCCGTCGACCCCGTCGTCCGCGCGCAGTTGCAGGACGAGTTCCTGCGCATCCAGCGCGAAGAGGGAAAGACCATCGTCATGGTCACGCACGACATCGACGAGGCGCTCAAGCTCGGCGACTACGTCGCGGTGATGCGCACGGGCGGACGCCTCGCCCAGCTCGCCACCCCCGAAGAACTGCTGACCAGCCCGGCCGACGCCTTCGTCGCGGACTTCGTCGGGCGCGACCGCGGCTACCGCTCCCTCGGCTTCCGCTCGGTCTCCGACCTGCCGCTGACGCTCGAGCCGACCGTCGTCGTGGGCACCCCTGTGGCCGAGGCGCGGGGCGCGACCGACGACGACTGGCTCCTGGTGGTCGACGGCGAGCGGCGCCCGCTCGGTTGGGTCGAGCCGCGTCGTCTGAACGGCCCGATCGCCGTGTCCGACCTGAATCTCGCCGGCACCGTCGCTCCGCGCGAGGGAACCCTGCGGCAGGTGCTCGACGCAGCCCTCAGCGCCCCGAGCCGTCGCGGCGTGATCGTGGACGACGCCGGAGCGGTCGCGGGATCCGTGACGGCCGCAGCCGTGGTCGCGATGATCCCCGAGCTCGACGCGGGGGCGGCGGCATGAACCTCGACTGGGTGTTCCGCGAGAGCGACAACATCCTCGGACTGCTCGCGTCCCACATCGCACTCTCGGTCGTCCCGGTGATCGTCGGCCTCGTTCTCGCACTCCCGCTCGGTTGGGCGGCCCAGCGCAGCGGCGTGTTCAAGACGGGCCTGTTGAGCATCACCGGACTGCTCTACACGATCCCCTCTCTCGCTCTCTTCGTGCTGCTGCCCTCGGTGCTCGGGACCCGCATCCTCGACCCGCTCAACGTCATCGTCGCGCTGACCGTGTACACGCTGGCACTGCTGGTCCGCACGGTCTCGGACGGGCTCGACTCGGTCGCCCCCGAGACCCTGCAGGCAGCGGATGCCATGGGCTACCGGCCCCTTCACCGGCTGCTGTCGGTGGAGCTTCCGGTGGCCGTGCCGGTCATCGCGGCGGGGCTGCGCGTCGCGGTGGTCTCCAACGTCAGCGTCGTCTCGATCGCGGCTCTGATCGGCACCCCCCAGCTCGGACTGCTGTTCACGCAGGGCGCGCAGCTGCGGTTCCTCACCCCGATCATCGTCGGCATCGTGCTCTGTCTCGTGCTGGCCCTCGTGCTCGACGGACTCGTGCTGCTCCTGGCGCGCGTGATGACCCCGTGGACCCCGAGAGGAGCACACGCGTGATCGACTACCTGCTCGACCCGAACAACTGGACCGGGTCCGGCGGCATCCCGGTCCTCGTCGGACAGCACCTGATCTACACCGCCGTCGCCCTCGTCATCGCGGCAGCGATCGGGGTTCCCGCGGGCCTCTACGTCGGGCACACCGGACGCGGCGTCGTCGTCATCGCCGGCTTCGCGAACGCCCTGCGCGCCCTGCCGACGCTGGGACTGATCGTCCTGCTCGTCATGATCGTGGCACCGCTCATCGCGTCGGATCTCGCGTTCGTCATCCCCAGCATCATCGTGCTCGTGCTGTTGGCGATCCCGCCCATCATGACGAACACGTACGCCGGCATCCGAGCCGTGGATGCCGCCGCCGTCGACGCCGCCGTGGGGATGGGGTACCGGCCCCTCCGAGTGCTGTTCTCGGTGCAGGTGCCGTGCGCACTGCCGCTGATCATCTCGGGCTTCCGCGGAGCGACCCTCCAGGTCATCTCGACCGCGACCATCGCCGCCTACGTCTCGCTCGGTGGCCTCGGTCGCCTCATCATCGACGGCCGCGCGCAGAACGACTACGACAAGATGCTCGTCGGCGCGCTGCTGGTGGCGATCCTCGCGCTCGTCGTCGACCTGCTGCTCGCCCTCGCCGCGCGTGTCTTCGTCTCTCCGGGCCTCGACCGCCGGACCTCTCGCATCCCCCTGCGCGTTCGGCGCTCCGCCGTCGCCGCTTCCTGACCCGTTCCATCCGAAAGCACCACCCGACCCGCACCACCGCTTTTCTCGCTCCGTGCTCCGCACGACGAAAGGAACCCTGATGATCCGTACCCGCATCGCCGCGGCGGCCGCCCTCGCGACCGTCGCCGCCCTCGCCCTCTCCGCCTGCTCCTCGGGCGGCAACCCGCTCGCTGCGGGCGATGACCAGTCCGCTCCGGCCGACAGCATCGTCATCGGCTCGGCCGACTTCCCCGAGAGCCAGCTGCTCGCGACCATCTACGCCCAGGCGCTCACCGGGGCCGGCGTCGAGGCGACCACGCGCCTGAACATCGGCAGCCGCGAGGTGTACATGCCGGCCCTCCTCGACGGCTCGATCAACATGCTCCCCGAGTACACGGGCGCGACCCTCAGCTACCTCACGAAGGGCGACGCGGGCGTCTCGAGCTCGGCCGACGTGGCCGCCGCGCTCGAGAAGGCGCTGCCCGAGGGCATCACCATGCTGACGCCGTCACAGGCCCAGGACTCCGACGTGCTCGCCGTGAGCAAAGAGACCGCCGCGAAGTACAACCTCAAGACCATCGAGGATCTCAAGCCGTACGCGGCCGAGATGGTGCTCGGCGGCCCGCCCGAGTGGCCGACGCGCCACGAGGGCGTCCAGGGCCTCCAGGAGGTCTACGGCCTCACGTTCAAGGAGTTCAAGGCGCTCGACGTGGGCGGCCCGCTGACGATCGCGGCCCTCACGAACGGCCAGATCCAGGCGGCCGACATGTACTCGACCTCTCCCGCCATGAAGGACTTCGTCGCTCTGGAAGACAACCTGAACCTCTTCCCCGCGCAGAACATCGTGCCGATCATGGCGGCCGGCAAGAAGACCGACAAGGTGACCGAGGTGCTCGACAAGGTCTCGGCGGCGCTGACCACGCAGGACCTCATCGACATGAACGCCAAGCTCGACGACCAGCAGAGCCTCGACGACGTCGCGGCCGAGTGGATCTCCGCCCACGACCTGGGCTGATCGCGCGAACGCTCCACCAGAAAGAGAGACAAGAGATGACCGGAAGCCGCGCGGTGCGCGCGCCGCGAGGGACGACCCTGACAGCCAAGAGCTGGCAGACCGAGGCCCCGCTGCGGATGCTCATGAACAACCTCGACCCCGAGGTCGCGGAACGGCCCGAAGACCTCATCGTCTACGGAGGCACGGGGAAGGCCGCCCGCAACTGGGCGAGCTACGACGCGATCGTGGCGACCCTCGCCGACCTCGACGACGACGAGACGCTGCTGGTGCAGTCGGGCAAGCCCGTGGGGGTGTTCCGCACCAACGTGTGGGCACCGCGCGTGCTTCTGGCCAACTCCAACCTCGTCGGCGACTGGGCCACCTGGCCCGAGTTCCGCCGGCTCGAGGCCGAAGGTCTCATGATGTACGGCCAGATGACGGCCGGGTCGTGGATCTACATCGGCACGCAGGGCATTCTGCAGGGCACGTACGAGACGTTCGGCGCCGTGGCGCGCAAGCGCTTCGGCGGCACGCTGGCCGGCACCCTCACCGTCACGGGCGGCTGCGGCGGCATGGGCGGCGCGCAGCCGCTGTCGGTCACGCTCAACGGCGGCGTCGTGCTCATCGTCGACGTCGATGAGACGCGCCTTCGCCGTCGCCAGGGCAAGCGCTACCTCGACGAGGTCACCACCGACCTCGACGACGCCCTCGAGCGGGTGCTCGCGGCGAAGGCCGAGGGACGGGCCCTGTCGGTCGGTCTCGTCGGCAACAGCGCCGAGGTGTTGCCCGAGCTGCTGCGCCGCGAGGTGCCGGTCGACATCGTCACCGACCAGACCTCGGCCCACGACCCGCTCGCCTACCTTCCCGCGGGCATCGCGTTCGAGGATTGGCGCACCGAGTCGGCCCGCGACCCCGAGGGCTTCACCGTCCGTTCGCGTGAGTCCATGGCCCGCCACGTCGAGGCGATGGTGGAGTTCCAGAAGCGCGGCGCCGAGGTGTTCGACTACGGCAACTCGATTCGCGACGAGGCCCGCCAGGGCGGCTACGCCGACGCGTTCGCCTTCCCCGGCTTCGTGCCGGCGTACATCCGGCCGCTGTTCTGCGAGGGCCTCGGCCCCTTCCGCTGGGTGGCACTGTCGG
This sequence comes from Microbacterium sp. SORGH_AS_0969, assembly GCF_030818255.1. Lineage (NCBI taxonomy): Bacteria > Bacillati > Actinomycetota > Actinomycetes > Micrococcales > Microbacteriaceae > Microbacterium > Microbacterium sp. SORGH_AS_0969. The sequence continues at coordinate 1,533,224 of NZ_JAUTAG010000001.1, forward strand.
GCGACCCCGCCGACATCGCCGTCACCGACCAAGCGATCCTCGAGCTCTTCCCCGAGAACGAGGGCCTGAAGCGCTGGATCACCGCAGCGCAGGAACACGTCGAGTTCGAAGGCCTTCCCGCCCGCATCTGCTGGCTGGGCTACGGCGACCGGGCGAAGGCCGCGGTCCGCTTCAACGAGCTCGTCGCCGAGGGCAAGATCTCGGCGCCCATCGTGATCGGCCGAGACCACCTCGACTCCGGCTCGGTGGCCTCGCCCTACCGCGAGACCGAGGCGATGGCGGACGGATCGGATGCCATCGCCGACTGGCCCATTCTGAACGCGCTCATCAACACCGCCTCCGGCGCCACCTGGGTGTCGCTCCACCACGGCGGCGGGGTCGGCATCGGCCGCTCCATCCACGCGGGACAGGTCTCGGTCGCCGACGGCACGCCGCTCGCCGCCGAGAAGCTCCAGCGCCTCCTGACGAACGACCCCGGCATGGGCGTCATCCGTCACGTCGACGCCGGCTACGACCGGGCCGTCGAAGTCGCGCGCGAGCGCGGAGTGCGCGTCCCGATGCTGGATGCCGAGAAGGTCGAGGCCTGAGATGAGCCGGGAGGAGGTGGTCTTCGGAATCGGCTCGACTCCCATCGACGAGCTCGTCGCCGTCGCCCACGGGGCACCGCTGCGCGTCGCTCCCGAGGCGCTCGCCGCCGTCGAGCGGACGAACCTCCTCCTGGCCGGTCTGGCTGCCTCGGGGCAGCAGATCTATGGACTTACGACGGGCGTCGGCGACCTGTACAAGGTCGCCGGTGTCCAGCCCGACGTCGCCGACGTCCAGCTCGGCATGCTGCGCAGCCACGCCAGCGGTGTGGGTGTCCCACACGACGAGCCGGCGACGCGCGCCATCGTCGCGGCGATCGTGCGAGCGCTGTCGCGCGGGCACAGCGGCATCCGCCCCGTTCTCGTGACGACCCTGGTCGAGATGCTCAACCGCGGGGTCACCCCCGTGGCCCCCTCGCAGGGATCGGTCGGGTACTTGACCGCGACGGCCCACATCGGTCTCGTCGCGTTCGGCGAGGGTGAGGCGTGGTTCGCGGGGGAGCGCCTGTCCGCGGCGACCGCGTTGGAGCGCGCCGGCATCGACCCGCTCGTCCCCGCCGCGCGCGAGGGGCACGCGATCATCAGCGGCACCTACGAGATCACCGGGATCGGCGCGCTCGCCGTGGCCGGGGCCCGCGCGCTCGTCGACGTGGCCGATCTCGCGGGCGCCATGTCACTCGAGGCGCTGCGCGGCAACACCCGCGGCTACGACCCGCGCCTTCAAGCCCTGCGCCCGCACCCCGGGCAGATCGAGACGGCGCGGCGCCTGAACGCCCTGCTCGCCGACAGCGAGATCCTCGACGCCCACCGCGACCACCGGCTGCAGGACGCCCTGAGCCTCAGGTGCATCCCGCAGGTGCACGGGTCGGTGCGAGACGCGCTCGCCTACGTCGAGTCCGCGGTGCAGACCGAGATCGATTCCGTCACCGACAACCCCGTATTCGTCGTCGACGGCGACGAGCTGCTCGCCCTCCCGGGAGGGAACGGCCACGGCGCGCCCGTCGCCCTCGCCCTCGACACCCTCGCGATCGCGGTCGCCGAGGTCAGCACGATGTCGCAGGCCCGCGCCGATCGCCTCACGCACGCCGCGCTCAGCGGATTGCCCGCGTTCTTGGCATCCGGTGCCCCCGGCATGTCGGGCTTCATGATCCCGCCCTACGTCTCGGCCGCGCTCGCCGGTGAGAACCGCGCGCTCGCCGCCCCCGCCTCGGTGCACACCGTGCCGACGTGCGCCGGGCAGGAAGACCACGTCAGCATGGGCACGACCGCGGCGATCAAGGCGCGCCAGGCCGTGGCGAACGCCGAGCGCATCGTCGCGATCGAGCTGCTCTGCGCCGCCGAAGCGCTGGACTTCCACGCGCCGCTCGCGGCGGGCGTGGGGACCGCCCGCGCGCACGCCGCGATCCGCGCGCACGTCGCCCCGCGCGACACCGACCGGATGATGGCCCCCGACATCGACGCGGTGACGACCCTCGTCACCGACGGCACGCTCGGCCGGATCGTCGCCGAGATCACCGCCGCCGCCACCGCCACCGCCCCAGAAGCCGCCACCGCCCCAGAAGGAGACCTCCGTGTCGACTGACACCCCGCCCCCGTCGGGCGCCGCCCGCCCCCTCGACGGCGTCCGCGTCCTCGACCTCTCACGGGTGCTCGCGGGGCCCCTGTGCGCCTCGATGCTCGCCGACCTCGGGGCGATCGTCACGAAGATCGAGGTGCCCGGGCGCGGTGACGACTCCCGACACTTCACCCCCCACATCGAGGGTGAGAGCAGCTACTTCATGCTGGTCAACCGCGGAAAGCGCTCGATCGCTCTCGACCTGAAGTCCGACGAGGGGCGGGCGCTGCTTCACCGCCTGATCGCGGATGCCGACGTGCTCGTCGAGAACTTCCGGCCCGGCGTCACCGCCCGCCTCGGCATCGACTTCGAGAGCGTGCGCGCGCTGAACCCCGGCCTCGTCTACGTCAGCATCTCGGGATTCGGGCAGACGGGTCCGCTCTCGCACCGCCCCGCCTACGACCACATCGTGCAGGCGATGGGCGGCATCATGTCGGCCACCGGCTGGGCAGATGGGCCGCCGACGCGCGTGGGGGACGCCGTGGGCGATGTCGTCGCGGGAATGTACGGCGCGTTCGGCGCGCTCGCGGCGCTCCTGCAGCGGGCGCAGACCGGTCAGGGCCAGCACGTCGACGTGGCGATGCTCGACGCGATGTTCTCGCTGCAGATGGTGGCGCTCTCGCAGGTGCTCGCCGGGGCGCCCGCTCCCGCGCGGCTGGGGAACGCTCACCCGATCAGCGCCCCGATGGACGCCTACGCGTGCAGCGACGGGCACCTCGTCATCGCCGTCGCGAACGATGCGCTGTTCGTGCGGCTCGCGAACGCCCTCGGCCGCGCCGAACTGCTCGACGACGCGCGCTACGCCACCGATCCCGCCCGTCTCGCGCACCAGGACGCGCTGCGCGCCGAGATCGAGGCGTGGACGAGCGCGCGCACGGTGGACGAGGCCGTCACGGAGCTCGAGACGGCGGGCGTTCCCGCCGCCCCCATCTGGGATGTCGCCCAGCTCGCCGAGAGCGACCATGCTCGGGCGCGGGGCTTGGTGCGCGAGGTCGAGCACCCCGTCGCCGGGACGGTGCCTCTCGTTCCGCAGCCGGTGCGCTTCAGCGGGACGGATGCCGCCGCCCAGGCGCCCGCACCGGTCCTCGGCCAGCACACCGACGACGTGCTCGCCGACGACCTCGGGCTCGAGGCGGATGAGATCGCGCGTCTGCGCGCCGCGGGGGTCGTGGCGTGAGCGGCCCGGTCGCCGTTCTCGGCGCCGGCACCATGGGTGCCGGCATCGCGGCCGTGCTCGCCGCGCACGGTCGCGAGGTCCGCCTGTACTCGCGCACGACCTCGACCCTGGAGGCGGCGCGGGAACTCATCGCCGCGCACGACGGTGACGCCCGCGTCACGACCACCACCGACCTCGACGAGGCGGTTCGCGGCGCGGTGCTCGTCGTGGAGAGCGTGGCCGAAGACCTGGCCCTCAAGCGCGAGATCTTCGCGCGTATCGAATCCCTGGTCGCGACCGATGCCGTGCTGACCACGAACACCTCCAGCGTGCGCATCACCGAGATCGCCGAGGCGCTCACCGACCCGGCGCGACTCGTCGGCCTGCACTGGTTCAACCCGCCCACGGTCATGCCGCTCATCGAGATCGTTCGGGGCGAGCGCACGTCCGACGCCACCGTGCAGGCCGCGCAGGATCTCTGCGCCGCGATCGGACGCGAGAGCATCGTCGTCGACCGCGACGTGCCGGGCTTCGTGGTCAACCGCCTGCAGTACGCGCTGCTGCGAGAGGCCATCGCGCTCGTCGAGGGAGGCATCGCCACCGTCGCCGACGTCGACCGCGCCGTCTCCACGACCCTGGCCCCGCGCTGGTCGTCGCTCGGCCCGCTCGGTCTGATGGATCTCGCCGGACTCGATGTGGTCGAGAAGGTCTCCGGCATCCTGATGTCCGATCTGGATGCCACGGGCACCGTGCCCCGCACCGTCGCCGCCTTGGTGGCCGAGGGGCACCTCGGCGCGAAGAGCGGTCGCGGCTTCTACCCCTGGTCTCCCGCTGACGCCGACCGGGCCCGCGCTGACCGCGACGCCCTCGTGCGTCTGATCACGGAGGAACGGCGATGAGTGGAGTGCGGCAGCACATCGACGGCGCCGTCGCGACCGTCACCCTCGACCGCGCCGAGAAGCGCAATGCGCTGGATGCCGAGACCCTCGGCGCCCTCGTCGACGCCCTCCGTCGCCTCGACGACGATCCCACCGTCCGCGCGATCGTGATCGCGGGCGACGAGCGGGCCTTCGCCGCCGGTGCCGACCTCGGCGACCTCGGCTCGGCCGGCGCCGTCGAGCTGTATCGCAGCGGCTTCAGCGAGCACTGGGACGCGGTCGCCGCGATCCGCACCCCGCTCGTCGCGGCGGTTCGGGGGTACGCCCTCGGCGGTGGCCTCGAACTGGCCCTCGCGTGCGACGTCGTGGTGATCGCCGCCGACGCCGTGCTCGGCTTCCCCGAGGTGCGCCTCGGCATCCTTCCCGGGGCGGGCGGCACTCAGCGGCTGCTGCGCGCCGTTGGAAAGACGGTCGCCCTCGATCTGCTGCTCACGGCTCGTCGCATCGACGGCGCCGAGGCCGCGCGGCTCGGCATCGCGAGTCGTGTCGTCGCCTCGGCGGAGGTTGAGGGTGCCGCGCGCGCCGCCGCCGACGAGATCGCTCAGGGCGCGCCGGTGGCTGCCGCGATGATCAAGAGCGCCGTGCTCGCAGGCTTCGAGATGCCCCTCGGTGCGGCCGTCGCGCACGAGCGCGCCCTGTCGGCCCTCATCGCCGCGAGCGCCGACCGCGCCGAGGGCATGCGCGCCTTCGGCGCCCGCGAGACCCCCACCTTCGAAGGACGCTGATCCATGACGCCCGTCACCTCCCTCCTCGACGCCATCTCGGGCATCGGCCGTGAGCCGCGCAGCGGCGGATACGCGCGCCCGGTCTTCTCGACCGCCGAGCGCGACCTCCGTGCGTGGTTCATCGGTGAGGCGGAGTCCCGCGGACTCGACGTCGAGGTCGACCGCAACGGCATCCTGTGGGCCTGGTGGGGGATGCCGGGCCCCGGCGCCGTGGTCACGGGGAGCCACCTCGACTCGGTGCCCGGCGGCGGGGCGTTCGACGGCCCGCTCGGGATCGCGGCGGCGCTCGCCGCGGTCGACGTGCTGCGCTCGCGCGGGGTGACGCCGGCGAACCCGCTCGCGATCGCGGTCTTCCCCGAAGAGGAGGGCTCGCGGTTCGGCGTCGCGTGCCTCGGTTCGCGCCTGCTGACCGGGGCGTTGTCTCCGGATGCCGCGCGCCGCCTCACCGACCGGGACGGCGACACGCTCGCCGACGTCTTCGCGGCGGGTGGCGTCGACCCGGCGGGGATCGGCCCCGACCCCGAGACGCTCGCACGCATCGGCGTCTTCGTCGAGCTGCACGTCGAGCAGGGCCGCGGCCTCATCGACCTCGACCGACCCTTCGCGGTCGCGGAGTCGATCCTCGGGCACGGCCGCTTCAAGGTCTCGGTGCGCGGCGAGGGAAACCACGCCGGAACGACCCTCATGGCCGACCGTCGCGACCCCCTCGTCGCCGCCGCCGGCATGGTCGGGCGCATCGCCGAGATGGCCGGAGCCGTCGATGACGCGCGCGCCACCGTCGGCCGGTTCGAGCCGGTCCCCGGCGGCACGAACGTCATCGCGTCGTCGGTCGACTTCTGGATCGACGCCCGGCATCCCGACGACGCCGTCACCCGCCGTCTCGTGGCCGACATCGATCGCATGTGCGTCGAGCTCGCCGCCGCGCGCGGGTGCGAGGCCGTGCTCGTCGAGGAGTCCTGGAGCCCCACGGTCGGCTTCGACCCCTCGCTCGCGCGCCGACTCGGCGCGGCGCTCGGCGATGCCCCGCATCTGCGCACGGGCGCCGGTCACGACGCCGGCATCCTCTCGGGGGTCGTGCCCACCGGCATGCTGTTCGTCCGCAATCCCTCGGGGATCTCGCATTCGCCCGAGGAGCACGTCGTCGACGCGGACGCCGACGCGTCGGCCGCCGCTCTGGCGGATGTCCTGCAGGACCTGCTCTCGTGACGTCGTTCTGGGCGCCGCGGGCGTGGATCGGCGACGCCGTGGCGCCGGGCGTGCGCATCTCGGCATCCGAGGGTCTCATCACCTCCGTGGAGACCGGGACGATCCCGGATGCCGACGACCACCGCCTCGACGGACTCGTGCTGCCGGGCGCGGTCAACGCGCACTCGCACGCCTTCCACCGGCTGCTCCGCGGGCGCACGCACGGCGACGGCGGCAGCTTCTGGACGTGGCGCGAGTTGATGTACCGCGAGGCGGGGCGCCTCGACCCGACGTCGTACGAACGCGTCGCGACCGCGGTCTACGCCGAGATGGTCGCCGCCGGTTGGACCTCGGTCGCCGAGTTCCACTACGTCCACCACGCGCCCGACGCCTCGCCGTACGCGCCTGCTCACGCGATGGAGCGCGCGCTTGCGCGCGCGGCCCGGGCCAGTGGCATCCGTCTCACGCTTCTGGACACGTGTTACCTCTCCCGCGGCTTCGGGGAACCTCTCGAACCCGCACAGCGGCGCTTCGGGGATCCGGATGCCGCCGCCTGGCTCGCACGCCTGTCGGCGCTGCGCGCGTCGTTCGCCGACGAGTTCCCCGAGGTCGTTGTCGGTGCGGCCGTGCACTCGGTGCGCGCTGTCCCGGTCGACGCTCTCGAGCGCATCGGAGCGGAGCTCGATCCGTCGATCCCGCTGCACGTGCACCTGTCGGAGCAGCCGGCAGAGAACGAGGCGTGCCTCGAGGCGACCGGTCTCACCCCCACCGCCCTCCTGGCCCGCAGCGGCCTGCTCTCGCCGCGGCTCTCGGCCGTGCACGCGACGCACCTCACCGACGACGACATCGCGGCGCTCGGCGCCGCTCGCGCGACGATCGTGATGTGCCCGACCACCGAGGCCGACCTCGGCGACGGCGTCGGTCCTGCCCGCCGCCTGGCCGAGGCGGGGGCTCGCCTCGCGCTCGGGACCGATCAGCACGCCGTCGTCGACCCGCTGCTCGAAGCCCGCGCGCTCGAGCACGGAGAGCGGCTCGCCTCGGGTCGGCGTGGACGATTCGCTCCCACCGAGCTCGTCGCCGCGCTCACCCGCGGCGGGGCCGTGGCCGTCGGGCGCTCGGTCGGGCGGATCGCGGTGGGGGAGCCCTGCGACCTCCTCGTCCTGGACGAGAACAGCGCCCGCACCGCCGGGAGCGACCCCGGTCAGCTCATCCTGAGCGCGACCGCGAGCGACGTGACGCGTGTGATCATCGGGGGACGCGAGCGTGCCGCCGGCGGCGCGCACACCGACCTGGGCCCGGTCGGCGACCTGCTGCGAAAGGCGATGACATCGTGAGCACCCTCATCACCCGCGTCGGCGAGCTGATGACCGTCGACGACGAGGACCGCGTGCTCCGCGACGCCGCCGTGGTCATCGACGGCGACCGGATCGCGTGGATCGGTGCCGCGTCAGAGGCCCCGGCGGCAGACGAGAGGGTGGATGCCGACGGCCGAGCGCTCCTGCCCGGCTGGGTCGACTCGCACACCCACCTCGTCTTCGACGGCGACCGCACCGCCGAGTTCGAGGCCCGCATGGCGGGGCAGAGCTACGCCGCGGGAGGGATCGCCGTGACGCGGGACGCCACCCGCGAGGCGTCGGATGACCGTCTCGCCGGGCTCCTCGCGGCGCGTGTCCGCGCGGCGCGCGCGCAGGGGACGACGTGGATCGAGACGAAGACCGGCTACGGGCTCGACATCTCGAGCGAGCAGCGCAGCGCGCGGATCGCCGCGGCGGGAGTCGACGACGTGACCTTCCTCGGCGCGCACCTCGTCCCGGCGGGCCGCGATGCCGACGAGTACGTGCGTGAGGTGTGCGGACCGATGCTCGAGGCGGTGCGCCCGTACGTGTCGTGGGCAGACGTGTTCTGCGAGCGCGGGGCGTTCACCCCCGAGCAGTCGCGCGAGGTGCTGACCGCCGCGCGCGCGGCGGGGCTCGGGCTGCGCGTGCACGGCAATCAGCTCGGCCACGGCGAGGGGATCCTGCTCGCGGTCGAGCTGGGGGCGGCGAGTGTCGACCACTGCAACTTCGTCTCGGATGCCGACCTCGAGGCGCTCGCGGGAGGATCGACCGTCGCGACGGTGCTCCCGGCCTGCGACCTGTCGACGCGCGCTCCTCTCGCTCCGGCTCGGCGACTGCTCGACGCCGGGGTCGAGGTCGCGATCGCGTCGAACGGCAATCCGGGCACGTCGTACACGACCTCGATGCCGTTCTGCGTCGCGACGGCCGTGCTGCAGATGGGGCTGAGCGTCGCCGAGGCGGTGCGCGCAGCCACGCGCGGAGGGGCGATCGCGCTCGGTCGCGCCTCCGGTGACGGCGCCGTCGGGTCGATCGCCGTGGGGAATCGCGCCGATCTTCACCTGCTCGACGCGCCGTCCGCGACGCACCTCGCGTATCGACCCGGGATGCCGCTGACCGCGGGCGTGTGGAAGGACGGGCGCCGGGTGGCGGCGCCGCTCGTCGCGCGCTGACGTCGTCGCGCGCTGACGTCGTGTGCGGCGGTGTCGTGGCGTCGAGCTCACGGCGGTGCGCCTGTGCCGCAGCGCCTCGCTGACGTTCGCCCTCCGGTGCCGCGGCGCCGCGCGCTGGCATCCATGTCCCGAAATGTGCGGGTTTCGCGCCCCTCGGCTGCACAAAAGGGGACATGCCGTCTGGGCCGGGTGGTTTCTCGGACCGGGGAGTGCCGATGTCGGAGGTCCGTGCCAGGCTGAGGAGGCGGTCATGGCGACCGTGATCCAGTGAATTCCGGAGGGCTCCGTGCTCGCCAAGCTCCTCATCCGCTACCTCAAGCCGTACCGCTGGCTGCTGCTCGCTCTGCTGGTCTTCCAGTTCGCCGCGGCAATGGCATCGCTGTACCTGCCGCGTCTGAACGCCGACATCATCGACCAGGGCGTGGCCCGCGGCGACACGAACTTCATCTGGTCGCGCGGAATGATCATGCTCGTCATCTCCCTCGGGCAGATCACGGCGTCGATCATCGCGACGTACTTCGCCGCCCGCGCCGCGATGGCGGCCGGTCGCGACATCCGCCGCGACGTGTTCGAGAAGGTCAGCGGGTTCAGCGAGCGCGAGCTGTCGCAGTTCGGTGCCGGCTCCCTGATCACGCGCAACACCAACGACGTGCAGCAGGTGCAGATGCTCGCGATGATGGGGGCGACCATGCTCGTCAGCGCACCCCTGCTCGCGCTCGGCGGCATCTTCATGGCGCTGCAGCAAGACGTGGGACTGAGCTGGTTGCTCGGCGTCTCGGTGCCGGTTCTGCTCATCGCCGCCGGGCTCATCATCGCCCGCATGGTCCCGCTGTTCCGCAGCTACCAGTCCAAGCTCGACGCCGTGAACCGCATCATGCGCGAGCAGTTGACGGGCGTGCGCGTCGTACGCGCGTTCGTGCGCGAAGGCATCGAAGAAGAGCGCTTCCGCAGGGCCAACACCGACATCATGATCGTCGGCCGGAAGGTCGGATCCCTCTTCGTGCTGCTGTTCCCCCTCGCGATGCTCGTGCTCAACGTCACCCTCGTCGGGGTCATCTGGTTCGGCGGCATCCAGATCGACAGCGGCACGGTCGAGATCGGTACGCTGTTCGCCTTCATGCAGTACGTCGCCCAGATCCTCATGGGCGTTCTCATGGCGAGCTTCATGACGGTGATGATCCCGCGCGCGGCCGTCTCGGCGGAGCGCATCGCCGAGGTCCTCGACAGCCACTCCACGCTCGAGCGCCCGGTCAACCCGGTCACCGCCTTCCCCGAGCCGGGGGCGGTCGAGTTCGACGACGTCGCCTTCGCCTACCCGGGGGCCGAGTCGCCGGTCGTGACGGGCGTGAGCTTCGCGGCCCGGCCGGGTGAGACCGTCGCGATCGTCGGATCCACCGGTGCGGGCAAGACCACGCTCGTGTCGTTGATCCCGCGTCTGTTCGACGTGACGGGCGGCGCGGTGCGCGTCGGCGGGGTCGATGTGCGCGAGGCCGACCTCGACGGACTGTGGAAGGGCATCGGGCTCGTCCCGCAGCGCCCGTTCCTGTTCAGCGGAACGGTCGCGTCGAACCTCCGCTTCGGGCGCGAAGACGCCACCGACGATGAGCTGTGGCGCGCGCTCGAGATCGCCCAGGGTCGTGATTTCGTCGAGGCGATGGACGGCGGCCTCGAGGGGCGTATCGCCCAGGGCGGGACGAACGTCTCCGGCGGGCAGCGGCAACGCCTGGCCATCGCGCGCGCGATCGTGCACCGTCCGTCGGTGCTCGTCTTCGACGACTCCTTCTCGGCGCTCGACCTCAGCACCGACGCGAGGTTGAGACAGGCCCTGTGGGACGAGTTGCCTGAGGTGACCAAGATCGTGGTCGCCCAGCGCGTGTCGACCATCACCGGCGCCGACCGCATCGTGGTGCTCGAAGACGGTCGCATGGTCGGTCTCGGCACGCACGAGGAACTGCTCGAGACGAGCGCCACGTACCGCGAGATCGTCGAGTCGCAGCTGGGGGTGGAAGCATGAGCACCCCCGACGCGCTCACCGAAGAAGAACGCGCCGAGCTCGAGCTCGCCGAACAGGCGCGGCTGAACTCCGGCGACTGGGACAGCGTCGCCCCCGGCAAGGCCGCGAACTTCGGGCCGAGTTTCCGTCGCTTGATCGGGCTCCTTCGTCCGCACGCCGTCGCCTTCACGTTCGTGTCGGTGCTCGGAGCCCTCGGTGTGGTCCTCGCCGTCCTCGCGCCGCGCGTTCTGGGCGACGCGACGAACATCGTCTTCGAGGGCGTCGCCTCTCGGGGTCTGGCGGCGCAGTTCCCCGCCGGAACCTCGCAGGCGGATGTCGTCGAGGCGCTCCGGGCGTCGGGCCAGAACGACTACGCGAACGTCATCGGAGCGATGAACCCGTTCCAGGTGGGCGAGGGCGTCGACTTCGACGCCCTGCGTCTCGTGATCGTCGCCGTGCTGGCGATCTACGTGGGATCGTCGCTGCTGTCGTGGATCCAGGGTTACGTCATCAACGTGATCATGGTGCGCACGATGTGGCGCCTGCGCGAAGACGTCGAGGCCAAGATCAACCGCCTGCCCCTGTCGTACTTCGACAAGGTGCAGCGCGGAGAACTGATCTCGCGCGTGACCAACGACATCGACAACATCACGCAGACGATGCAGCAGTCGCTCTCGAGCGCATTGACGTCGGTGCTGACGGTCGTGGGCGTGCTCATCATGATGTTCACGATCTCGTGGCAGCTCGCGCTCGTCGCCCTCGTCTCGCTCCCGCTCATGGCGATCATCTTCGGCGTGATCGGCCCGAAGTCGCAGAAGGCCTTCGGCACGCAGTGGAAGAAGGTCGGGCGACTGAACGCCCGCGTCGAGGAGTCGTTCTCGGGCCACGCGCTGGTCAAGGTGTACGGCCGCGAGAAAGACGCCCGCGAGAAGTTCGAGGTCGAGAACGAGGAGCTCTACCAGGCGAGCTTCAAGGCCCAGTTCCTCTCGGGCATGATCATGCCCGGCATGATGTTCGTCGGAAACCTCACCTACGTCGGCATCGCGGTGCTCGGCGGGCTCATGGTGGCGGCGGGGCAGATCCGCCTCGGCGACGTGCAGGCCTTCATCCAGTACTCGCAGCAGTTCACCCAGCCGCTGTCGCAGCTGGGCGGCATGGCCGCCGTGGTGCAGTCGGGCACCGCCTCCGCCGAACGCGTGTTCGCGCTGCTCGACGCCGACGAGCAGGAGCCCGACGCCGTCGACGCCCCCGAACCGGTCGACGGGCGCGGCGTCATCGAGTTCGAGAACGTCGCCTTCGCCTACACGCCGGAGCACCCGCTCATCAGCGACCTGTCCTTCCGCGTCGAGCCCGGGCAGACGGTCGCGATCGTCGGGCCCACCGGCGCCGGTAAGACCACGCTGGTCAACCTCATCATGCGCTTCTACGAGCTCGACGCCGGGCGTATCCTGCTCGACGGGCAGAACATCGCGGACCTGCGCCGCGACGACGTCCGTTCGCGCACGGGGATGGTGCTGCAAGATCCGTGGCTGTTCGCCGGCACGATCCGCGACAACATCCGGTACGGCCGCGAGAGCGCGACCGACGAAGAGATCGTCGAGGCTGCCGTCGCGACCCGTGTCGACCAGTTTGTGCACTCTCTCCCCGAGGGATACGACACGGTCCTCGACGAAGATGCGGCGAACGTCTCGGCCGGCGAGAAGCAGCTCATCACGATCGCGCGGGCGTTCGTCGCGCGTCCCTCCGTGCTGATCCTCGACGAGGCGACGTCATCGGTCGACACCCGCACCGAGCTTCTGCTGCAGCAGGCGATGGCGGCGCTCCGCGAGGGGCGCACGTCGTTCGTCATCGCCCACCGCCTCTCGACGATCCGTGACGCCGACCTCATCCTCGTGATGGAGCACGGCGACATCGTCGAGCAGGGAAGCCACGACGAGCTCATCGCCCAGCACGGCGCGTACTGGCGCCTGTACCAGTCGCAGTTCCAGAACGCGTCCTCGGGCCTCGACGAGGCCGAGGCCGAGGTCGCGCGCGGCGTGGAGTCCTGAGGAGCGCGTGCCGCGCGGACGGAACACCCGCCGTCCGCGCGGCGCTGTCTCGCCTGGGCGCTCCGCGACCGCTCGATGAAGCTGCCACACGCGCCACGGCGTCCGGGGAGCGCAAAACCCCCTCCGGTACAGTGGAGCAGCCCCGCGAACCCGCCCCGCGTGCCCCTTACCGCCGCACAGATAGGCCTCACCACCCGTGACCACTCCTGCGACGCCCTCCGACCCGACGCCCGACGGCAGTCCCACCGGCACGCCCACCGACGCCCCCGCCGACCGTCCGCTCACCGTCCTCATCGGAGCCGACACCTTCCTTCCTCACGTCAATGGCGCCGCTCGATTCGCCGAGCGCCTCGCTGCGGGGCTCGTCGCCCGCGGGCATGACGTGCACGTGGCGGCACCGAGCGTCGGGCACAGCCACGCCGGCACCTTCACCGAGGTGATCGAGGGCGAGCCCATGACGATGCACCGTCTGCCGGCGTATCGCTTCCTCCCGCACGACTGGCTCACCTTCGTGCTGCCGTGGCGGGCGAAGCACTACGCGCGCAAGGTGCTCGACCAGGTGAAGCCCGATGTCGTGCACATCCAGTCGCACATCGTGATCGGCCGCGGTCTCACGAGAGAGGCGCGCAAGCGCGGCATCCCGGTCGTCGCCACCAACCACGTGATGGCCGAGAACATCCTCGACTTCACGACGCTCCCCGACTTCCTCGACCGCATCTTCGTCAAGCTCGCCTGGGCCGATGCCGCCCGCACGTTCGCGATGACCCGTGCGGTGACGACCCCGACGCGCCGTGCGGCGGACTTCCTCGAGTCGACGATCGGCATCGAGGGCGTCATCCCGATCTCGTGCGGCATCGACCGGTCGAACTACACGCCCGATCTCGAGCCCCGCGACGCGAACCGCATCCTGTTCGTCGGCCGCCTCACCAGCGAGAAGGGGATCGACGTCGTCCTGCGCGCGCTCAAGCTGCTCGACCCCGCCCTCGACGTCACCTTCGACATCGTCGGAGGAGGCGACCAGCGCCGCAACCTCGAGCAGCTCGCCGAGCAGCTCGGCCTCTCCGCGCGCGTGACGTTCCACGGTCACACCTCCGAAGACGAGCTGCGCGCGCTCTATACGCGGGCGAGCGTCTTCGCGATCGCTTCGATCGCGGAACTGCAGTCGATCGCGACGATGGAGGCCATGGCATCCGGTCTCCCCATCGTCGCCGCCGACGCGGTCGCCCTCCCGCACCTCGTGCACGACGGCGAGAACGGCTACCTGTTCGAGCCCGGCAACGCCGAAGAGCTGGCGGCGCGTCTGACCGACGTCCTCACGGCCGATCCCGAAGAGCGTCGCCGCATGCAGCAGGCCTCGCTCGACGGCGTCATCGTGCACGACATCGGTCGCACGCTCGACACCTTCGAGGCGCTGTACCGCGGACGGCCGATCCCGGAGTGACCGCGTGCACGTGGTGATGTTCGCCGACCAGCACCTCGAGTCCCTCGGCGGGGCGCAGGTGTCGATGCGGCTGCAGAAGCGCTTCCTCGAGCGCGCGGGGCACGTCGTGACGGTCGTCGCGCCACGGATGCACCGGCCCGCGCCCGACGACGCGGCGTACATCGACCTCCCCTCGATCGCGATCACGCCTGACCGCGAGTACGCGCTCACCTGGCCCGGCTCCCGCACGGATCGGTTCGTGGATGCCGAGCTCGGCGCCCGACTCCCCGTCGACGTCGTGCACGTGCAGGCGGACTTCTGGGGTGCGTTCATCGGACACCGCTACGCCGCGCGGCACGGCCTCCCCGTCGTGCACACGATGCACAATCGCGTCGACGTCGGGATCGAGGCGACCGCGCCCCTCCCGACTCTCGTCCTCCGTGTGCTGAACGCGTGGGCGCGGCGTGCGTTGCGCGGTGCGCTGACGCGGAGAAGCGCGGCGATCTCGCCGTCCTCGGGCGGGGAGCTGCGGGATGTCGCGAGTTCCGCGCCCGCGTCGCCGGCCTCGCCCGCGGTGCCCGACGCACGCGCGGTCCTCGCCGCGCAGAGCGCGGGCCCGGCCGACGGCTGGGCCTATCTCCGCCGCTTCGCGCGCCTCTCGCGCGCGATCACCGCACCCTCTGGACACTTCGCGCGGCGTCTCGAAGGGCACGGTGTCGTGCCCGTCGAAGCCGGAGCCCACGCCGGCGTCGACGTCATCTGGAACGGCATCGATGACGACATCCTCGACGCCGCGCTCGCGACCGGTGCCGAGGCCCGCCGCCCCGGCCCCCCGCGCTTCGTGTGGCTCGGCCGGATGAGCCCCGAGAAGCGCCTCCTCCCGTTCCTCGAAGCGGTGGCCGAGTCGGGCATCGACGCCGAGGTCGAGATCATCGGCGGTGGTGCCCAACTCCGCGCGGCGCAGAAGCTCGTCGCGGAGCGGAAGCCCGTGGCATCCGTGGTCTTCTCCGGACGCCTCAGCTACGCCGAGACGCTCGCGCGGCTGGCGGCGGCCGATGCGGTGGTGCAGACCTCGATCGGCTTCGAGACGCAGGGGATGACCGTGTTCGAGGCGGCCTCGCTCGGAACTCCGGCGGTCGTCAGCGACCCCGACATCGCGTCGGAGCTGGGCGCCGGCGTCTGGACGGTTCCGGATGCCACGACCTCCGCACTCGCGGGGTCGCTCCGCCGCGCGGCTGACGACATCGCAGCGGGCACGCCGGTCGCGGTCGACCCGACGATCGCGGAGCGGTTCCGCCAGTCGTCGCGCACGGCGGCGATGGTCGCGGTGTACGGCCGGGCCGTTTCCGCCGGGCGCTGACGCTTCTTCTCGCGCGAGGCGGGTTCCCGACGGCGCGCGACGCGCGCGGGGTCGGTGGGGACGGGACGGTAGCCATCGGTGCGGATGAGCCACACCGACGCGACCACGCTGACGAGGGCGAGGGCGGCGAGAGCGATGAGATAAGCCATGGCAGAAAAGCTACGCATCGCGTTTTTGCGCCGCGAGTGGCATGATGGACGGTGTTCGTTCGATTTCTGCCACTCCCTGAGGTGCACATGCGTTCTGTCGCCGTCGTGATCCAGCCGGGTTTCGCTCCGTTCGAGTTCGGTCTCGCGTGCGAGGCGTTCGGTCTCGACCGCACGGATGAGGGCGTCCCCAACTTCGACTTCCGCATCGTGGCGCCCGATCCCGGCGTCGTCCCCTCGAACATCGGCTTCTCGGTCAACGTCGAGCTCGGTCTCGACGCGGCCGCCGACGCCGACATCGTCATCCTTGCGCCGATCCCCCGCGAGCAGTGGCGCGCCGTCGATGCAGGCGTGATCGACGTGGTGCGCGCCGCTCACGCGCGTGGCGCGTGGCTCCTGAGCGTGTGCAGCGGGGCGTTCGTGATCGCGGCAGCCGGTGTGCTCGACGGCCAGCGCGCCACCACGCACTGGCGCTACGCCGACGTCATGGCGCGCATGTATCCCTCGATCGACGTCGACCCCGACGTGCTCTACGTGCAGTCCGGTCGCATCATCACGAGCGCGGGAACCGCCGCCGGTCTCGACGCCTGCCTTCACCTCCTACGTCAAGAGCTCGGCGCCGAACTCACCAACCGCATCGCCCGGCGCATGGTGGTCGCCCCGCAGCGCGACGGCGGGCAGGCGCAGTTCATCGCCTCGCCGCTGCCGGTCGCTCCGTCGATGTCGCTCGCGCCGGTGACTGAGTGGATGCTACAGAACCTGGATGCCGAACTCTCGGTCGATCAGCTGGCCTCCCGCGCGCACATGTCGCCGCGGACCTTCGCCCGCCGTTTCAAAGCCGATCTCGGGGCGACGCCGGCCGCGTGGCTCGCGCGGCAGCGCCTCCTGCACGCCCAGCGCCTCCTCGAAGAGACCGAGCTCGGCCTCGACCGCATCGCCGCCGAGTGCGGCTTCGGCTCGGCAGCCGTGCTCCGCCAGAACTTCGCCCGCACACTGGGGCTGACCCCCACCGCGTACCGCGCGCGCTTCTCGTGCGCGGATGAGGTGCCCGCCGCGCCGCGCGAGGCCGTGCCCGCCTGACGTCGTCCGGGGGCCGGGTTTCGGCATCCGGGATTCGTCCTGTTGCGGCCTCGGTTGCCCCGGGGCGGCGGGCGGGCCGCGGGCCGTGCCGTCGTGCGGAGTTCGTGGGTGCCACGCCGTTTGTGCGGCGTTGTTCGTGGCGTGTCGTGGCCGGACTCCGCGTGGCGGTACGCGCGGTGGTGGGGCGGGTTTCGCCTCGGGGTGATCCCCGCCCGGCGGTCGCGTGCCGTTGGGCGGATTTCGTGGGCGACGCGCCGTTCGGCTGGTCGCCGGCGCGGCGTGTCGTGGCCGGACTCCGCATGGCGGTACGCGCGGTGGTGCGGCGGGTTTCGCCTCGGGGTGATCCCCGCCCGGCGGTCGTGCGCCGTTGGGCGGATTTCGTGGGCGACGCGCCGTTCGGCTGGTCGCCGGTGCGGCGTGTCGTGGCTGGACTCCGCATGGCGGTACGCGCGGTGGTGGGGCGGGTTTCGCCTCGGGTTGATCCCCGCCCGGCGGTCGTGTGCCGTCGTGCGGAGTCGGTGGGGGCCACGCCGTTCGGCTGACCCCGGGGGCGGCGCGTCGCAATCGAACTCCGCGTGACGGTACGCCCCCGCGCGCACCCCCACTCCGCCTGGCGGTAGGCGCCGGCCCGAACCCGGACGCCACGAGACGGCCAGGTGGGCACCGCCTGCCTTGCTCCGGTCCCGTGCGGGACGGATCCCGGATGTCGCGCCTCGACGACTCGGTCGCGTGCCGCGTCCATTGCCCCGTGCGGGCCGAACTTCGGATGCCTCGGCCCGTCACCGCCCCCATCGCCCCCAGGACGGATTCCGAATGCCGCGCCTCGACGCCGCTCGCCGTCCCCCTCGCCGCGAGGGGCGGACTCCGGATGCCGCGCCTCGACGCCGTGGCATCCTGCCGACCCCATTGCCCCGCGCGGACGCTGATGCTAAACTTGAGTCAACGCCACTCAAGTTTGAGTGAAGCGAGAAAACTTCCAGGAGACGACATGAACGCCACACAACAGCCGGGGCAGGAGGACGCGCGCAGCGCCCTCGAGCAGTTCGGCATCAACCTCACCGACAGGGCTCGCCAGGGCAAGCTCGACCCCGTGATCGGGCGCGACGGCGAGATCCGCCGCGTCAGCCAGGTGCTCACCCGGCGCACCAAGAACAACCCCGTGCTCATCGGCGAGCCCGGCGTCGGCAAGACCGCCGTCGTCGAGGGGCTCGCTCAGCGCATCGTCGCGGGCGACGTCGCCGAGAGCCTCAAGAACAAAGAGCTGGTCTCGCTCGACATCTCGGCGCTGGTCGCCGGTGCGATGTACCGCGGACAGTTCGAGGAGCGGCTGAAGAGCGTCCTCAAAGAGATCACCGAGTCCGACGGACGCATCATCACATTCATCGACGAGCTGCACGTGCTCATGGGCGCGGGCGGCGGCGAAGGGTCGGTCGCGGCCAGCAACATGCTCAAGCCCATGCTCGCCCGCGGCGAGCTGCGCCTGATCGGCGCGACCACGCTCGATGAGTACCGCGAGTTCATCGAGAAGGATGCTGCTCTCGAGCGTCGCTTCCAGCAGGTGTACGTCGGCGAGCCCACGGTGGAGGACACCGTGGCGATCCTCCGCGGCCTCAAGGAGCGGTACGAAGCGCACCACAAGGTTGCGATCGCCGACGCGGCGCTCGTGGCAGCGGCATCCCTCTCCAACCGCTACATCCCCTCGCGCCAGCTGCCCGACAAGGCCATCGACCTGATCGACGAGGCCGCGTCGCGCCTGCGCATGGAGATCGACTCGGCCCCGCTCGAGATCGACGAGCTGCGCCGCCACGTCGACCGCCTGAAGCTCGAAGAGCTCGCGCTGAAGAAGGAGAAGGACGAGGCGTCGAAAGAACGCCTGGCGACTCTTCGCGAGACGCTGGCCGCCGAACAGGCCAAGCTCGACGAGCTGCAGGCGCGGTGGGAGCGCGAGCGCGCCTCGCTGAACCGCGTCGGTGAGCTCAAGACGCGCCTCGACGCCGCCCGCGTGGATGCCGAACGTGCCCAGCGCGAGGGCAACCTCGAGCGCGCGTCGCGGTTGCTGTACGCCGAGATCCCGGCGCTCGAGCGCGAGCTGATGAAGGCCGAGCGCGAAGAGCCGGCGGGTGACCGCATGGTCAACGAGCAGGTCACCGACGAAGACATCGCGGCTGTCATCGCCGCCTGGACGGGCATCCCCGTGGGGCGCCTGCTCCAGGGCGAGACCGAGAAGCTGCTGCACCTCGAGCGCGAGCTCGGCAAGCGTCTGATCGGACAGAAGGATGCCGTGAAGGCGGTGTCCGACGCCGTCCGTCGCTCGCGGGCCGGCATCAGCGACCCCAACCGCCCGGTCGGTTCGTTCCTGTTCCTCGGCCCCACGGGTGTCGGAAAGACGGAGCTCGCGAAGTCGCTCGCCGACTTCCTCTTCGACGACGAGCACGCCATGGTCCGCATCGACATGTCGGAGTACGGCGAGAAGCACTCCGTCTCGCGCCTGGTCGGTGCCCCTCCGGGGTACGTCGGGTACGAGGCCGGTGGTCAGCTCACCGAGGCCGTGCGTCGGCGTCCCTACAGCGTCGTGCTGCTCGACGAGGTCGAGAAGGCGCACCCCGAAGTCTTCGACGTGCTGCTGCAGGTCATGGACGACGGTCGCCTGACCGACGGCCAGGGCCGCACGGTCGACTTCACGAACGTCATCCTGATCCTGACCTCCAACCTCGGCTCGCCGATCCTCATCGATCCGACGCTGTCGATGGATGCCAAGCGTGAACAGGTTCAGGCTCTCGTGCGGCAGGCCTTCAAGCCGGAGTTCGTGAACCGCCTCGACGACATCGTGATCTTCCAGGCGCTCAGCCAGGACGACCTCGCCCAGATCGTCGAACTCGCGGTCGACGCGCTGCACAAGCGCCTGCGCGAGCGCCGGCTGACCCTCGCGGTCACGCCCGACGCCCGCTCGTGGCTCGCCGAGCGCGGCTACGACCCGGTGTACGGTGCCCGGCCGCTGCGTCGACTCATCCAGTCCGAGATCCAGGACCGCCTCGCGATGGCGATCCTCGCCGGCACGGTGCGCGACGGCGACGTGGTCCGCGTCGACGTGGCCAGCGACGGCGACTCGCTCATGCTGGTGAGCACGGGCCCGGCGGCCGAGGAACCCGGCGAAGACTCCGACGACGACGTGATCGAGGCCGAGATCGTCGAGTAGGACGAACAGAGAGGGGGATGCCACGCGGTGTGCGTGGCATCCCCCTCCCGTGTGTGCGCCCCCCGTGCATAAACGCCATCCGCTCACGTAAACGCGGTGTGCTCGCGTTTCTGTGAGCGGATGGCGTTTATGGGGTGTGGCCGTCCCGGCGGGTCCTGCACCAGCCGCCCCGTTTCGTCACGGGCAGGGCGTGAGCCAGGCCTTCACGAACCCCGCGGTCTGATACACGTACTGGAACGCCCAGTCGTACAGCGACATGTTCGTGTCGACACCCATCACGGTGACGTCGCCCCCGTAGCACTTCTCGAAGATGTACCGCGTGCGGGCGACATGCGGGGTGAAGGTGATCACGACCGTCTTGTCGCTGGGATGGCTCGCAACGTAGTCGGTGAGGAGTTTGGCCTCGCCGGCGGTGGTGAACGGGTCCGGCCGCTTGCAGGTGACCCCGGGCTCGCCACACGCGTCGATCTCAGAGGCGTCGAAGGCGCGGTCCCCATGCCCCTTTGCGGAACCCGACACGGAGATCAGCATCGGCAGGTTGCCGTCGGCGTCGCGAAGGGTCTCACCGAGATCGAGCCGCTGCTGCTGGGGCGGTCCGATCACGTAGACGAGATTCGCGTCGGTCGGATCGCCCTGCGGAGGGAAGACGTAGAGGGGGAGCCCCGCCGCGACGATCGCCACGACAACGACGGCGAGTGCCAGGCTGAGCCGACGGAGGCGTCGCCACCGTATTCGTCCGCGCCGCGCCCCCGCGAGCGCGATGGGCTGTGATTCCGGTGCACCGGCTTCGGTGGGCGAAGAGGTCGTCACGGAAGCGATGGTAAGCCGCCCTTGTGAACGCCACGTTGCCGACGACAGGTGAGCGCGGTCCGCCACCGCTGCGGCGCGATCGCCTCAGGGCGGAGTCCGCGTCGGCGCCCCGCCGCTGGCCGGACCGAAGCAGGTTTGCCCCCGCACCGCGGCTTCGGGTGCGGGGGCGAACGAGTGTCGCTGGGGTGTCGTGATCAGGCGTCGACGAGCAGCGACTCCGCGATCGTGCGGCGCTCGCGCGGCGCGAGTTCGCGCTGGCGCAGTCCCTCTTCGGCCGCGTCGACGTCGCCGAGGGTGCCCACGGCGATGACCGTCACGGGCACGAAGCGGGGCTCGATGTCGAAGGCCGCGCGGAGGGCGTCGACCTCGAAGCCGCCCATCTGGTGCGTCGCGAGACCCTCGGCGTGCGCCTGCACGGTGAAGTGCGCGGCCGCTTGACCGGCGTCGTACAGAGCCCAGGGGCGTGCCTCGCCCTCGGCCGTCTCGGTCTCGGCGAGCACGACGACCAGCGCGCCGGCGGCCGGAGCCCATGCCTGGTTGAAGCCCATCAGGGCCGACACGACGAGAGCGTGCGCGTCGCCGCCGCGACGGGCGACGATCAGGCGCCACGGCTGGTGGTTCATGCCCGAGGGAGCCCAACGGGCGGCTTCCAGGGCCGAGCGCAGCGCGACTTCGTCGATCGGCGTTTCGGGGTCGAAGACGCGCGTGCTCCAGCGCTCGGCGAGGACGTCGAGGATGGGGGCTTCGGTGGGGGCGGTGCGGTCGAGAACGAGAGACATGGATACTCCTGTGAACGAGGACTGAGCCGGGACGCCGTTGACCCGAACCAGTGAACGCCACGCGCGCACGAGATGTTCCCATGTGACGTCGTGCGTCGCGCCCTCATAGAGAGATTTCAGGATGCCGCGCCCTCGGCGCGCGCGTCGATGAGCGACGGCTCGTCGCGTCGCGCCGCAACGGTGCCGCCCCGCCCCGCCGCAGGAGCCGCCGTCAGGCCTTCCAGGACGACGGCCCCGCGCTTCCCGCCGCGTACTCGTCGAGCGGCACCTTGTTCTGACGCCACGCGTCGATCACCGGCTGCACGATGCGCCAGCACTGCTCGGCCGCGTCGCCGCGGACGGCGAGCATCGCGTCGCCGTCGAGAATGCCCGAGAGCACTTCGCCGTACGCCTTGAGCGCGCCCTCGCCGAGGTCGGCGTCGAGGGTCACGCGCTCGAGCTCGAGCGGGTCGTCGGCGCCGTTGACGTTGAGCTCGAGGCTCATCGTGTCGGGGCCGAGCGAGAAGACGAGCTTCGACGGGTCGCTCTCGCCGACGAATCCGCCGGGAAGGTGCCGCACGGGCTTGAAGGTGACGGTGACGGCCGGGTCTCCGGCATCCAGAGCCTTGCCCGAACGGAGCGTGATGGGCACACCCTGCCAGCGCGCCGTACGCACCTCGACGGTCATCTCGGCGAGCGTCTCGGTGTTGCGCGACGGGTCGACGCCGGGCTCGTCGACGTACGAGACGAAGTGGCGGTCGCCCACCTCGCCCGCGGTGTACCGCGCGCGGCGGGAGTTCTTCACCGGGTCGTCGTCGAGCACGTGGGTTGCGCGCAGCACGGCCGACGTCGCGTCGCGCAGATCGAGCTGGTCGAGCGAGGACGGCGGCTCCATCGTGACGAACGCCATGACCTGCAGCAGGTGGCTCTGGATCATGTCGACCAGAGCTCCTGCGGAGTCGTAGTACCCGGCGCGGCCTTCGAGGCCGAGCTTCTCGGGGAAGTCGACCGTGATGGTCGCGATGTCGTCGGCCGACCACACGCTCTCGATGAGACGGTTGGCGAAGCGCACGCCCAGCAGGTTGAGCACCGTGGAGCGACCGAGGAAGTGGTCGATGCGGAAGACCTGGTCTTCGGGGACGAGGGTCGCCAGCTGCTCGTTGAGCTTGTGCGCGCTGGCTTCGTCGGTGCCGAAGGGCTTCTCGAGGGCGAGGATCGTGCCCGCGGGGATCGTGACGTCGGCGAGGGCGATGCACGACTTCTCGGTGACGGCCGGCGGAACGGCGAAGTACAGGGCCAGGCGCCCTTCGGCGCCGTCGAGGAGGGTCTGCAGGTCGGCGGCCTTCGTGATGTCGGCTTGCGAGTAGGTCGTCGACGAGACCTGGTCGAAGGCCGCCTCGGCATCCATCGTCTGGAAGGCCTTCTTCACGACGTCGCGCCAGTGCTCGTCGGTCCAGTCGTCCATGCCGGCGCCGTGCAGGCGGATCGAGCGCTTCGGCTCGCGGGCGAGCAACTGGCCGAGGGCCGGGAGGAGCAGTCGAGAGGTGAGGTCGCCCGAGGCGCCCAGGATGATCAGGGTCGTGTCCGCCGCCATGGGGTAACCGTAGCGCTCGGTTCCGACATCGCCGGGATGCTTGCAGCGCGCGCATGGATGCCACTATCGAGATGTTCGGCCACGATGTCGGCGGCACCTGCCATGATCCGAGGGTGACCACTCCGATCGAGGACTATGCGGTCCTCAGCAACTGCCGCTCCGCAGCCCTGGTCTCCCGCGACGGGAGCATCGATTGGCTCTGCCTGCCGCGGTACGACAGCGGGTCGATGCTCGGCGCGCTCCTCGGCGACGAGTCGCACGGGCGGTGGTCGCTGCGCCCCGCAGACCCCGAGGCCCGGGCGACCCGGCGCTACGACGGCGACACCTTCGTCCTCGTGACGCGGTGGGAGACGGCGACCGGCGTCGCCGACGTCTACGACGCGATGCCGGTCGACGAGGGCGTCGAAGCGGTGATCCGTCGCGTGGTCGGTGTGTCGGGCGAGGTCGACTTCGTCAGCGAGGTCCGTCTGCGCTTCGACTACGCGCGGGCCGTCCCGTGGGTTCAGCAGATCGGACAGGGCGGCGAACACGCGATCCTCGCCGTCGCGGGTCCCGATGCCGTCGTCATCCGGGGTCCGCGCCTGATCGCCGTCGACACCGCGCATCGCGGCCGCTGGACGGCGGCGGCGGGGCAGAGCGTCGATTCCGTCCTCTCGTGGGGCCCGTCGTGGAAGGAAGCCCCCGCGGCGTTCAATGTCGAGGCGGCCCTCGAACGCACGCGCGAATGGTGGGCCGCGTGGGCCGACCGCGTGCAGTCCGCCGGCACGCACGCGGCACTCGTCACCCGTTCGCTCATGGTGCTGCGCGCCCTCACGCACTCCGAGACCGGCGGCATCGTCGCGGCCGCGACCACCTCGCTCCCCGAGGCCTTCGGCGGCTCCCGCAACTGGGACTACCGCTACGTGTGGCTGCGCGACGCCGCGCTCACGCTGAGCGCGTACATCGACCACGGGTACCTGGATGCCGCCCAGCACTGGCGCACCTGGCTGCTCCGGGCCATCGCCGGCGATCCGGCCGACGTGCAGATCATGTACGGCATCGCGGGGGAGCGCGACCTCCCCGAGCGAGAGATCACGAGCCTTCCCGGATACGGCGGCGCCGCGCCCGTTCGCATCGGCAACGGGGCGGTCACGCAGTACCAGGCCGATGTCATCGGCGAGGTGATGGTGGCGCTCGAAGCGGCGCGGAACGCGGGCGTCGAAGAGACGACGTTCTCGTGGTCGCTCCAACGTTCCCTGCTGAATCAGCTCGCAGGAGAGGTCGACAAACCCGACCTCGGCATCTGGGAGATGCGCGGAGAACCGCACTACTTCACCCACTCCCGGGCGATGGTGTGGGCCGCGTTCGACCGTGGCATCCGGGCCGTCGAAGAGGGCGGTCGCGAGGGCGAGGTCGACACGTGGCGCGCGCTGCGCGACAGCGTGCGCGCCGACATCGATGCGCGTGGCGTGCACGAGGGCGGGTGGTTCACGCAGCACTTCGACACCGACGAGGTCGACGCGTCGCTGCTCGTGCTGCCGCAGGTGGGCTTCTGCGCCTACGACGATCCGCGCATGCTCGCCACGGTCGCGCGCATGGAAAAGACGCTCATGCCCGACGGGTGGCTTCTGCGCTATCGCACCACCGGTGTCGACGGGCTCAGCGGCGACGAGCATCCCTTCCTCGCGTGTTCGTTCTGGCTGGTCGGGCAGTACGCGCACAGCGGGCGGCGCGACGAGGCCGTGACGTTGATGAAGCGCCTCACGGCGGTCGCCAACGACCTCGGCCTGCTGTCGGAGGAGTACGACCCCACGACGAAGCGGCAGGCCGGGAACACCCCGCAGGCCCTGTCGCATCTCGCGCTGGTGGGGGCGGCCGACGCCCTGGATGCCACGGCTCCGCGCTGAGCGCCCTCCTCGGGCCGCGGCGGCGGTGGCCGCGCGCTCTGCGGGCCGCGGCGGAGGTGGCTGAGCCTGTCGAAGCCTCCGGTCCCTTCGACGGGCTCAGGGACCTCGCGCTGCGTGAGCGACCCCGCGCGGCGAGCACGACCTCACGCTGCGCACGGGGACCGCGCAGTCCGCCCCCACCCCCACCGCGCGGCCCTAGAGTCATCGCATGGACGACGACGTCGAGTTGCGCCGCCTGCGCGAGCGGGTCTACGGCGTCGACGGTGCCGCCGCCACTCCGGCGATGATCGCTCGGCTCGCCGAGCTCGAGGAGAACGCACGACGGCCGCCCATCGTGGAGGATCCGCCCGCCGACGTACCGGATGCCGAGCCCCCGACGCCCGCTGACGACGTCACCGAACCGTCCACCCGGCGCCCCGCCCTCCGCTGGGCGCTCATCGGGGTCGGCGCCGTCGCCCTCGTGAGCGTCGGCGTCGCGATCGGCTCCACGTTCGCGGCCCCTCCGTCGACCGCGGCCACCGCCGATCCCGCCGAGGCGAGCCTGCCCGAGCTCACCTTCCCGCAGACGGCCGAAGACGTCATCTCGGCCGAGATCCTCAGCGACAGCGGCATCGACCCGGCGAGCACCCGTTACATCGCGACGGTGAGCGACTTCCGCATCTACCTCGCCCGGCCCGACGACGGCGACGGACGCTGCATCGCGACCTTCACCTCCAGCGAGAACCGTCCCTGGTCCGCCGGGTGCGCGAGCGGAGCGCAGGTCGGAGCCGCCGTCTTCGGCATCGACGAGAGACTCACCGTCGCGATCGGCGAGCCGGTCTCGTCGGGGGTCGACGGCATCCCGATCCGTCTGTCCGACAGCGTCACGGCCTTCGTGGCGCGCTGAGTCCCGCCGGTGCCTTCTCGGGCTTCGCCGTCGACGACCTCGACGCCGCCCATCGCTTCTACGCGGACACGCTCGGACTCACCGTCGAGGTGCTCGCCGGCACGGGCTTCCTGTCGCTGCAGCTCGCCTCGGGTGGGAGCGTGCTCGTGTACGGCAAGCCGAACCACACGCCCGCGTCGTTCACGGTGCTGAACTTCCCCGTCGCGGATGTCGAGGCGGCCGTCGACGACCTGCGGGCGCGTGGCGTCGAGACGAAGATCTACGACGATGCGGACTTCCCCACCGACTCGCGCGGTATCATGCGCGAGGGCGGACCGCTGATCGCGTGGTTCCGCGACTCGGCGGGCAACGTCCTCGCCGTGCTCGAAGAATGACGCGCGGGGGAGGGATGCCGAAGCCCTGGCATCCCTCCCCCTCCTCCCGTCGCGGGGCCTCGCGCCTCACGCGCAACGCGAGGTCCCTGAGCCTGTCGAAGGGACCGGGGGCTTCGACAGGCTCAGCCCCCTCCGCCCCGCCGGGTCGCGCGCAACGCGAGGTCCCTGAGCCTGTCGAAGGGACCGGGGGCTTTGACGGCCTCAGCCCCCTCCGCCCGCCGGGCCTCAGCCCCCTCCGCCCAAAGGCCCCCGCGCGCTGCCCTCAGCCTTTCAGCGCCTCCGCGAGCTTCACGCGCGCGCCCATGCGCAGCAGTGAGTTCTGGTAGATGCGCGAGCCGATGCCGATCGCCACGACGCACGAGGCGACGAGGACCAGCAGAGACAGCACCGGCTCCCACCACTGCGCGTCACCGAGGTACATGCGCAGCGGCATCCCCACCGGCGCCGAGAACGGCACGTACGACATGATCGTCAGCACGACCGGGTTGTCGTTGAAGAAGATCACGAGGAAGTACGGCGCCATGATCAGCATCGTGATCGGCGTGGTGGTCGCCCCGATGTCTTCTTGACGCGAGACCATCGCGGCGGCGGCGGCGAACAGCGATGCCAGCAGCACGAAACCGAAGAGGAAGAAGATCGCGAACCAGGCGATCGGGGCGCCCAGGGCGCTGAGCACTCCGGCCTGATCCGTCACGGCGAGGCCGATCACCGCGACCGCGGCGAGCAGCACGATCTGCGCCATCGCGAGCACCGTGTTGCCGAGCACCTTGCCGGCGAGCAGTGCGCGCACGGGGATCGCCGAGATGAGGATCTCGACCACCCGCGTCTGCTTCTCTTCCACGACGCTCTGCGCGATCGTGCCACCGAAGGTCGACGCGGCGATGAGGAACACGAGCCCGAACGCGAGGGCGATGAAGTAGCGCAGCGCGCTCGCCGCGCCGGCCCCCGGCTCGAGCTCCTGAACAGGGGGCGTCTCGCTGAGCATCTGCAGAAGGGTCGAGGGCACCGAGTCCTTCACGACGACGGTGTAGTCGAACGAGGCGTCCGACGAACCCGACACCAGGGCGGCATCCACCGTCCCGTCCTCGACGAGGGCCGTGGCCGCGTCGTCGCTGTCGGCGACGGTGACCTCGAGTCCGTCGAGTCCCTCGACCGCCGCCTGCGTCTGCGCCGTGACGGCGACCGGGATGCCGCTTCCCGAGAGGTTGTTCGCGGCGAAACCGCCCCAGACGACCGAGGCGAGGGCCGCGAGCACGAGG
This sequence comes from Microbacterium sp. SORGH_AS_0969, assembly GCF_030818255.1. Classification (NCBI taxonomy): domain Bacteria; kingdom Bacillati; phylum Actinomycetota; class Actinomycetes; order Micrococcales; family Microbacteriaceae; genus Microbacterium; species Microbacterium sp. SORGH_AS_0969. Next base: position 1,560,743 of record NZ_JAUTAG010000001.1, read on the forward strand.
ATCACCGTCGAGATGACGAACGCTTTGCTGCGCAGCTTCGAGCCGATCTCGCGCTCGGCGACGAGCCAGATGCTCTGCAGGTCGCTGGGGGCGCGGTGCGTGGTCGGGGTCGTGGTGCTCACTGGATGACCTCCTTGAAGATCTCGGCGAGGGTAGGTCTCTGCGGAGCGAAGCTCACGACGTCGCCGCGCAAGACGGCACCCTGCAGAACGCGCTGGGCCGAGGCGTCGTCGGCGGCGTCGAACAGGGCGTAGCCGCCGTCAAAATCGAGGACCGTTACGCCGGACTCGTCGCGCAGCCACCCGGCGTCGCCGCGCGACACCAGTTCGTAGCGGTGCGTGGCGTGCTCGGCCCGGAGACCCTCGCGGGTCCCGGCCGCGCGGATGGTGCCGCCGGCGATGATGACGAGGTCGTCGCACAGCCGCTCGACGACGTCGAGCTGGTGCGACGAGAACAGCACCGCGGCGCCCGCGGCCGCCTTCTCCTGCAGCACCCCGGCGACGACGTCGACGGCGAGCGGGTCGAGGCCCGAGAACGGCTCGTCGAGGATGAGCACGTCGGGCTCGTGGACGAGGGATGCCGCGATCTGCGCGCGCTGCTGGTTGCCCAGCGAGAGCGTCTCGACGAGGTCGCCGAGGCGCTCGCCGAGTCCGAGGCGCTCGAGAAGGGCCGTCGCCTTGGCGGTCGCCTCGGCCTTGCCGAAGCCGTGCAGCCGCGCGAGGTAGGCGATGTGCTCAGCGACCTTCATCTTCGGGTACAGCCCGCGCTCCTCGGGCATGTAGCCGAAGCGGCGGCGGTCGGACGTGGTGACGGGCGAGCCGTTCAGCACGACCGAACCGGCGTCCTTTCCGAGCACGCCGAGGGCGATGCGCATGGTCGTGGTCTTGCCGGCGCCGTTGCCGCCGACGAATCCCGTCAGCCGCCCGGGGGCGACGGTGAAGCTCACGTCGTCGAGCACGCGGCGACCGCCGTAGCTCTTGGTGATGCCGTCCAACTGGAGCACGGTGCATCCCTTCTTCTCGATGCTTCTCACGCTAGGGACCCGGATGCCACGGCACCTCCGCCGCGGGTGGGGTCGTCGCCTCCGCCTCTCGGGGGAGGGCGTCGACCTGCGCATCCCCCGGTGGCTTCGACGGGCTCAGCCACCTCGGTTCGCCGGTTCTCGGCCCGTGGGGGTCCTGAGCCTGTCGAAGGTCCCTGAGCCTGTCGAAGGGACCGGCGTCCCGGCTCGCCGTGGCTTCGACGGGCTCAGCCACCTCCCGCGCGGACCCTCGGGCGTGCCGGAGAGGCCGACGGGCTCAGCCACCTCGGTTCGCCGGTTCTCGGCCCGTGGGGGTCCTGAGCCTGTCGAAGGTCCCTGAGCCTGTCGAAGGGACCGGGCGCCGTCAGGCCAGGCCGTGCCGGTGAGCGAACACCACGGCCTGCACGCGGTCGCGCGCGCCGAGCTTCTGCAGCACGTTCGACACGTGCGTCTTCACCGTCGCCTCGCCGATGAACAGTCGCGCCGCGATCTCGGCGTTGCTGAGCGCCTCGGCGACGAGTCTCAGAACCTCCGACTCGCGCTCGGTCAGAGGTTCCGCGAGCGTGAGCGGGGGAGGGACGGATGCCGCGGGCTCGGGCGACCCTCCCGAGGCGAAGCGCTCGATGACGCGGCGGGTGACCTCGGGCGCGAGCAGGGCGTCTCCGGCCCCGACGACGCGCACGGCCGAGACGAGCTCTTCGGGACCCGCATTCTTCAGCAGGAACCCGCTCGCGCCGGCCGACAGCGCGGCGAAGAGGTAGTCGTCGCGGTCGAAGGTCGTGACGATGAGGACGGCGGCATCCACCGCGGGGTCCGCCACCAGAACACGGGTGGCTTCGAGGCCGTCCATGTCGGGCATCTGCACGTCCATGCAGATCACGTCGGGGTGCAGCTCCGCCGCCGCGGCGATCGCCTCGCGACCGGTCGTGGCCTCGCCGACGACCGTGATGTCGTCTTCGAGCGAGAGGATCGTGCGGAAGCCCGCGCGCATCATCGCGTGGTCGTCGACCAGGAGGACCCGCAGCTCAGACATGAGCCACCTCGTTCTGTACGGCCGGGACACGTACGCGCACGAGGTAGCCGCCCCGCGAGCGCGGGCCGATCTCGATCGTGCCGCCCGAGACCGCCGCGCGTTCGCGCATGCCCAGCTGACCGAGCCCAGGCGTCTTCGAGCCTGCGCGTCCCGTGTTCGAGACCTCGAGCTCGATGGCATCCGGATCGAACCGCAGACGCACGTCGGCGGTGGCGCCGGGACCGGCGTGCCGACGCGCATTCGTGAGCGCTTCCTGCGCGATGCGGTACAGGTTCACCTGCACGAGAGGGGGCGGATCGTGCGCGGGTTCGCCGATCACGGTGAAGGTGGTGGGAAGACCCGCGGCGGTCGCCTCGTCGACGAGCGCCGCGATCGAGGTCAGACCGTGCGTGGTCGGCGCGGTGTCGGGGTCGGACTCGCTACCGGGGGCGCGGAGCGTCTCGAGCAGCTGGCGCAGCTCGTGGAGCGACGTCCGGGCGGAGCCCTCGATACCCGCGAGCACCTCGCGCGCTCTGTCGGGGTCCTTTGACAGCAGCGTTCGCGCGACGCCCGCTTGGACGCCCATGAGCGACACGTGGTGCGCGACCACGTCGTGCAGTTCGCGCGCGATGCGCACGCGGTCGAGCGCGACGGCCTGCGCCGCCGTCACCTCGCGCTCGGCTTCGAGCTCGGCGGTCCGCTCCTCGAGGGCGGCCCGCTCGCTCATCTGCTGATACGAGCGGTTCCCGAAGTAATAGGCGCCGCCGAAGAACAGCGCGTTCACGCCGATCATGAGCAACTGGTACGCGACGAACGGAGAGAAGGCCCCCGCGCGCGAGAACGCGCCCTCGGCGGACGGGTCGATGGGCTGGGTCGCGTCTTGGAACATCACGACGAACAACCACGTGAACATGCCGACGATGATCGCGATCCGCACGATCGTCGCGCGCCGCCGGTTCTGCTGCCACGCGCCCACGGTGTACAGCGCGATGAACATCGCGATGTTGCCGGCGTAGATCTCGGGGATCCGCAGGGTCACCGCGAGGAAGTACGCGACCGACACGACGACGGCGGTGACCGACGGCCATCGCCGCCGCACCGCGATGGGCAGGGCGAGCACGAAGACATATCCGACGGCGAGGGCGAGCGACGCCTGTTTGTCGCCGTAGAGGCCCGAGACCGCCGACAGCACGGCGCTGAGCAACCCGCCGAGCAGCAGCACGATCGCGAGCACGATGTCGTTACGTCGCTGAGTGGGGGTGAGCTCACGGGTGAACGTGCGGGTGAGCGGTGGCATCCCCTCACGCTACGGGGGACCTCAGCCACCTGCATCCCCCTCGTGACGGAGTCAAGAGGAGGGGGAATACAGGTTCACCGTCGATGCTTGCAGGTGAATGTACCCGGGCGCGCGCCGCCCTCCGTCCCCAGAGAGGATCACCGTGACCGACTACACGATCGGCTACATCGTCGGAAGCATCTCCAGCACCTCGATCAACCGCCGCCTGGCGAAGGCTCTCGAGAAGGTCGCGCCCGAGGGCGTGACGCTCAAGGAGATCCCGATCAAGGACCTCCCCTTCTACTCGCCCGACTACGACGGGAACTTCCCCGAGGTCGCCAAGGAGTTCAAGAAGGCGATCGAGGATGCCGACGGCGTCTTCGTCGTGACCCCCGAGTACAGCCGTTCGATCCCCGGCGTGCTCAAGAACGCGCTCGACTGGTCGGCGCGTCCCTACGGCGAGGCGTCGTTCAACGACAAGCCGACCGCGGTGATCGGCACCTCGCAGGGCGGCATCGCCACCGCCGCGGGCCAGCAGCACCTCCGCTCCGTGCTCCTGCACTACAACGCCCTGGTCCTGGGTCAGCCCGAGGGCTACATCCAGTCGACCCCCGGTCTCTTCGAAGAGGACGGCACCGTGACCGACGAGGGCACCGCCGCGTTCCTCCGCTCGATCATCGAGGCGCTGGTGACGCTCATTCAGCGCACCGCTCCCGCCGAGGTCCCCGCGGTCTGAAGCCCGCGCAACGGCGGGGTCGGGGTTCGCCTCGGCCCCGCCTTGGCACTCGCGTCGGAACGCACGGCCGGGTGGCGCACCGGTGTCGTGGATCCGGAGACCGGCGTCAGATTCGGATGAATCCACGCGATGCGTCCGGATCTACGACGCGTTTCCGGTTCTGTGCGCCGGATGCCACCGGTAATCGTCGAACGCGTCGGTTGCGCGCGAGCCGGTACCCGTGTCAGCCGAAGATCATCGGCAGATCGTCGTCTCCGGCATCCGTCAGGTCGAGGTCGGCGACGACCGGCACGTGGTCGCTGGGGACCTCGCCCTTCCGCTCGTTGCGGTGGATCTCGGCGCCCTGCACCGCGTCGGCGAACGCGCGCGACCCGAGGATGAAGTCGATGCGCAGCCCCTCGTTGCGGGGGAAGCGCAGCTGCTTGTAATCCCAGTACGTGTAGCCGGTGGGGACGAGCGGACGGACGACGTCGGTGAGTCCCGCGGACTCGAAGGCCGCGAAGGCAGCACGCTCGGGCGGAGAGACGTGGGTGGTCGCACCCTCGACGACCGTGGGGTCGCCGTTGTCGGCATCCGTCGGGGCGATGTTGAAGTCGCCGGTCAGCGCGAGCGGAAGATCGGGGTTCTCCGCGAGCGTCTCGGCGGTGTACTGGCGGAGTCTCTCGAGCCAGTCGAGCTTGTAGGTGTAGTGCGGGTCGTCGAGCCCGCGACCATTGGGAACGTACAGGCTCCACACCCGCACGCCGTCGACCGTGGCGCCGATCGCGCGCGCCTCCTGCGGGAGGTCGGGCCCCTCTTTGCCCTTCTCGAACCCGGGCATGCCCGGGAAGCCGATCTCGACGTCTTCGAGCGGCTCGCGGCTCGCGATCGCGACGCCGTTCCACTGGTTCAGCCCGTGCGCGGCGACGTGGTAGCCGGCTTCTTCGAACGCGGCGTAGGGGAACTGCTCCGTCTTGCACTTGATCTCCTGCATCGCCAGCACGTCGATGTGCTCGCGCACGCAGAACTCGACCGTGCGGGTGACGCGGGCGCGGATGGAGTTGACGTTCCAGGTGGCCAGGCGCATGGCATCCAGCCTACTTTCGGGCGGGGACATCGTCGGTCTCGTGGGGGTGGGTGGGGTGGGCTGTCGTGCCGTCGCGTCGGGCCCGTACCGTCGCGCGGAGTTCGTGCCCGACACGCCGCTCGAGGCGGCGCGGCCGCGGAGTGTCGCCCACGAACTCCGCCGGACGAATGCCGAACCCCCGCGCCGCGACATGCCCCGGCCGGACGGATGCCGAACCCCCGCGCGGTGACATCCCTCGGCCGCGCCGACATCGGCCAATAGAATCGATCGCGTGACCGTCGCCTCAACGCCCGAGCTCGAAGCCGACCGCCAGGCCCTCATCGGCCTCATCAAGGACGAGGCGGTGTTCCACGGCGACTTCACCCTCTCGAGCGGCAAGAAGGCGACGTACTACGTCGACATGCGCAAGCTCACGCTCGACCACCGCGCCGCTCCCGCGATCGGCCGCCTCGTGCTCGATCTCGTGAAGGATCTCGACGGTGTCGTCGCCGTGGGCGGTCTCACCCTCGGCGCCGACCCCATCGCGAACGCCGTCATGCACGAGTCGGTGCACGCCGGCCACCCGCTGGACGCGTTCGTCGTGCGCAAGGAGCCCAAGGACCACGGTCGCGGCCGCCAGATCGAGGGCGCGGACGTCGCGGGCAAGCGCGTCGTGGTCGTGGAAGACACCTCGACCACCGGCCAGTCCGCGCTCAAGGCGGTCGAGGCGTTGCGTCGCGAGGGCGCCGAGGTCGTCGCCGTCGCCGTGATCGTCGATCGCAAGACCGGCGCGCAGGCCGCGATCGAGGCCGAGGGCCTGCGGTGGCTGGCATCCATCGATCTCGACGACCTGGGCCTCCAGCCGCAGTAACGGCTCAGTCGCCGAGGCTCTCGCGCGGGACGAGCCCGTCGGGGCCGAACGCCAGGGCCGCGAAGCGCGCGCCCATCTCGCGGTACAGCGCCTCGTCGGGGTGCAGCCCGTCGGGGAGCGGGAAGCGGGCGACGTCTTCCGGGCCGTAGAGCGCCAGCCCGTCGAGGTAATGGACCGCCTCGCCCGCGGTCGCGCGGGTGCGGACGACTCCCGCGATGTGACGCCGCGACTCCGCGAGCGTGAGCGCGCCCTTCGCGATGTCGGCCGGGTCTCCTGCGGTGAAGCATCGGATGCCGTCGTCGAGGAACTCCACGTCGGAGGGGCCGGGACGTTCGTCGCTCTCGGGCCAGAGGATCGAGGATGCCACGACGATCGGCGTCTCGGGATGCCCCCGCCGCACCCGGTCGAGGAACCCGTGCAGCGCCGGCGCGAAGGTGCGTTGATCCATGGACCGGGCACCCACGATGTTCACGCCGACCTTGAGCGAGATGATGTCCGCGGGGGTCGCGGCGATGGCGTCGGCGACGAAGGGGTCGAGCATGCATTGGCCCCCGAAGCCGAGGTTGATCACGTCGAGGTCGGCTGTGCGGGCGGCGACGACGGGCCAGGTGCCGGTGGGCAGCGGCGTCTCGACGCCGTGGCTGATCGAGCTGCCGTGGTGGACCCACACCGGACGCGTCGAGGGCTCCGGAGCCTCGATCGGCCGATTCGCCCGCACGTCGAGGAGATCGACGATCATGCCCTGTGGCAGCCACACCGTCACGGTCTTCTCGCCCTCGGGGAGGTCGTCGAACACGACGACCGACGACGGCGAGAACTCCTCGGTGCGCTGCGCGTCGGCGCTGAGCGGCACGTGGAGGATGCCGTTCACCGGCGACTCGACATGAGCGTGCCGCTTCTCGTCGATCTCGGCGACGAACGCGTTGCGCGCACCGAGGAAGTCCTGCACCTGAAAGCGCGTGCACACCACGTGCAGCTCGATGCGGGTCGCCGCGGTGACGAGGGCGATGCGGACGCCGCTCGCCTGCATCGACACCGCGCGCAGGTTCTCGCCGGCGGGCGGGAAATGCGGCCAGGCCGCGACGGGGATGCGCACCGGACGGATGCCGCGGTCGCGCAGCGTGTCGAGGTGCCCGACGATCCGCACGCGGCCGCCGTCGAGAGCGACGACCTCGCCCCGGGGGGTCATCGGGCGTTCGCCGTGATGAAGGCGACGGTGCGCGCGATTAGATCGTCGCGCTGCGGAAGCTGCGCCCACCCGTGATCGGCACCGTCGACGACGACGAGTTGGCCGCGATCGCCGAAGACGTCGGCCGCGAGGTAGCGCTCGGCGTACGAGACGGGGATGAAGTCGTCCGTCCCGTGCAGCAGCAGGACCGGACCGTCGTAGCCCGCCGCTCGACCGTAGACGTCGAAGGTCACGGCGTCGTCGCGCAGCGCCGGCCCCAGCCGCATCCCCAGGAAGTCGAAGAAGCCGTCGCGGTCGAGGCCCTCGAGCGAGCGTCCCTGCAGGGTGCCGCCGCTGATCTCGTCGACGAACAGCGCCGCGGTGGACCACATCGTGAGAGAGCGGAAGGCGTGCTCGTTCGAGGCGGCGGCGACGGATGCCACGACCGAGCCGAGGCTCATCCCGACGAGGTGGAGGTTCTCGGCATCCACTCCTTCCCTCCGACGCACGGCCTCGAGCACGAGGTGGGCGTCGGCGATGTCGCCCGAGACGGTCGTGTCGAAGAAGTCGCCGTCGCTCTCGCCGTGCCCGGCGCGATCGTAGGCGATCACCCCGAGCCCGCGCGCGGTGAGGGCGCGGGCCAGGGTGACGAACACTCCGGTCGTCTCGACCCGCGAGCCTCCGAAGCCGTGGAACAGCACGACGGTGGGCGCGTCGCCGTCGCGATCGGGTCGGTAGTGCACGCCGCGCAGAGCAAGACCACGGACGGAGACGTCGAAGGGCTGCAGGCTCATCGGGGTCTTTCGGGTTCAGGCGGTCGCCGGCGTGGCGGGCGCGGGGCGGTCGGTCGCGGACGCGTCGGCGACGAGTTCACTCTCGACGTCGAAGGACGATCGCGTGGCGCGCCGGAATCCGATCCACCCGATCAGGAAGCCGAGGGCCGCGACGATCGAGACGCCGACGTACACGCCCGACGGGTTCAGGGCGAGCAGGGCGGGAGTCACGACGTTGAGTCCGGCGGTCGCGAAGCGTGCGACCGCGTAGATCGTGCCCTGGGCGGTGGAGCGCATCATCGTGGGGAACGATTCCTGCGTCCACACCTTCATGATCGTCTCGAAGCAGAACGCGCCGGCGAACGTCGACCCGACGACCGAGACGATCAGCGCGGGCAGCGTGAACCCGAACACGACCGGAACGAGGTTGGCCACGACGACGCCCACGGCGCCGATCACGAACCAGTTCATGCGGAACCGGGTGTCGGCCACGCTCATGAACCAGACGGCGCCGACGATCGCGGCGGGCATCGCGAGCAGGGTCCAGCCCTGGTACTCGTTGACCGGGATGCCGGCCACGTTGACCGCGACGAAGGTGCCGAAGCTTCCCGCGACGCTGATCGCGAGCGAGGCGAGCGTGTAGTAGACGAGCAGCGTCACGAAGGGACGGCGGTACGGCGTGCGACCGAAGTCCCGGAGGCGCGTGCGCTCGGCCCGGACGGTCTGCACTCCCGCGCGACGCTCGTCTCGGGCGGCGAGCCAGATCGCCGACTCCGGGATGGTCAGACGAAGTGCCAGCACGACGAGTCCGATCCCGCCGAAGGCGCCGAACATGATCTGTCCGCCGACGGGGCCCAGCGAGCCGTAGAAGATGCCGATCAGAACGGCCATCAGGATGCCGAAACCCCCGAGGAGGTTCGAGAAGACCAGGATCTTCCCGCGGTTTCGATCGGTTGCCGCTTCGGAGATCGTCGCGAGGGCGACCGGCAGATCGGCGCCGACTCCGAGGCCGATGAGCGCGATGCCGGGGAGGAGGATCTCGAACGAGACCCCGAAGAACGGGGTGAGCGAGCCGACGACGATGAGCGCCATGGTGACGAGGAATACGCGGCGTCGGCCGAGGCGGTCGCCCAGTCGGCCGCCGACGAGCGAACCCACCGCGACGCCCGCGGTCAGCACGCCGGTGAGCAGCCCGATCTGATCGGGCGTGAGTCCGGGCACCCCGGGCGCCATGGATTGGAACAGCACGAGCGCGACGGCGATGCCGGTGGTCGCCGCGGTGTCGACGAAGGTCGCCATTCCGCAGACGAAACCGACCCACCAGGCGTGGGGAGCCCGCGAGAGACGGGAGGGGGTGTGGGTCATGTCGCACTCCTTTGTCGATGACGCCAGCGGCCGACCCTCTGTGGCCGACAGAGGAATGCTATACCGATATAGCAGCGGGAGTAAAGCACAGAATCGTCGAGGGTTCAGCGCGTGGGGGAGCCGACCGACGCACCGAGGTGCACGGCCATGCGGACGCGCTCGACGCGCGGCGTCGCGTCGTCCGACAGGAGGAGGGTCGCGGCCCGGCGGCCGAGATCCTCGTGGGGGAGTGAGATCGAGGTGAGCGAGGGTTCCAGCATTCCGGCGAGGGGGCTGCCGTCGAATCCGATGACCGAGACGTCGTCGGGAATCCGCCATTCGGCCGCGTGCAGGGCCCGATAGGCGCCCGCGGCGACCGCGTCGTTCACGCAGATGAGGGCGGAGGGCCGCGCTCCGTCCTGCAGCAGTCGTTCCACGGCGCGCTGCCCGTTCGGGGCATCCCAGTCGTCGTCGACGGCCGCATGCCCGGCGAGCGAGAGGCCCGACGACGCGAGTTCGCGTTCGATCCCCTCGAGGCGCTCCGGAAGGGCCAGTGGGCCCCACTCGTTCCAGAGCAGGCCTCCCCGCCGTCCGGGTGGCAGGTCGCCCACGAACCAGATGCCGTCGGTGTGCCCGGCCGCGACGAGCAGGCGCGCTGCCTCGCGGCCGGCCTCGACTTCGTCGGGCACGACGGCCACGTCGTCTCCGCCGCGCGCGCGGCAGTTGAGCAGCACGGTGCGGGTCGATGCGAGGAGCGGCGGCGGGTCGACGATTCGCGTGAACATCGAGGTGTAGATGACGCCGTCGATGTCCCGCCCGAACAGGCTGTGAAGCAGGCGCTCCTCGACCTGGGGGTCGCCCTCGGTGTCGACGGTGAAGAGCAGGATGTCGCGCTCGCGCAGAGCCCGCATGGCACCGCGCACCATCGCGTTGGCGTACGACGTGCTGCTGACGAAGTCCGACACGAGCGCGATGGTCCCCGATCGGCCGGTACGCAGGGTCTTCGCCGTCTGGTTGGGGCGGTAGCCGAGCTCTTCCGCCGCACGACGTACTCGCTCGAACACGTCGGCCGACAGTCTCTGGTCGGTCCGGCCGTTCATCACGAACGACACCGCCGACCGCGAGACGCCCGCCCGTTCCGCGACCTGCGAGAGCGTCACCCGTCGGGTGCCGGACGGGGGCGAATCTGTCACGCCGGCCCGCCGCCGTGGCCGTCGCCCGGTCCGTCGAACGGGTCGCGCCGACCACCGCCATGGCGTGAGCGTCGCCATTGAACGAGGAGGGCGACGAGGCTGCCCGCCGTGATGATGAGGGCCGTGATCAGCCAGAGGGTGCGGTCGTCCATGCGTCCATCCTGACGGAGCGGGCGTGGGGTGGGTCAGAGACCCTCGGCGAGCCCGTCCTCGCCGTCGGCGAGGTCGCTCTCGATCGGCTCGTCGCGGACGAGCTCGGCGACGGAGCCGAGGATCTCGTCGGGGCGGAAGGGATAGCGCTCGATCTCGCTCTCGTCGCTGATTCCCGTCATCACCAGCACGGTGTGGAGTCCGGCCTCGATGCCCGCGACGATGTCGGTGTCCATGCGGTCGCCGATCATGCCGGTGTTCTCGCTGTGCGCGCCGATCCGGTTCAACGCCGACCGGAACATCATCGGGTTCGGCTTGCCGACGATGTAGGGCTCGCGTCCCGTCGCCTTGGTGATGAGCGCGGCGATCGCTCCGGTCGCGGGCAGCACTCCCTCGGTCGACGGGCCCGTGGCATCCGGGTTCGTCGCGATGAAACGCGAGCCGCCACGGATGAAGCGGATGGCCTTCGTGATCGCCTCGAACGAGTAGTTGCGGGTCTCGCCGACCACGACGTAGTCGGGAGCCGTCTCGGTCATGATGAACCCGGCCTCGTGCAAAGCGGTCGTCAGGCCCGCCTCGCCGATGACGAAAGCCGAGCCGCCGGGCATCTGCGACTTCAGGAAGTCGGCCGTCGCGAGCGCGGAGGTCCAGATCGACGACTCCGGGACCACGAGTCCCGACGCGCGCAACCGCGCACTCAGATCGCGCGGCGTGAAGATCGAGTTGTTCGTGAGGACGAGGAACGGCGTGCCCTCGGCGCGCCACTGCGCCAGGAGCTCGGCTGCTCCGGGAACGGGGGTGTTCTCATGGACGAGGACCCCGTCCATGTCGGTGAGCCAGCACTCGATCTCGGCACGGGTTCGCATGGGCTCAGCCTAGCCGCGACCTCCGACAGCGCCACCGGGAGAGACGACGGGAGAGCTCGGCCGCCACCGTGCTCCCCCGTCGGTCGTGCGGCTTATTTGAACGCGTCCTTGGCGTTCTCGCCGGCCTTCTTGGCGTGTGCCTCGGTCTGCTCGAGCTTGCCCTCGGCCGCGAGCCGGTCGTTGTCGGTCGCGTTGCCGATGGCTTCCTTCGCCTTGCCCACGATGTCCTGGGCGGCGTTCTTGATCTTGTCGTCGAGTCCCATGATCGATTTCCTCTCGGGGTGTGTAGGCGTCGCGGAACCCTGCGTTCTCGCGGCGGAGCGGGTGTGCTCACAGTGATGACGCAACGAGCGACGGATTCGTCACGTCCCGCGTCGAACTTTTTCTCACGCACCGGTATGCCGAATCGGGAATGCACCCGTGACGCCGCCGACTCTTCTCGTTAGGGTCGGAGGGTGACGCGCGCGGACTGGGACCCCCGGAACCTGCCCGACCTCTCGGGCCGGACCTATCTCGTCACCGGCGCCACGCGCGGCCTCGGCTTCTTCGCGTGCGAGCAGATCGCCGCGGCCGGCGCGCACGTGCTACTCACCGGGCGCAGCCCGCACAAGCTCCAGACCGCGAAAGAGGCGGTGAAGAGGGCGAATCCGGATGCCTCGATCGAGACGCTCCTGCTCGACACGAGCAACCTCGGATCCGTGCGGGCAGCCGCCGCGACCGCTCGCGCGCGAGGGCGCCTCGACGGCCTGTTGCTGAACGCGGGCATCGTGCACCCGCCGAAGACGCGCGAGACCGCCGGCGGTCACGAACTGGTCTTCGCCACGAACGTGCTCGGACACTTCGCCCTCGCCGGCGAGATGCTCAAGCCGCTCGCCGCCGCGCGCGGCCGGATGGTCTGGGTGGGGAGCATGTCGACCTCGCTGTGGAACCACGTGCCCACCGATCCCGAACTCGTCGAGGGATACTCGCCGTGGCGCGCGTACGTGCAGTCCAAGGCGGCGACGACCGCGCTCGGGCTCGAAGCGGACCGTCGCCTGCGCGCGCACAGCGTGCCGGTGGAAAGCCTCATCGCCCACCCCGGATACTCCACGAGCGGCCGGACGCGTGGCATCCGGGGTGTCAACGAACCGAGCCGCCTGTCGCGTTTCGTCGACAATCTCCAGGCACCCATCACCCAGTCGAAAGAGCAGGGCGCGTGGTCGCTGGTGCGTGCGCTCGTCGATCCGGCGGCCGAGGGCGGCACCATGTACGGCCCCACGCTCGTCGCGCGCGGGTTGCCCCGTCCCGCGACGCCGTCGCGCCGATCGCGCCGGGCCGATCTGGGCGCAGACCTCTGGCAGCACTGCGAGACGGCGACCCACGTGCGGTGGCCCTTCGACCGGGCGCGGCGCGCGGCATCCTGAATCCATCGCGATCGGAGGAGTGCGTGTCGGGGGCTACCCCTACAGTGATCGCATGGACCAGGCGACCGCCGACAGTATCGATGCCGACGACGTCCGCGGTCTGACGGCTGCCGCCGTCGCCGAACGGGTCGCCTCCGGGCAGACCAACGCGTACGCCGCCGACACGAGTCGCAGCGCGTGGAACATCGTCCGCGCGAACGTCTTCACGCTGTTCAACGGGATCGTGGCCGCGTGCTTCCTGGTGCTGCTCCTGCTCGGGCGGTGGCAGGACGCCCTGTTCGGCGTCGCGGCGCTCTCGAACGCGGTGATCGGATGCGTGCAGGAGTTCCGCGCGAAGGCGGCCCTGGACCGTCTGGCCCTGCTCAACGCGCCCCGCGCCCGCGTGCGGCGAGACGGCGTCGACGCCGAGATCGCGCCCGGCGACGTCGTCCGCGACGACCTGCTGGTGCTGCGCGCGGGCGATCAGGTCCCCGCCGACGCGACCGTCGTCGCCTCGCAGGGACTGCAGATCGACGAATCGATGCTGACCGGCGAGTCGGATGCCGTCGACAAGCGCCCCGGTGACGAGGCGCTCTCGGGCTCCATCGTCGTCGGCGGAGACGGCACCGCGCGCGCGACCCGCGTGGGCGCGGCGTCGTACGCCAACACCTTCGCGAGCGAGGCGAAGAAGTTCCAGCTCGTGTCGAGCGAGCTGCGCACCTCGATCGATCGCGTCCTGAAGTGGGTCGGGTGGGGGATCGGTCCGGTGGGGCTGCTCGTGTTGAACGCGCAGATGATGGTCGCCGGCGGGTGGGCGGAGGCGTTCCAGCAGGGCACCTGGTCGCAGGCGGTGGTCAACACGATCGCCGCGCTCACGGCGATGATCCCGCTCGGTCTCGTGCTGATGACCTCGATCGCTTTCGCGGTCGGCGCGGCGCGGCTCGCCGGCAAGAAGGTGCTCGTGAACGAGTTGCCCGCGGTCGAGGGCCTCGCGCGCGTCGACGTGATCTGCCTCGACAAGACCGGAACGCTGACCGCGGGCGAGATCCGTTTCGACGATGCGCTCACCCTTACGGAGCGCGACGGCTGGCGAGAGACCCTCGGGTGGTACGGTGCGGCCGACGACGCCAACGCGACCGCGCGGTGCCTGCGCGAGCCCTTCCCGGTCGATGCCCCGCTCGAACCGGTGCGCCGTATCCCCTTCTCGTCGGCGCGCAAGTGGAGCGCGGTGTCGTTCGCCGACCGCGCGGAGGGCACGTGGATCCTCGGCGCCCCCGAGATGGTCTTCGGCGACCGGGCGGCGGACGCCGACACCGAGCTCGGCGCCGCCGTGACCCGGCTCGCGTCGTCGGGTCGACGCACCCTCGTGCTCGCCCACACCGCGACGCCCCTCGATGACGACGACGTCGCGGCGGAGCGGTTCCGCGGCGAGCCCGTCCCGGTGGCGGTTCTGACCTTCATCGAGGCCGTCCGTCCGGATGCCGCCGGGGCGTTGGCGTTCTTCCGCGAACAGGGCGTGGGCGTCCGGGTGATCTCGGGCGACAACCCCCGCACGGTCGCCGCGATCGCGCGCGAGGTCGGCCTCGAGGTCGCAGAGGGCTACGACGCGCGCCGACTACCCGAGGACGACGTCGAACTCGGACGCGTCCTCGAGGAGCACACGGTGTTCGGTCGGGTGACTCCCGACCAGAAGAAGCGGATCGTCACGGCGCTGCAGGCGCGGGGGCACGTCGTGGCGATGACCGGTGACGGTGTCAACGACGCGCTGGCGATCAAGACCGCCGACATCGGCATCGCGATGAACTCGGGCGCGGCGGCGACGAAGGCCGTCGCGCGTCTCGTCCTCCTCGATGGGCGCTTCTCGCACCTCCCGTCGGTCGTCGCCGAGGGGCGTCAGGTGATCGCCAACATCGAGCGCGTCTCGATGCTCTTCCTCACCAAGACCGTGTACGCGACGGGCCTCGCGGTGCTCTTCGGCGTGCTGGTCATGGAGTTCCCGTTCCTGCCGCGGCAGCTGTCGATCACCGACGGCCTCACCATCGGCATCCCGGCGTTCTTCCTGGCGCTCCTCCCCAACACGCAGCGTTACGTGCCGGGGTTCCTGAAACGCTCGCTGAGCTTCGCCATCCCGGCCGGCATCGTGATCGCGGTGTCGCTGACCGTGTACACGCGGCTCGCGATGGATCTCGGTCTGTCGGTCGCGCAGCTGCGCACCGGGGCGACGATCATCCTCGCGATCGTCGCGATCTGGGTGCTCACGGTGCTGTCGCGCCCCATCACGCGTGTGAAGGTGCTCGTGGTCGGTGCGATGTTCATCGCGCTCACCGCGATCTTCACGGTCCCGGCGCTGGGTGAGTTCTTCCAGCTGCAAGACCCGGGTGAGGACGGCGCGTGGTTGGTCACGGCGGTCGTCGTCACCGCCCTTGCGGCGATCGAGGCCGTGCGCTTCGCGCACCGCCGCTTCGTGCGCCGTCTCCTGGCTCGACGAGTGCCCGCCGACGCGCTCGCGGCGTAGTGTTCGCACGACCCGCGGGTCGGAAACCTGCCGGGCTCGTGCCGGGTCAGACGATGCTGGCGGCTTCGACGGCCCTGCGGGTGAAGTAGCGGCGCGCTGCGCGCGGGATCCACAGGGCCGCGATCACCGCGAGAGCGGCGATGAGCGCCACGGTGAGGATCGGGTCGAGCTCCGTCAAGGCCATGGCCGCCGCCTGCAGCACGACGAGCACCGAGAGATACGCCGTGAGAAGGATGCGCGCCAGTCGACTGCCGCGCGAGAGCGCCGAGCCCCCCGCGACCGTGAGGAGGCCGAGCAGGATTGTTGCCGCCCCGACCAGCGACACCGGCAGGACGAGATCGGCGCTCACCTCGTAGCGCGACAGCAGCACGAGCACGCCGAGAGCGGTGTTCAGCAGACCGCCGATGTACACCAGCACGATCGCCACGGTCACCGCGACGGGGCGGCGCACCTGCGTAGGAGGGGTCATGGGTCCTCGCGTTCACCGGGCCGGCCCGGGTGCCGGTGTGGGTCAGCGTAGCGGTCGCGGATCGCCCGCGCGGGCCTCGAGTCCTCGGCATCCGTTCGTGTGGTGTCGGTGACGGCGGGCCGGTGTGCCGTCCGGCGGAGTTCGTGTCGGTGCCCGCCTCGAGGTGCTCGCGTGCTGTGCCGTGCGGCGGAGTTCGGGGGTGACACGCCGGTCCGGGGCGGCTGTGGGTCGGTGTGTCGTTACGGAGTCCGCGTGACGGCGCGGTGTGGTCGGCCGTCGTGCGCTGTGCCGTCCGGCGGAGTTCGTCGGCGACACGCCGCCCCGGGGCGTCTGCCACCCGGTGTGTCGTTACGGAGTCCGCGTGAGGGCACGGTGTGGTCGGCCGTCGTGTGCTGTGCCGTCCGGCGGAGTTCGTGGGTGACACGCCGGTCCGGGGCGTCTGCCACCCGGTGTGTCGTTACGGAGTCCGCGTGACGGCACGGTGGCTGGGGTCGGCGCTGGGCGGCCGTCCGGCGGAGTTCGTCGGCGGCACGCCGGTCCGGGGCGCCCGCTCGTCGGCGTGTCGGCACGAACTCCGAATGACGGCGCACCGCCGGGGCGAACCCGCGGCGCGGGCTTCAGCGCGTCAGCCAGACCGACTCTGCCGCTCCGGCGGGCAGCTCGACGTCGACGCCGTCCGCGCGCACCGTCGACTCCGAGACCACCTCGAGCTCGTGCCCCACGTCGATGCCGCGCTCGACGAGCGCCCGGAGCAGCTCGGGGTCGCGGTCGCTCACCCTCAGCACGCGCCCCGCGTGACCGGGCACCGCGGCCGACAGCAGCACGAAAGGTTCGCGCTCGACCGAGCCGGTGGCATCCGGGATCGCATCGCCGTGCGGGTCGAAGCGGGGTCGACCGAGGCGGGCGTCGATGCCCTCGAGCAGGCGGTCGCTCAGGGCGTGCTCGAGCACCTCGGCCTCGTCGTGCACTTCGTCCCAGGCGTATCCGAACTCGCGGACGAGCCACGTCTCGATGAGGCGGTGCCGACGGATGACACCCGCAGCCCGGCGTTGCCCGGCCGGGGTGAGCGACACGGGGCCGTAGGGGCGGTGCGTCACGAGTCCCTGCGCGGCGAGCTTCTTCACCATCTCGGTCACGCTTGAGGGGGCGAGCCCGAGGACGGCGGCGAGCTGCGACGGGGTGATCGGGTCGTTCTGCCACTCGGTGTGGTGGTAGATCGCCTTGAGATAGTCGTCGGCTACGGGCGATTCCACGCCGGCCAGCCTATCCGCCGGTGAAGACGAGCCACAGGAGCACGGCGTTCAGCGCGATGAGGAAGACCGCCGCGGCGATGCCGGCCGCGGTCGTGATCGCGCGGTTGCGATAGTCGCCGAGGAGGTCGCGTCGGGCCGTCAGGGCGACGAGCGGAACGAGGGCGAACGGGATGCCGAACGACAACACCACCTGGCTCAGCACCAGCGCGAGCGTCGGGTCGACGCCGACCGCGAGGATCGCCAGGGCCGGGACGAGCGTCACGAGACGGCGCGCGAGCAGCGAGACACGGACGCGCAGGAGGCCGTGCATGATCTCCGCTCCCGCGTAGGCGCCGACCGAGGTCGACGCCAGCCCGCTGGCGAGGAGCCCGACCGCGAACATCGTCGCCACCAGCGGACCGAGCCCGTCGCGGAGCGCCGCGTACGCGCCCTCGAGACTATCGGTGCCCTCCACCCCGGCGAGGTTCGCCGCGGCCAGCAGCAGGATCGCGAGGTTCACGGTCCCCGCGACGGCCAGGGCGATCGTGACGTCCCATCGCGTGGCACGCAGCAGGCGCCGGGTCGAGATCCCTCGGGCATCCTCGAGGCCCGCAGCCTCGGTCGGTGCGTCCGGTGCGAAGCGGTCCCGGCTGAGCGCCGAGTGCGCGTAGATCGCATGCGGCATGATCGTCGCGCCGAGGATCGACGCGGCCAGCAGCACCGAGTTCGTCCCCTCGAATCGCGGCATCAGACCGGCGACGACGCCGCTCGCGTCGGGAGGAGCGAAGAAGAGGCCGAAGGTGAAGCCGATCGCGATCATCACCAGCAGGCCGATCAGCACGGTCTCGAACGCGCGGGCGCCGCGGCGCGATTGCACGACGAGCAGGAGCATCGAGACGACGCCCGTGATCGCCCCTCCCCAGACGAGGGGGATGCCGAACAGCAGGTGCAGAGCCACGGCACCGCCGATCACCTCGGCGACATCCGTGGCCATCGCCACGAGTTCGGCTTGGAGCCAGTACGCGCGCCGCGCCCAGCGGCGGTCGAGTCGGCGCCCCAGGATCTGCGGGAGGCTCTCGCCCGTGACGATGCCGAGCTTGGCCGACAGGTACTGGATGAGCCAGGCCATCACGTTGCCGAGCACGACGACCCACACGAGCAGGTAGCCGAAGCTCGCCCCCGCGGTCATGTTGCTGGCGACGTTGCCGGGGTCGAGGTAGGCGACGCCGGCCACCATGGCGGGTCCGAGGAGCCATGCGGCCCGGCCCGGCGCGCGTCGGCGGTCGATCACCTCGGCATTTTTCGGCATCCCGAAATGTTACTTATTTTTCGGCCATCCGAAAAGGAGGTCGATGATCCAGCCCGGGTAGCCTGATGCGGTGACGGATGCCGACGAGCCCACGCCGGCGCCGGAGAGCGCGGCCGAGACCGACCCGACGGATGCCACGCGCTCCGCGCCCGAGTCGGCGGACGCTCCCACCCACGGAGTCGGTCCCTGGGCGGGGGAGTGGCCCGACGATCCGCGCTACGACCCGGAGCTCCTCGCCGAGGGCGACCGTCGCAACGTCGTCGACGAGTACCGCTACTGGTCGATGGAGGCGATCGTCGCGGACCTCGACACGAAGCGGCATCCGTTCCACGTCGCGATCGAGAACTGGCAGCACGACCTCAACATCGGCTCGATCGTCCGCAGCGCGAACGCCTTCCTCGCGGCCGAGGTCCACATCATCGGCAAGCGCCGCTGGAATCGACGCGGCGCGATGGTGACCGACCGCTACCAGCACGTGCGTCACCACGAGGACGTCGATGCGTTCACCACGTGGGCGCGGGATGCCGGACTCCCCGTGATCGCGATCGACAACGTCGACGGATCGGTTCCCGTCGACCGTGCCGACCTCCCGGAGGCCTGCGTGCTGCTCTTCGGGCAGGAGGGGCCGGGGCTTTCTGCCGAGGCGCTGGCCGCGGCATCCGCCGTCGTCGAGATCACCCAGTACGGGTCGACCCGCTCGATCAACGCGGCTTCGGCCGCCGCCGTCGTCATGTACGAGTGGTGTCGCCGCTGGGCGTGACGCGTCCTGTGGCGCCCAGCGTGTGCCGCCCAGCGCGTGACGCTCAGCGTGTGACGCTCAGCGTGTGACGACGTCCCGACACCTGGGGTCTTTGTCGGTAACAGTCTTCCGCGGGACGGTTGACGGCTGTTGACTGTCGTCGCGACGATGCGGCGAGGCGGATGCGTCCCGCCGCGCTTCTCGCAGACCTGCTCTTCTCCGGTGGCAGCCGGGGTGGAGCGCGCCGATCGAATCACACACCTGGGAAGGAACGATCATGACGATCACGGATTCAACGACGACAGGCCTCGCGGACCGCTGGCGGGACGCAACCACTCCCGACACTAGCGCCGGGTGGATCGAGCGGGCTCGCGAGGTGGCCGACATCCTCGCGGTGGATGCCGTCGAGCGCGACCGCGCCAACGCCACCCCGCGCGCCGAGGTCGATCTGCTCAAGGCGTCCGGCCTGGTCACCCTGCTCGGACCCCGCGAGCACGGCGGTGCCGGCGAGAGCTGGGACACGGCCTACAAGGTCATCCGCGCGGTGGCCCGCGGCGACGGCTCGATCGGACAGCTCCTGGGCTACCACTACCTGTGGGCGTGGGCGGCCCGGCTGGTGGCGACCGACGCGCAGATCGCCGCGGTCGAGGAGCTGTACACCACGAACACGTACTTCTTCGGTGGTGCGGTGAACCCTCGCGACTCCGACCTCACGATCCGCGAAGAGGGCGACGAGCTCGTCTTCTCGGGGCGCAAGTCGTTCTCCACCGGCGGCAGCGTCGCCGACCTCACCGTGCTGGAGGGTGTGCTCGAGGGCACGGACACGCACGTCTTCGCGATCGTGCCGACCGCGCAAGAGGGCATCGTCTTCGCGGGCGACTGGGACAACCTGGGCCAGCGTCTGACCGAATCGGGCTCGGTTGAGATCCGCGACGTGCGCGTGCCCTGGTCGGATGCCGCCGGCTTCGTCGACAAGCAGTTCCAGCCGCTCGTCTACAACACCCTCAACGTGCCGGCGATCCAGCTCGTCTTCGCCAACTTCTACCTCGGCATCGCCCAGGGCGCCCTCGAGACCGCCTCGGCCTACACGCGCGAGCGCACCCGGCCGTGGCCCTACGGAGGCGACGACAAGCAGCGCGCGACGGAGGAGTGGTACCTGCTCGAGGGCTACGGGACGCTGCAGTCGAAACTCTGGGCCGACGAAGCGCTGCTCGACGCGGTGGGTGCCGAGATCAGCGCCGTGCTGCACGCCCCGCGCGAAGAGCTGACCGAGCGGCACCGTGGCGAGATCGCGGTGCGCATCGCCGCGGGCAAGCTCCGCATCGTCGACGATGGCCTCGAAGTGGCATCCAAGATCTTCGAGCTGACCGGTGCGCGCGCCACGGCCAACTCCGTGGGCCTCGACATCTTCTGGCGGAACCTCCGCACGCACAGCCTGCACGACCCGATCGCCTACAAGAAGCGAGAGGTCGGCGAGTACGTGCTGCTGAACCAGATTCCGGTTCCCACCTGGTACACGTGAGCAGTCGGCGGCGGGCGGTTGGTCAGTCGCCCGCCGTCGTCCATGCGTGTCCGCGCACGCGGAGACCGAGCGTGACGACCCGGGCGAGCAGGTAGACACCGAAGAACGCGGCCGACAGCCACGCGAGACCCGCCGCGCCTCCGCCTGCCCACAGGGCGACCGCCGCGAGGGCCGGCGTGTACGGGACGAGGTTGAGCACGCCCGCGAGTGCGAGGTACCGCGCGTCTCCGGCGCCGATGAGCACGCCGTCGAGCACGAACACGACCGCCGCGAGCGGTTGCGCGGCGGCGAGCACGAGCAGCGCCGGCTGAATCAGCGCGCCGACCGCGGGGTCGCCGGTGAACACGATCCCGACCACGCCGGACGCGGCGGCGATCAGGATGCCGACCGCGACGCCGAACCACACTCCCCACGCGACCGTGCGCTGCAGCACGCGGCGCACGGTCGCGAGGTGACCGGCCCCGAGACCCGCACCGATCAGGGCTTGAGCGGCGATGGCCAGGGCGTCGAGAGCGAAGGCCGCCGTGGAGAAGATCGTGAACGCGATCTGCCACCCCGCGAGCTCGGCCGATCCCAGCTGCGTGGCGACGGCGACCGTCGCGAGGAAGGCCGCGCGCAGGCTCAGCGTGCGCAGGAACAGCCACCCGCCCGAGCGTGCGGTGCCACCGAGGCCGGAGCGCTCCGGACGGAGGGATGCCGTGTGCCGGCGCGCGAGCCGGCCCACCACGACCACGTACGCACCGACCATCGCCCATTGCGCGATCACGGTACCCACCGCCGAACCCGCGATCCCCCAGCCGAATCCATAGATGAAGACGGCGTTGAGAGCCGCGTTGGCCGCGAACCCGACGCCCGCGATCCACAGCGGGGTCACGGTGTTCTGCAGCCCCCGCAACAGGCCCGTCGCCGCGAAGACGATGAGCATCGCGGGGAGGCCCCACATCGAGATCGACAGGTAGACGCGGGCGTTCTCGGCGACGTCGGGAGCGGCGCCGAAGGCATCGACGACCGCCGGGGTGGACCACACGCCGGCGAGGGCCAGGACGGCACCCAGAGTGAGCGCGATCCACATGCCGTCGATCCCGACCGAGACCGCGCGCCCGACCTCGCCGGCCCCGAAGCGTCGCGCCACCGCGGGTGTGGTGGAGTACGCGAGGAACACCATCAGGCCGACGATGGTGTGCAGAACCGCCCCGGCGATCCCGAGCCCCGCGAGCGGGGCGACGCCGAGGTGCCCGACCATGGCTGCGTCGACGATGAGGAAGAGCGGCTCGGCGATGAGCGCGCCGAGCGCCGGGATGGCCAGCCGGAGGATCGACCGGTTGAGCGTCTCGGGCGGTCGCGTGGTCACGCGTCGAGCCTATGGCGACCCACCGACATCGCGCCGGGCGGGGCGTGGGCGCAAGGGCGCGCGCAGCCGCACGCGCCACGGGCGAGGCAATGTCGGCGTCCCCAGCCCGCACCGAACAACGGGGATTTATCCTGGCTGAATGACCGAGACCCCCCGTTCCGGCCTCGCGCTCGACGAACTGAGCGACGAGATCCGCCCGCAGGACGACCTGTTCCGCCACGTCAACGGCCGCTGGCTCGAGCGCACCGAGATCCCCGAAGACAAGGCGCGCTGGGGCGCCTTCCACCTGATCGCCGAGCAGGCCGAGAAGGATGTCCGCGCGATCGTCGAGGAGTCGCAGCAGGCCGAGCCGGGCACCGAGGCCCGCAAGATCGGCGATCTGTTCGCGAGCTTCATGGACACCGCCCGCATCGACGAGCTCGGCCGGACGCCGATCGAGGAGCAGCTGCGACGGGTCGACGAGGTGCACGACGTCGCCGGGCTCCTGCGGCTCACGGGCGAGTTCGAGCGCGAGGGCATGAGCGGTCTGATCGCCCTCTTCGTCGAGCCCGACCCGGGCGACCCGACGCGGTACGTCCCGGTCCTCTACCAGGGCGGCCTCTCGATGCCCGACGAGAGCTACTACCGTCTCGACAACTTCGCCGACACGCGCGACGCCTACCGCGCGCACATCGAGCGCATCCTCGACCTCGCGGGCGTCGCCGATGCTGCCGATGACGCCGCGCGGGTCTTCGCCCTCGAGACCGAGATCGCGACCCACCACTGGTCGCGCGAAGACAGCCGCGACGCGGTCAAGACCTACAACCTGAAGTCGTGGGACGACACCGTCGCGCTCGCCGGCATCGACCTTGCGGCGTGGCGGGCGGGCGTCGCCCCCGGCCGCGAGGACGCGCTCGCCGAGGTCGTCGTCTACCAGCCGAGCTTCGTCGAGTCCCTCGGCGAACTGCTCGTCGCGGAACGCCTCGACGACTGGAAGGCCTGGCTGCGCTTCAAGGTGGTGCACTCCGCGGCGGCGTTCCTGCCCGATGCCTTCGTCGCCGAGAACTTCTCGTTCTACGGCACCCAGCTCACGGGTGTTCCCGTGAACCGCGAGCGGTGGAAGCGCGGCGTGAGCCTCGCGGAGGCCGCTCTGGGCGAGGCGATCGGCAAGGTCTACGTCGAACGGCACTTCCCGCCGGCAGCGAAGGAGGCCATGGACGGTCTCGTCGCGCACCTCATCGAGGCCTACCGTCGCTCGATCCGCTCGCTCGAGTGGATGACCGCCGAAACGCGCGAGCGCGCGCTCGCGAAGCTCGACGCCTTCACGCCGAAGATCGGCTACCCCGTGCGCTGGAAGGACTACGGCGACCTCGAGATCTCCGCCGACGACCTCATCGGAAACGTCCGCCGGGCCAACGTCTGGGAGCACGACCGGCAGCTCGCGAAGGTCGGCCAGCCGATCGACCGTGACGAGTGGCACATGACGCCGCAGACGGTGAACGCCTACTACAACCCGTTGATGAACGAGATCGTCTTCCCCGCGGCGATCCTGCAGTACCCGTTCTTCGACGCCGACCGCGATTCGGCCGCCAACTTCGGCGGGATCGGTGCCGTGATCGGTCACGAGATCGGCCACGGCTTCGACGACCAGGGCAGCCGCTTCGACGGCGACGGATCGCTGCGCGACTGGTGGACGGATGCCGATCGCGCCGCGTTCGAGGAGCGAACCAAGGCCCTGATCGCCCAGTACGACGCGCTCGTGCCCGAGGGGCTGTCCGAGGAGCACCACGTCAACGGCGCCCTCACGATCGGTGAGAACATCGGCGACCTGGGCGGACTCGGCATCGCGATCTCGGCTTACCGGCTCTCGCTCGAAGCCGAGGGGCAGCACCCCGAAGGTCCGGTCGTGGACGGGCTCAGTGGCATCCAGCGTCTTCTTCTCAGCTGGGCGCAGGTGTGGCAGCAGAAGGGCCGGGATGCCGAGACCATCCGCCTCCTCACGATCGATCCGCACTCGCCCAACGAGTTCCGCTGCAATCAGATCGTGCGTAACATCGATGCTTTCTACGAGGCGTTCGAGGTGACCGAGGGCGACGCTCTCTGGCTCGACGCAGACCAGCGCGTCACCATTTGGTGAGGCGGAGTTTGTTGCTCTTCTGACCCGGAAGGAGCCACGCTCGTGGGCATGCCCCCGGTTCCCGAGCCCGCCACCCCCGAGCCCCTCGGCGGGGCCGTCGAGTCGTCGCGACGCGACGCGCCCGCTCTCCGGGGTGCCGGGAGGAAAGGGCCGAAGCGGCTTCCGCGCCGTGCGGCGGCCGGACGACGCTCGTTCACCGCGACGCTGCGCGCGCTCGACGAGCTCGCCGCGTCGGGTGCGCGCGTCTCGGTGCGAATCGACGAGCTGGACGGCGGGGCGCAGGTGCTCGGGGGCGACGATTTCCTGACCCTCCCGGTCGGGGGGCTCGGCGTCGTCCCGCTCCTCATCGAGGTCGCGGCATCCATCGAGGCGGGCACGATCGACGCGCTGGAGATCATCGACCGGTCGACCGTGCACGGCGCCGCGGTCGGCGGCATGTGGCAGCATCTCAAGGCCCCCGCGCTGCCGATCGCCGACGTCGCGGTGCTCGCCGCCTCGGCCGGCGACGCACTCGCGGTCAACGCCCTCCTGCAGCGCGTGGGTCTGCAGGCCGTGCGCGCGCGGTCGGAGCAGCTGGGGATGCGCCGGACGGCGCTCCTCGACCGCTTCCGCGACGACCGCGGCCCCGACGACGCTCCGCACGTCGCGCTCTCGACCGCCCGTGAGATGGCGGGACTCTTCGCCGGTCTCGTGAACTCGGCGGTGGTCTCGCCGGGGGTCAGCGCACAGGTCGCGGAGTGGCTGAGCCTGAACCACGACCTGTCGCTCGTGGCATCCGCCACCGGTCTCGATCCGTTCGCGCACGAGAACGACCAGCACGGGCTGCTGTTCATCAACAAGACGGGTCGCGCCGCCGGCGTGCGTGCCGAGGCGGGCGTACTCGGCGGCCCCCGCGCGGGCGTGGCCTACGCGCTGATCGTCAACTTCGACGATCTCTCCATCTCGCACCGTCTGCGCGCGCACGACGCGTTCCGGGTCCTCGGCGTCGAGCTGATGGAGTACGTGTACTGACCCTCAGTCGGCGCGGATGCTCCAGACGCTCCGCGAGCACGCCGCGATGGTGGTCGCGACGACGATGACCGTTGCGGCGTAGGTGGCAGTTCCCGCGGAGGTCGGACGACTTCCCCGAATCACGCAGCTCACGCGCGCTCTTGATCACGGATTCATCTCGCCTCTTGCGCAAACATATGACGTATGCCCTATGCTGGCATCCGGTCATCCGACCTCGTCGAAGAAGACAGGAGCTTCCGCAATGACGCAGCATGTTTCTCGCGCTCATCGTCGCCTCGCCCTCGTGGGTGGAGTCGCCGTAGCGTCCGCCCTCGCGCTTTCCGCGTGCAGCCCGAGCACCGGTGGTGGCGGAGGCGACTCTGACTCCCAGTACGGCTTCACCGCGGCAGAGCAGGACGCGTCGAGCGCCATCACCGTTTGGGTCGACTCGTCTCGCGAGCCCCTCGCCCAGGCGTTCGAGAAGGCGAACCCCGACGTCAAGATCAACATCGAGACCTACGACGGCGGCGCCGGCGGCTCGGGCTCGTTCCAGCAGAAGATCGCCCTCTTCGACCAGTCCGGTGAGGGCTGGCCCGACGTCGTCTTCTCCACCCAGCAGAACGACACCGCGTGGGCCTCGAAGGAGAACAACGGACAGCAGGCGTTCGCCGCCCCGCTGAACAAGGGCTTCTTCGATCAGAGCTTCCTCGACGGCTTCACCAAGGGCGCGCTCGGCCCCATGACCGTCGACGACACCGTTTACGGCCTCCGCAACGACCTCGCGCCGGTGCTGTTCTGGTACAATAAGCCGCTCTTCGACCAGTTCGGCTACACCATTCCCACGACGTGGGAAGAGTACAAGGCCCTCAGCGACAAGGTGGCTGCCGAGCACCCCGGATACATCCTCGGTTCGGTGGGAGACTCGTTCCAGGCCCCCTACGTGTACTACTGGGGTGCCGAGGCTCCGATCTTCCAGGTCGAGGGCAACACGTTCAGCTCGGACTTCTCTGCGCCGAACTCCGAGAAGGCCACCGACCTCATCGACCACATGCTCGCCAACGGCACCCTCGTGACCGACAGCGTGTTCGGTAACGACTTCGTCGCCAAGTACTCCGACAAGCTCCTCGGAATCCCCGGCCCCGCGTGGTACGCCGGTGCGCTGTTCGACAACGAGAAGAGCCTGAACGCCGCTCCCGGCACCATTGGTGCCGGCGCTCCGCTCACGTGGTCCGACGGCGACAAGGTCACCGGAAACGTCGGTGGTGGCGTCTGGTATGCCTCGAGCCACTCGAAGAACCTCGAGGCCGTCAAGACCTTCCTCACCTACGTCACCAGCTCGGACGACGCCGTCAAGCTCGCGTCGGGCCTGCCGGCCTACCAGTCGGCCGCAGATGCGTGGCTGAAGGAACAGGCCGCCCAGGGCTTCTTCACGGGCGATCTCGAGTCCAGCATCTCGACCGCAGCCAGCTCGGTCTGGCAGGGCTGGGGCTACCCCAGCTTCAGCATCGAGGCCGCCTACTCGAAGGTGGCGCTGCCGGTGATCTCCGCGGGTAAGCCTCTCTCGGACGCCACGCAGGCGTGGCAGACCGAGATGGACAACCAGGCGCAGGTCCAGGGCTACGACGTCAAGAAGTAACCCGAACACCATCCTGGGCTGGCCGCATTCGTCCGCGGATGCGGCCAGCCCTTCCCCCTGAGAACGGAAAAGACCATGCTCTCCCTCCGTCGAGCTCAATCGACCTTCGGCTACCTGATGGTCAGCGGATACGTCGTCCTGCTCCTGGCGTTCGGCATCTTGCCGACCCTCTATGCCGCATACCTGGCGTTCACCAAGGACGGAGCCTTCGTCGGCTTCGACAACTTCCTCAAAGCGGTTCAGGACTATCGTTTCCTCCCCGCCGTCGGCCACGTCGCCGCGTTCATCGCGATCTGGCTGACGAGCCTCATCATCATCGTCGTGTTCCTCGCGGTGATCGTCCACGCGATCCGCGTGCGCTGGCTGTCATCCGCGTCGCGGTTCATCTTCTACATCCCGGGCGCCCTCGCCGGGGCGTCAAGCGTGCTGCTCTGGCTCTTCATGCTCGACCCGACGGTGAGCCCGGTCAGCGGACTCCTCCGTGCAATGGGCTTCAACACCTTCGTCGACGTCGTCGGCAACGAGGGCAATCTCCCGGTGGTCTTCACCGTCATCGCCTTCTGGGCCGGTGCCGGTGGATGGATCGTCATCATGTACGGCGCCCTGAACAACATCAACGTCGAGGTCATGGAGGCCGCCCGCATCGACGGTGCCGGCCCGATCGCCACCGCCTGGTACATCCAGATCCCGCTGCTGCGGAAGTGGATCGCGTACATGGCCGTCATGTCGCTGGCCGCCGGCACGCAGCTCTTCGTCGAGCCCCGCGTGCTGTCGCAGGCGAGCAAGGGCGTCGTGGGCCTCGACTACTCCCTCAACCAGGTCGCCTACCTCTACGCCTTCCGTCAGAACGACTTCAACGGCTCCGCGGCCATCTCGCTGATGCTCCTGGTCGTCGCCGCCGGCCTTGCGGCCTTCTTCGTCTTCCGAGGAGGACTCTTTGAACGCGACTAAGTCGACCGCGACCAAGCGCGCCCTGACCCCCGCAGCGTTTCTGGGGCGGGCCTTCGTCACCGTCATCATCCTGTTCTTCGTCTTCGTCTTCGGGATGCCGATCGTCTGGCTGCTGCTGGCGCCGACGAAGTCCTCCACCGAGCTGACCGGTCAGCCGCCGTTCTCGTTCGGCTCGTTCGCCACGATCGCCGACAACTGGTCGCGGCTGAGCGAGTTCCAGAACGGCATCATCTGGCAGTGGACGGGCAACGCCGCGCTCTACACGGGCGTGGCTCTGGTGATCACCCTCGTCGTCACGATCCCCGCCGGCTACGCCCTCGCGATGACGAGGTTCCGCTTCCGCGGTGTCCTGCTGATCCTGACGCTCGTGGTCATGCTCATCCCGAACACGGCGCTCGTGCTCCCGGTGTTCCTCGAGATGAGTGCGCTCAAGCTCGTCGGAACGCCGTGGGCCGTCATCCTGCCGTTCTCGTTCTTCCCGTTCGGGGTGTACCTCACGTACATCTACTTCACGACGAGCGTGTCGCAGGACCTCCTGAACGCGGCGCGCATCGACGGTGCGAGCGAGCTGCGGGTCTTCCGTTCGGTGGCCCTCCCGCTCGCGACCCCCGTGATCGCGCTGGTGGGTTTCTTCAACCTCGTCGGCAACTGGAACAACTACTTCCTCCCCTTCGTCATGGAGCCCGGTCGCAAAGCCCCCATCCAGGTCGGACTCGCCGAGCTGTTGTCCAACGTGCCGTTGTTCAACCCCACCTCATCGGCATCCGTCACTCTCGATCTGCCGGTGATGGCGCTCGCCACGCTCGTCTCCATCGCGCCGATCCTCATCGTGTTCCTGTTCTCGCAGCGATTCCTCGTCGAAGGAATGACTGCGGGCGGAACGAAGGAATGACCCCGGTCGCCGGGGTGGAAGAGGTCCAGTCATGAAGATCACGGGATACCGCCTGATCAACACCACACTCGATTGGGGGCGGCCGGTCGGCGATGTCAACGGGTTCATCGCCTCGGGCATCACCGCTCTCCCGATCGTCATCGTCGAGACCGACGAGGGCATCGAGGGTGTCGGTATGGGGATGCACGATGGCATCCCCCCAGCTCTTCGAGGCCGTCGAAGGCGAGGATCCGCGCGCGACGTCGTGGCTCTACGACCGCATGATCGCCCGCATGTTCAAGAACGGTCACGCCGGTGGTGTCTTCGGAGGCATCGGTGCCCTGGACAGCGCGTTCTGGGACATCAAGGCGAAAGCGCTGGGTGAGCCGCTGTGGCGCCTGCTCGGTGGACGGGACCGGTACATCCCGGGCTACGCCTCGGGTCTCGACATCGCCCTGGACTCCGCGGGGCTCACCGAGTTCTACTCGTTCATGCGTGACCGCGGCTTCACCGCCGCCAAGCTCAAGGGCGGGCGCAACGTCCGTCACGACGCCGAGCGTCTCGCCCTCGTGCGCGACGTGCTGGGTGAGGCCACCGATGAGCCGCTCGTCATGCTCGACGCGAACGAGTCGTGGAATGTCCCGCAGGCTGCACGTTACATTCAGCACCTCGAGCAGAACGTCGAGATCGCGTGGGTCGAGGAGCCGTTGCGACGCTGGGATGCCAGCGGTCTCCGTCGCCTGCGTGACACCATCTCGCCTGCGATCGCGACGGGCGAGAACCTGACCGGCCTCGAGCAGTACCGTCAGCTCTTCGACGCGGAGGCCGTCGACATCGTCCAGGCGGCGGCGGTGTGGGGGGTCACCCATTCGCTGCGCGTGGCCGTCGCCGCGCACGCGCGGGACCTGCCGGTCAGCCCGATCGGGATGACCTCCAACCCGTCGACGATGGCCGTGGCCACGGCGATCCCCAACCACCTGCTGACCGAGGTCACCACCCCGCAGATGCCGGCGGGGGTGACCGTCGACTACGACGTCGCGGACGGCGGGCTCGTGCTCGGAGACCGCCCGGGCGGCGGGATCTCGATCGACGAGTCGGTCCACGACGGAGCGGCCGACTTCGTGTGGGGCGGGGAAGGCGGTCCCCACGTGCGCGATGGTCGGACGGGGCTCGAACTCGGCGTGCGCCGGAGCGTGGGGCGACGGGCGGAGTAGAGTGCTCTCCATGCTTCCCGCCTCCGATCCCCGTTCCGGGGCTCCGCGGCGCGGGCAGATCGATCGCATCGGCTCGCGCGTGCTCGAAGAGCTGGTCGAGCTGATCGTCACGGGAAGCATCGCAGACGGTGAGTACCTCCCGCCCGAACAAGCCCTGTGCGACGAGTTCGGCGTCAGCCGGACCGTGATCCGGGAATGCATCAAGCGCATCCAGGAGAAGGGCCTCGTCGAGGTCGCGCAGGGCCGCGGCACACGGGTTCGGCACTTCAACGACTGGAACGTCCTCGATCCGCTCGTCTTCGACTCCCTCGTGCGTCATGACGAGTCGCTCGGTGTGCTCGACGAGGTCAGCGTGGTGCGCGCAGCGCTCGAGGGCGTGATGGCGAGCGAGGTCGCGGCCACCGGAAGCGCCGAGTCGCACGAGCAGATCCGGGTCCACCTGCACGACATGCGTCGCCTGCAGCACGACAACCCCGCTTTCCTGCGCGCTGACATGCAGTTCCACCTCTCGATGATGGCCGCGTCGAAGAACCGGATCGCGGCGACCATCGCGCGGTCCTTCTTCGTTCGTCCGCTGCAGAGCGCCCGGTGGGACGGCAACAACCCGGCCGACGCCATCCCGCGCACACTGGCCGAGCACGAGCGCGTCTTCGAGGCAATCGAGGCCGGGAACGCGGTCGCGGCGCGCGTCGCGATGGAGGAGCACATCCTCGGGTCGTGGCGTCGTCGACGTCTCCCCGACGGCGTGCACCACCTCAGCCCCTGACGGACGCTGCCTCAAAGCGCCGCGAGACTGCAGCCCGCTGACATCTCCGCTGCAGCGTGCGGGGGAGATGTCAGCGCGATGCAGTCTCGGCGAGCTGGCGGGGGTGCGGGCGCGGGCGCGGGCGCGTCAGAAGACGATCGTGTGGTTGCCGTGGCGGATGACGCGGTCTTCCGCGTGCCACAGCACCGCGCGCGACAGCACCTGGCGCTCCACGTCGGCTCCTCGGCGCGCGAGCTCGGCGGCGGAGTCGGCGTGCGTGACGCGCACGGTGTCCTGCTCGATGATCGGACCCTCGTCGAGGTCGCTCGTCACGTAGTGCGAGGTGGCGCCGATGAGCTTGACCCCGCGCTCCTTGGCCTTCTTGTACGGCTCGGCACCGATGAAGGCCGGGAGGAACGAGTGATGGATGTTGATCACCGGCACCCCGATCTTCTCGAGGAAGTCGGCGGAGAGGATCTGCATGTAGCGCGCGAGCACGACGAAGTCGACGTTGCCGACCAACAGCTCGAGAATGCGAGCCTCGGATGCCGACTTGTCGGGGCCGGGCGTGGAGGGCACGTGGAAGAACGGGACGCCGAACGAGCGCACGTCTTCCGCCGCCGTGGTGTGGTTCGACACGACCATGGGGATGCTGACGGGCAGATCGCCGCGGCGGTGACGCCACAGCAGGTCGAGCAGGCAGTGGTCCTGCTTCGACGCCAGGATCGCCATGCGCTTCGGCGTGGAGAGGTCGGTGAGCGTCCACTCCAGCTCGAAGCCGTCGCCGAGGGTCTCGGCGAGGTCTGCCTCGATCTCGGGGAAGGCGGCGGCGAGGTTCGGACGGAAGAAGACGACGCGCTGGAAGTACGCGCCCCCGCGCGGGTCGTCGGAGTACTGGTCGAAGGCGACGATGTTGCCGCCCTGGCGGGCGATGAGCGCCGACACCGCGGCGATGATGCCGGGGGTGTCGCTGCCGTGGACGATGAGGCACGCGTGATCGGGCTGCAGGTGGGGGCTCGCGGAGACCATCGGACCATTCTGCCGTGCCCCGGTGACGTCGGCGGACACGCGGTGCGTCGGTTCGGGGCGTTGTCCGTGGTCCGGGGGCCACGGCCCTTGCTCCGACCGGGCTGCCACGGCACCCCGCAGCGCAGTGATCAGAGCCGGACCACGATCTTGCGCGCCGAGACGCCCGCTCGCTGCCGGTCGAGGGCGTCCTGGATGGCCGTGAGTCCCGTGCCGACGACCATCGGCTCGGGGAGCGCGCGCAGGCGCCCGTCGGCCAGGAGCTGGGGCAGCACCTCGGCCCAGAGCCGCGGCCCGAGGTCGTCGTCGCGCAGGCTGCTTCCCCAGACGAAAGCGGCCCGGATGCCACGGCGTCGCGCGCGGAGCATCGATCGCACGGTCGCCAGCCCGATGCGCGAGAAGACCGGGATCATCGCCGGGAACAGGCGGCGACGGCCGACGAGGCCGGCGAGCGAGTACGGGGTGCTGGCGAGGGCCAGTCGCGTGCCGCCGGTGCGCCCGAGGATGTCGATGCACGCGTTCGCCGATCCGGCGCCGAGCGCGACCGCGCCGACGACGGGGCGCGAACCGATCGCGGCGACGAGGTCGTCGACGGCCGTCCGAGAGCCGTGGTCGGCGACGGCGTCGGCTCCGAGCGATCGCACGAGGTCGGCATTGCGCGGCGAAGCAGTGCTGACGACGTCGTAGCCGGCAGCGCGGGCCAGTTGGATGGCGTTCATCCCGACGCTGGTCGAACCGCCCCAGACGACCACGACACCCGCCGCGTCCTTCGCGGCCTCGGTCGAGGGGAGAGGGAGCCCGAGGTGCGCGGGCTGGAACAGCGCGCAGGCCGCGGTCGAGATGCCCAGCGGGAAGACGGCGGCCTCCTCGTCGGAGAGGGACGCCGGTGTCGCCGCCGTCAGGCGCTCGCTCAGCACGGTGGCATCCTGGAACGCGCCCTCGCGGAGCGGATCGCGCCCGCGGTCGGTGCCGGTGGCGAGGCCGAAGACCCGTTCTCCGACCTGGAAACGCGAGACATCGGCGCCGACGGCGAGGACTTCCCCCGCGACGTCGGAGCCGAGGACGGCGGGGGTGCGAAGCCACCGATACGTGACCTGACTGGTTCCCTGGATCACCCAGTCGACGGGATTGATCGCGACAGCCCGCACCCGGACGAGGACCTCGTCGGGGGCGGGCGTCGGGGTGGGCAGGGTCGTCACGGTCAGGCGAGCGCGGGGTGCCGGCATGATCGCCGCAGCGTGGGTGGACATCGGGGCCTTTCCGCAGTGATGACACGAAGTGTCTTCACTATAGACCTGATGACACCAAGTGACATCACCTATGCTCGAGACATGGCGAGATGGGCTCCGGACACCAGGGAGAGGCTCCGCGTCGCCGCACTGGAGCTCTTCGAGGAGCGGGGCTTCGGCGTGACGACCGTTCCCGACATCGTCGAGCGCGCCGGAGTGACGCGGCGGACCTTCTTCCGCCATTTCAGCGACAAGCGCGAGGTGTTCTTCGGCGACGACGAGATCCCGGGCCTGGCGACGGCGATGTTGGCCGCCGCTCCGGCCGGGGTGGCCCCGTTCTCGATCGCCTGGACGGGGCTGCGTGCGCTCGCCGCAGAGAGGTTCGAGCCGCGGCGCGACCAGATGGCGGCATCGCGTCGCATCATCGAGGCCGAGCCTGCCCTCCGTGAACGCGATCTGCAGAAGCAGGCCGACCTGCGCGAGGCGATCCGCGCGGGGTGCGCCGCGCGCGGCGCCGATCCGCTCACGTCCCGCGTCGTGGCGGGTCTCACCGTCGACCTGTTGCAGACCGCTCTCGAGCGCTGGCTTGAGGATGAGAACCGGATGCCGTTGACCCGCCACCTCGAAGAGGTCCGACAGCGCATGTCCGACGTGCTCGGCGACCTCCCCTCCTGACCGCTTCGGCGGCGCCGTGTCGCGACGTGGCCACCGCAGCGCCACCCCACGACCGGATGTCGGTGCGCGCGGATAGCCTGGAACCGTGACCGAATCCCTGCGCCTCGACCGCCCCGGGTGGCGCACGTGGCTGCTGTGGGGGATCGGTCTGCTCGCCTACGTCGTGTCGATCGTGAACCGCACCTCGCTGTCGGCGGTGGGGGTCGACGCGGCGACCCGTTTCCACGCCGACGCGTCGGCGCTGTCGATGTTCGCCGTCATCCAGCTCTTCGTCTACGGCGCGATGCAGATCCCGGCCGGCCTCCTCCTCGATCGCTTCGGCGCCCGCCCGATCATCGCGATCGGCATGCTGCTGATGGCGGCCGGCCAGCTCGTCATGGCGTTCGCCGATGCGGTGGGGATCGGCATCCTGGCCCGCGTACTCATCGGCGCGGGCGACGCGGCAATCTTCCCCAGCGTGCTGCGCGTGATCGCGACGTGGTTCCCGGCCCAACGGGCGCCGCTACTGGTGCAGCTCACCGGGATCATCGGGCAGTTCGGGCAGATCATCGCCGTCGTGCCCCTCGCCGCGCTGCTGCACGCCACGAGCTGGAGTGTCGCGTTCGGCAGCGTCGCCGGGCTCGGCGTGCTGTTCGGCGTGCTGACCTACCTGATCATCCGCAACCGCCCTCCCGAACGGCGCTCCGATCCGGTCGACACGTCCGTCGACACGCAGACGGGCGCGATCCGCGTCGTGAAGTCCTCCGCCGACCTGCGTCAGGGGTTCCGCGAGTCGTGGGCGCACCCGGGCACGCGCCTCGGCTTCTGGTCGCACTTCGCCACGCCGTTCGCGGGCACCGCGTTCATGCTGCTGTGGGGCTTCCCCTTCCTCACCGCGGGTGAGGGGCTCGCGCCGGCCACCGCGTCGCTCATCATGACGACGCTCGTGTTCTTCGGCATCCTGTGCGGACCGGTGATCGGCGCGCTGTCGAGCCGCCACCCGACGCGGCGCTCGCGCTGGCTCGTCCTGCCCACGGTGGTGTTCCAGGCCGCGGTGTGGATCGTCGTCATCGGCTGGCCGGGGCCCGCACCGGTGTGGCTGCTGATCGTGCTGATGTTCGCGCTGTCGACCGGCGGTCCCGCGTCGATGATCGCGTTCGATCACGCCCGCACGTTCACCCCGAGCCACCGGCTCAGCACCGCGACGGGCATCGTGAACGGCGGCGGGTTCCTCGCGGCGCTCCTCGCGATCCTCTTCATCGGTATCGCGATGGACGTGCAGGGCGCCGGGACCCCCGACACCTACTCTCTGGATGCCTTCCGCTGGGCGTTCCTCATGCAGGTACCGCTCTGGCTCGTGGGCGGGATCGCGATCGCCGTCGAGCGCGGGCGCACCATCCGCCACGTGGGCGGGATCGACAAGCTGCCCCGCTGACGGCTCACGCGCCGCCGGTCAGCCGACCCCACAGCTCGCCGATGAGCGGAGCGACGTCGGAGGCCCGCTCCGCCGATCCGGATGCCACGGCGACGAGCGGGAACACCGTCACGGCCAGCGCGACGAGAACGGCGAGCACCACCCACACGATCGCGACGACCATGCGACGGCGGGTGAGCGCGAGAAGAAGGAGTCCCGCCGTGACCACGGCGCCGATCAGCGTCACGAGGGTCACGGTCAGCGCCGGGAAGGGGACGAGGCCCGCGGTCGATGCGGTGGTTCCGGCGAGGAACCCGACCAGCGGCAGGAAGAGCCCCAGCGCGATCAGGACGACGATCCCCGCGCCGATCGCCGTCGCGACGAAGACGCCCCGCGGTCGGCGGGCGGTGGTGATGCGTCCGGCTCTCATCGTCTCGTCCTTTCGTCGAGTCCGCGCGGTGCGGCGTCACAGGGAGGACGAGTCGACCCGGCCTTTCGTCACGCGGCGGGGTGATCGGGCTCTCCAGGCCCCGGTGCGGCATCCCTTGTCCCACTTATGGCCGGTTGAGGCGCCCTGAGGTGGCGAAATCTGGGACACGAACCGTCAGAAGGGGGACGAGGGTGAGCGGCGCAGCGCCGTCGCCGGATGCCAGACTCGGGGCATGAGCGAGATCGACATCCGTCCCCTCGAGACGGTCGAGGGCATCCACGAGGCGTCGCGCGTGTTCGACGCGGTGTGGGTCGGAGACCGGGCGACGATGCCGGCGAACATCCTGCGGGCGCTCGAGCACTCCGGCAACTACGTCGTCGGGCTCTTCGACGGGGAGCGCATGATCGGCGCCTCCGCGGCCTTCTTCGGCCCTCCCGCCGAGCGGTCGATGCACTCGCACATCACCGGCGTGCTCCCCGGCTACCAGGGCCGCGGTCTCGGCCGACAGCTGAAGAACCACCAGCGCGAGTGGGCGCTGGGGCGGGGGATCGGGCACATCACCTGGACTTTCGACCCGCTCATCGCGCGTAACGCGCACTTCAACCTCGCCGTGCTCGGCACGCGCGTGACCGACTACCTCGTCAACCAGTACGGCGAGATGCCCGACGACGTGAACCGCGGGGACGAGTCCGATCGCCTCATGGTGTCGTGGGCTCTCGCCGAACCGCCCGCCCCGACCCCGGCGGATGACACCGTCCGTGCGGTCGTCGAGGTCCCCGACGACATCGAGGCCCTTCGCCGCACCGACCCGGCGGCGGCCGCCGAGTGGCGTGTGCGCCTTCGAGACGAACTGCGGGGGCAGCTGGCATCCGGTCTCCGCATCGGCGGAGTGGACGGGCGCGGGTACCTGCTTGTCTCGCGCTGAGCTGCTCGTGTGTGGGATCTTTCCCACACACGCTGTTGTGGCTTTTATCCCACAATTTCTGTTGCGGGTTTTATCCCACTCGACGTAGAGTGGGATAAAACCCACATGGCAGGGGTCATCATGCGCGTCGCGCGTTCCGCCGATCTCGGTGCACTCGTCGCAGAGCGCCGCGCGCAACAGGGGCTGTCGCAGGAGCAGCTCGCAAAGAACGCGGGCGTGACGCGCGACTGGCTCGTGCGCTTCGAGAGGGGGAAGCCCTCCGTCACCCTGCACCGGGTGTTCTGGGTGCTCGATGCGCTCGGCCTGGCCCTCGAGGTGCACGATGACGAGTGAGCTGCACGCCTATCTCGACGGGGTGCGTGTGGGTGCCTTCACTCAATCCCGCGCGGGGGCGCTCGGCTTCGAGTACGACGACGACTACCGACGCTCGCGAGGGGCGACGCCGATGTCGCTGTCGATGCCTCTCGCCCGGCAGATGCACAAGAACGCCCCCGCCCGTGCATACCTGAGAGGCCTGCTGCCGGACAGCGCCGGCCGACTCAGGGAACTCGCGAGCGAGTACCACGTGTCCGAGAACAACCCGTTCGCGCTCCTGTCTCACATCGGTCGTGACGCGGCCGGCGCGGTGCAGCTCCTCCCGCAGGGCGAAGACAGCGATGACGCCGCCACGCGCACCGGTCGACTGCAGGTGCACTCCGACGAGGACTTCGCCGGCCTCATCCGAGACCTCATCGCCAACGCCGCCACGTGGGGCGTTCGGCGAGCGGGGCGATGGTCGCTCCCCGGCGCACAGCCGAAGACAGCGCTGTTCCGCACGGCGGAAGGGCAGTGGGCCACCCCTTTGGACTCGACCCCGACGACGCACATCATCAAGCCCGCTGTCCCCCCGTACTCCGAGCACCACATCGTGGAGTACATGACGATGGCGGCGGCGCGTCACCTGGGTCTCGTCGTCGCCGAGAGCGAGATGGCCACCACCACCGCGGGCGACAACGTCTTCATCTCCCGCCGATACGACCGTGCCTTCACCGGCGAACGCTGGGCGCGATTGCACCAAGAAGATCTGTGTCAGGCGCTGGCCGTCGAGCCCGATAAGAAGTACCAGAGCGACGGCGGCCCCGGCGTCGGCAAGATCGCGGATCTATTCCGCGGCCTCCCCAGCGGAAGCGACCGTCAAGACAACAGTCGAAGGTTCTTCGACGCTCTTGCCTTCAACCTTGCGGCCGTCGGCACCGACGCGCATGCGAAGAACTACTCGCTCCTGCTGGATGGCTCGCGCGCGACCCTCGCCCCCCTCTATGACCTCGGCACGCACGCGCCCTATCCGACGCCCGAGGGTCAGCCGATAAAACTGGCGATGTCGCTGGACGGTGAGTACGTGGTCGACCGCGTCGGCGAGAATGCCCTCCAGCTGGCCGGTCGTCGGCTGGGGCTCGACCCCGATGAGGCGCTCCTGCGGGCGCGCGAGATCCTGCGTGGCATCGTGTGGGCATTCGACCAGGCCGCCGTCGACGCGATCCGCGTCCTGGGCGACGTTCCGACCATCGCTCGAGTCCGGGATGCCATCGCGGACAACGCGCGGTCGCGCGGATGGGTGGAGCCGACCACCGACATCCCGCTCAGCGACTGAGTCAGGAGTCCGAGACCGGCTCGTCCTTCTCGGCGGCCGGGTCGCCCTGGCCCGGACCCGGGCGGACGGCGGCGTCGTCGCGCACGTCGATGCGGGTGACGCCGTCGTGCTCGGTGACGTCGAAGCGCGGGGCCGCGTCTTCTTCGGTGGCCTTCGGGGCGCTCGTCAGCTGGTCGTGACGGTTCTCTTCGAAGCTCTTGTCGTCGCTCATCGCTCTCACTTCTCTCCGGCCGAACGCCAGGCGTCCGAATCCATGTGCGAGCCCGCCTGCGGGCCCATCTGCAGCATCCCGCCGTCGACGACCCAGCTCGCGCCCGTGACGTACGAGCCCGAGGGAGACGCCAGGAAGCGGATCACGTCGGCGATCTCCTCGGGCTTGCCCGGGCGTCCGAGCGGGATACCGGGACGGTGGGTGCGTTCGGCATCCTCCGCCGACATGTCGTTGATGGGGGTCGCGATCTCTCCCGGGGCGACGGCGTTGGCGGTGATGCCGTACTGCCCGAGCTCGAGGGCCATCGTCTTGATGAGGCCGCCGACACCGTGCTTCGCCGCGACGTAGGGGGCCGAGCCGACGCGCGGCTGGTGCTCGTGCACGCTCGACACGACGATGAGCCGGCCGCCCGTGCGCGCCTCCACCATGCGGCGTGCGGCCGTGTGCAGGGCGAGGAACGCGCCGTCGAGGTTGAGCGAGATGTCGGTGCGCCACGTGTCGAAGTCGAGGTCGAGGAACGAGCCCCCGATGCCGCCGCCGGCGTTGTTGACGAAGACGTCGAGGCCGCCGAGCTCGTCGGCCATGGCGTTCACGGCATCCGGGACCGAATCGAAATCGGTCGCATCGAACTGGGCGACGATCGCGCGCGATCCGCGCGCGCGCACGGCGGCGGCGGTCTCTTCCGCGCCGTCCTTGTCGGAGTGGTAGGTGACGGCGACGTCGATCCCGGCGTCGGCGAGGGCGAGGGCGGTGGCCGCGCCGATGCCCGAGTCGGAGCCGGTGACGATCGCGTGGCGGGGGGTGAAGTCGTCGCTCATGCGCCCGACCGTACGCGCGCGGGGCCGCGCGGTCGTCGGCCTTGCCAGGCGCGGGCGCGGGCGTTACGGTCGCGTCTCCCGGCGGGGCCACCCCGGCGTATCCACTCGCGTCGCGGCCCGCTTTCCGGCACGGGCGCGAGCGAAACTCCTGAACAATCGGCGCAGGCAGGTCGTACGTCCCCCGACAGGCGGCCCGAGCGCCGATCTCTCAGGAGTTTCGCTCGCCGCGCCCGCGCCCGCGCCCGCGCCAACGGCTCGCCGCGCCCGCGCCACCGGCTCGCCGCAGCCGCGCCCCCGGTCCGCGCGGCCGCGCGGTTAGCCTGCCGTCATGCCCCTCACCCGCCCCGCCTCGCCCGTGACCCTGGATGCCGTGGAGCTCCGCGTCCTGCACCTGCCCCTCGTGTCGCCGTTCACGACGTCGTTCGGCACCGAGACCGTGCGCGAGGTGATCGTCGTCACGGCGGAGACGTCGGACGGCGTGGGGTGGGGAGAGGTCGTGACGATGGCCGAGCCGCTGTACTCGAGCGAGTACACGGCCAGCGCGTGGGATGTGCTGAGCCGCTATCTCGCGCCGGCCCTGCTCGAGCGCCGGACGCTCGCGCCCGAGGAGGTCCCCGGCATCCTGCAGCCTTTCGTCGGGCATCGCATGGCCAAGGCGGGCCTCGAGCTCGCGGTGATCGACGCCGCGCTGCGCGCCGAGGGGCGGAGCCTCGGCCAGTACCTCGGGGCCGAGAAGACCCGCGTGCCCGCGGGAGTCTCGGTCGGCATCCAGAGCGATCCCGCCGAGCTGGTCGACGTCGTGGGCGGATACCTCGACGAGGGGTACGTCCGCATCAAGATCAAGATCAAGCCCGGGCGCGACATCGCCGACACCGCCGCCGTCCGCGGGACCTTCGCCGATATCCCGTTGCAGGTCGACGCCAACTCGGCGTACACGCTTCAGGATGCCGACACCCTCGCCGAACTGGACCGCTTCGACCTCCTGCTCATCGAGCAGCCGCTGCAGGAAGACGACCTCGTCGACCACGCGCAGCTCGCGAAGAAGCTGCGGACGCCCGTGTGCCTCGACGAGTCGATCGTCTCGGCGAAGGCGGCCGCCGACGCCCTGACGCTCGGGTCCGCGGCGATCGTCAACATCAAGGCGGGTCGCGTGGGCGGCTACCTCGAGGCCGTGGCGGTGCACGACCTGTGCCGCGCGGCCGGGATCCCCGTGTGGTGCGGCGGCATGCTCGAGACGGGGATCGGCCGCGCGGCCAACGCCGCTCTCGCCGCCCTGCCCGGCTTCACGCTGCCGGGCGACATCTCGGCATCCGCCCGCTTCTACACGCGCGACATCGTCACCGAACCCGCCGTGATCGAGGACGGGCACGTTCGCGTGCCCACCGGACCCGGCCTCGGCGTCGAGATCGACCGGACTGCTCTCGACGCCGTGACCGTGCGACGCGAGCGCCTCACGCGCTGAACCGCCGCACGGACCCGGCGCACGGACCCGGCGCACGGACCCGGCGGCGATGGGCCGCTTCGGTAAACTGGGGGTCCGCGTCATCCGCGGCATCCCACAGCTTTCCCGACCATTGGAGCCACCGTGGCCGAACAGTCCCGCCTCGACAAGGTCATCGCCCTCGCCCGCCACCGCGGGTTCGTGTTCCAGGCCGGTGAGATCTACGGCGGTTCGCGCTCGGCGTGGGACTACGGCCCCCTCGGCACCGAGCTGAAAGAGAACATCCGTCGCCAGTGGTGGCAGACGTTCGTCCGCGGGCGCGGCGACATGGTGGGCCTCGACTCGAGCATCATCCTGCCCAAGCGGGTGTGGGAGGCGTCCGGCCACGTCGCGACCTTCACCGACCCGCTGGTGGAGTGCCTGCACTGCCACAAGCGCTTCCGCGCCGACAACCTCATCGAGGACTTCGAGGCCCGCAAGGGCCGTAAGGCCGAGAACGGCCTCGCCGACGTCCCGTGCCCGAACTGCGGCACGAAGGGCCAGTACACCGAGCCGAAGTCGTTCTCGGGCCTGGTCAAGACCTACCTCGGCGTCGTCGACGACGAGTCGGGCCTGTACTTCCTGCGTCCCGAGACCGCGCAGGGCATCTTCGTGAACTTCTCGAACGTGCTCACGGCATCCCGTCGCAAGCCCCCGTTCGGCGTCGGCCAGGTCGGCAAGGCGTTCCGCAACGAGATCACGCCCGGAAACTTCATCTTCCGCACGCGCGAGTTCGAGCAGATGGAGATCGAGTACTTCACGCCTCCGGCCGAGGCGCACGAGTGGTTCGAGCACTGGGTCGAGGCGTGCTGGAACTGGTTCATCGACCTCGGAATCGACCCCGAGAACATGAAGCGTTTCGACGTCCCCGAGGACGATCGCGCGCACTACTCCGCCGGCACGATCGACGTCGAGTACCGCTTCGGCTTCCCGGGCAAGGAGTGGGGCGAGCTCATGGGCGTCGCCAACCGCACCGACTACGACCTCAAGAGCCACTCCGAGGCGTCGGGCCAGTCGCTCACGTTCTTCGACCAGGCGTCGGGCGAGAAGTACACCCCGTACGTCATCGAGCCGTCGTTCGGTCTGACCCGCGCGATGATGGCGTTCCTCGTCGACTCCTACCGCGAAGAAGAGGTTCCGAACGCCAAGGGCGGCACCGACACCCGCACGGTGCTGAAGCTCGACCCGCGCCTCGCTCCCGTCAAGGTCGCCGTGCTGCCGCTCTCGCGCAACGAGCGTCTGTCGCCGCTGGCCCGCGAGGTCGCCGACACGCTGCGCGCGGCCGGGTGGAACATCGACTTCGACGACGCCGGTGCCATCGGCCGTCGCTATCGCCGTCAGGACGAGATCGGCACCCCGTACTGCGTCACCGTCGACTTCGACTCGCTCGACGACAACGCCGTGACCGTGCGCGACCGCGACACGATGGGCCAGGAGCGCATCGGCCTCGACGCGCTCCACGGCTACCTCGCCGAACGGCTGCGCGGAGCCTGAGCCGGTTATGACGGGCTCCGAGGACTTCGTCGAGATCATCCGGGCGGCCGTCGAGGCCGACCCCGGAAACATCGGTCTGCGCGTCGATCTCATCGAGCTGCTGCTGCAGGACCACCTCGACGAGGCGGCCGCGCAGATCGATCGTGTCGCCGAGCAGGGCGCGAACACGGCCACCGTGAACGTGCTGCGGGCGCGGTTGATGGCGGCGCGTCTGCGCGCGGGCCAGACTCCGGATGCCACCTCCGCGGCTTCAGCGACCGACGAGGCCGCGGTGCCCCCGGCTCCGGCCGGCCCCGCCAGCCCGGCACCGCCCTTCGTGCCACCCGCCCCGGAAACGCCGCCTTCGGCCGCGGCGGTCCCTCCGCGCGCGTCACCCGCACCGCCCGCCCCGGCCGACACCACCGCGAGCGACCCGCCCCTGCTCGGGGTCTCGGCCGATGAGGTCGAGAAGCCGGTGTGGGACGTCGAACGGCCGGCCGTGACCCTCGCCGACGTCGCGGGGCTCGACGAGGTCAAGCAGCACCTCAACGGCGCCTTCCTCCTTCCGATGCGCAACCCCGAGATGGCGCGCATGTTCGGCAAGGCCGCGCGCGGAAGCCTCTTGATGTACGGCCCGCCGGGCTGCGGCAAGACGTTCATCGCGCGGGCGATCGCGGGCGAGCTCGAGGCGAACTTCGTGCACGCGACCCTCGCCGACCTCGTGCGCCCGCACTTCGGCGAGACCGAGCAGGCGATCCACTCC
Source organism: Microbacterium sp. SORGH_AS_0969 (assembly GCF_030818255.1). Lineage (NCBI taxonomy): Bacteria > Bacillati > Actinomycetota > Actinomycetes > Micrococcales > Microbacteriaceae > Microbacterium > Microbacterium sp. SORGH_AS_0969. Next base: position 1,603,293 of record NZ_JAUTAG010000001.1, read on the forward strand.
CTCTTCGAGGCGGCGCGCAAGGCACGGCCGTGCGTGGTCTTCATCGACGAGTTCGACGCGATCGGCGGGCGACGGACGTCCGGCGGGTCGTCGTCCCAGTACCTGCGGATGTTCGCCAGCCAGTTGCTCGAAGAGTTCGACGGGGTGGATGCCGACAACGACGGGATCTACATCCTCGCCGCCACCAACCGCCCGTGGGATGTCGACCCGGCGCTCCGGCGTCCGGGACGCCTCGATCGCACGGTACTCGTGCTTCCGCCCGACGAGCCCGCGCGCGTCGCGATCATCGAGAACACCCTGCGGGACAAGCCCGTCGCCGCGGTCGACGCGCGCGAGGTGGCGCGACGCACCGCCGAGTTCTCGGGTGCCGACATCGCCTATGTCGTCCACCAGGCGATCGAGGCCGCATTCACCGAGTCGGTGGCATCCGGGGTCCCGCGCATGATCGGCACCGCCGATCTCGAGAGGGCGGCGGCGCGGGTCGTGCCCTCCACGCGCGAATGGTTCGAGCAGATCAAGCCCGTGCTCGAATACGGGGTCGACGACGGCACGTTCGGTCAGCTGCGGGCCTACCTCAAGCGCCACCGCCTCTGACATGGCATCCGACCCGATCGTCGAGGCGCGGCGGTATCTCCTCCTCGATGAACCGGAGAGGGCGCAACGGGTGCTCGAGCGCGTGCTCGCGGAGCAGCCCGACCACGGCCCGGCCCTGGCGCTGATGGCCTATGCCCGCCTCCAGACGGCTGCGCTCGACCTCGCCGAGCGCGACGCGCGTCTCGCGTTCGCGCACGCGGAGCTGAGACCGGATGCCGCCGCCCTGCTCGCCCGCATCACCATGACCCGCGACCCCGTCGAGGCGACGGGATGGGCCAGTGAGGCCGTCCGACTCGATCCCGCTCGCAGCGAGTTCCGCATCGTTCTCGCGAGGATCCTGCGCGAGCGTCGGCTCTTCGAACCCGCACGGGTCGAGGCGGAAGCGGCGCTCGCGAACGCCGCATCCGACGATGAGCGGACCGACGCCCTCATCACGGCCTCGTCGATCGCCGTCGTCCAGGCTCCGCGACGCGCGGAGGCGCTGCGCCTCGCCGAGGAAGCGGCCCGAATCAATCCGACCGATCCGCGGGTCGGGCAGATGCTCGCCGCCGCGCAGGTCGTCAACGGGCAGCGTGCCGCGGCGATCCGGACGGCGCGTCGGGTGCTGAGTGAGAACCCGCTCGCACGCACTCCGCCGTATCTCGCGCAGGTGGCCACGGCTCTGATGGTGCGCCAGCTGATCGGTCTCATCACGATCGTGACGGCGCTCGTGCCGTTCTTCACCTTCGCGATGTTCGCGCAGGCGCTCGGCGCGTCGACAGGCTCCCGCCTCGGGGCGGCAGTGGGGCTGGTCTGCACCGTCGTGATCGGCGTCGGGACCCTGAATCCCCTGCGCGATCGCGCGGTGGTGCGGGCGATGTGGCTGTTCGCGCGCCAGCGGGCGATCGAGGTCGTGTCGGTCGTCACCGTCGCGGTGATCGCGGTGGGCTACCTCGTCGTCGCGTTGACGGGGTTCTTCCCGCTCATCGCCGTGCTGCCCTTCCTCTCGGTCGCGGTCTGGACCGTGCACGAGGTGAAGCTCACGCAGCTGCGTCCGCCCGCGTCGTAAGGGCCGAGGGCATTTCAGCCGCCCCGCCCCGGGCGAGACCGCGGGCCGTGCCGCCCGACGCCGACAGACGCCCGCGAGCGCCCCTGACAGCGCCGTGTCAGCGCCCCCGCCGCCGTGACAGGAGCGCGACAGCGCGCCCGGCGCATCCTGTCGTCATGACCACTTCATCCACCCGCTCTCCCGCGGTCCGAGCCGAAGGGCTCGTCAAGACGTTCGGCTCCAACCGGGCCGTCGACGGCGTCGATCTCGTCGTCGAAGCCGGCACGGTCTACGGCGTGCTCGGCCCCAACGGCGCCGGCAAGACCACCACCATCAGCATGCTCACGACGCTGCTGCGCCCCGACGGCGGCCGCGCCGAGATCTTCGGCCACGACGTCGCCCGCGAACCGCACGTCGTGCGCCAGCTCATCGGCCTCACCGGGCAGTTCGCCTCGGTCGACGAGAAGCTCTCGGCCACCGAGAACCTCATGATCTTCGGGCGTCTCCTCGGCCTCTCCCGCGCCGACGCCCGGCGCAAGGCCGCGGAGCTGCTCGAGGAGTTCGGCCTCACCGAGGCGGCATCCCGGCCCCCTCGCGAAGTTCTCCGGCGGTATGCGTCGCCGGCTCGACCTCGCGGCATCCCTCATCGCCCAGCCGCCGCTCATCTTCCTCGACGAACCGACCACGGGCCTGGATCCCCGCACCCGCGGACAGATGTGGGACACGATCCGCCGGCTCGTGGCATCCGGATCCACCGTCGTGCTCACCACGCAGTACCTCGACGAGGCCGACCAGCTCGCCGACCGGATCGCGGTGATCGACCGCGGACGCGTCGTCGCCGAGGGCACGGCGCTCGAGCTCAAGGCCTCGGTCGGGCAGGCGTCGCTCGTGCTCCGCCTGCAGCCGGGTTCCGACCTCGAGACCGCCCGGGCCACGGTCGGACGGGTCCTGGATGCCACGGCCATCGTCTCTCCGGAGGCGGCGCGCCTCACGGTGCCGATGTCCGACCCCGATCAGGTCACCGACCTGCTGGTGGCCTTCCGAGAGGAGGGTGTGCACCTGAGCGAGTTCAGCGTGCAGCAGCCGACCCTCGACGAGGTCTTCCTCACCCTCACCGGCACCGGTGTGCCCACCGACGACCGCCCGGCGCACGAGAACGCCGACGCCCTGGAAGGAGTCCGCTCATGAGCGCCCTCACCCTCGAACGCGACCTGCCGCGCACCGCGAGCCTCGCGCAGACCGTCCAGAACACCCTCACCATGGCGGGCCGCGGTCTGTTGAAGATCCGGCGGACGCCCGAGCAGCTCATCGACGTGACGCTGCAGCCGATCCTGTTCACCCTGATGTTCACGTACATCTTCGGCGGCGCGATCGCGGGCGATGTGCAGAACTACCTGCCGATCATCATCCCCGGCATCCTCGTGCAGACGGTCATCACGACCTCGGTCGTGACCGGGACGCAGCTGCGCGAAGACATGGACAAGGGCGTGTTCGATCGATTCCGCTCCCTCCCGATCGCGCGCATCGCGCCGCTGTCGGGGGCGCTGCTGGCCGACACGGTCCGCTACGCGATCGCGACGACGCTGACGTTCGCGATGGGCTTCGTCATGGGCTTCCGTCCCGAGGGGGGCCTGTGGGCCGTCGTCGCGGCGGGACTGCTCGTCATCGCGTGCTCGTGGGCGATCAGCTGGATCTTCGCGTTCTTCGGGGTCATCGCCCGCAGCGCATCGAGCGTGCAGGGCATCTCGATGATCATCCTGTTCCCCCTGACGTTCCTGTCCAACGCGTTCGTCCCCGCGGACACGATGCCCTCGTGGCTGCAGTGGTTCGTCAACGTCAACCCCGTGTCGCACCTCGTGACCGCGGTCCGCGACCTGGTCAACAGCGGCACGGTCGGCTCCGACGCACTCATCTCGCTCGTCGGTGCGGCGGTGATCGTGGCGGTGTTCGCCCCGCTCACGGTGCGCGCCTACATGCGCAAGGCCTAGCCGACCGGGCTTCAGTCGAGCAGGGCCGCGAGGGCCTCGGCATCCACGTCCGACAGGGGCGTCCGGATGCCGGGGCCCTCCGTCGTGGGAGCCTCGGGCAGTTCGGCCAGGCGTTCCCGCGTCCACACGAAGAAGGGGTCGCGGACATCGGCGGCACCGCGCACGGCGGCGGCGCGGGCGAGGGCTTCTTCGGCGCGGGAGCGACGCCCGGTCGCGGCGTTCCACCCGGCGATCGCGAGCAGGACCGTCGCGACGATCGGGAAGTCCCGTGACCGGGCCGCGCAATCGAGCGCTGAGCGGAGCGCGTCGCGGGCCTCGTCGTGCCGGCCGAGCAGCAGCAGCGCCTGCGCGCGTTGCGCGTCGCGCCACGCGACGACCTGATCCGGGAATCCCGGCTCGAGAGCGATGCGCTCCACTGATCTCAGCGCCTCGGCGCCGTCCCCGGCGGCGACCGCGACGGACGAGCGGGTCATGGCCGCCTGCGCGAGAGCGCGTACCGAGCCGTCGGCGCCCGCGAGGAGCTCGATCTCCTCCGCGCGGGCGCGCGCCTCGTCGTCCCGGCCGAGGCGGAGCAGGATGCCGACGGCCTGAGCGCGCTGCTGCAGGAAGTCCGAGACCGACGTGAGCCCGCGGATCGCGTCGCTCGAGCGGTCGGTGACGAGGAGCGCCTCGTCGAGGCGGCCCTCGAGGATGAGCCACTCCGCGCGCAGCTGGCTCGCGAAGCCGGTGCCCCACGGGTCGCCGATCTCGGTGAACATCTCGAGCGCGCGGCCGCTTTCGACACCGAGCGTGACGGCGTCCCCGGCGTTCTGCGCGGCCCCGGCGTGCAGCGTGTGCAGGATCGCCCGCGACCACGGCGGGGCGGCGTGCAGCTCGGCGTCGGTCACGTCGACGTGCCAGGTGCGGGCGGCATCGCCGTCTCCCGCGGCGAGCACCGAGCCCGCGAGGCGCAGCAGCGGCGGGATCAGCGCCGTGACCTCCGAGGGGTGTCGGTGAGCGGCTTCCTCGAGCTCGAGGCGGCGGGCCAGGAAGACCTCGGGCGACAGGCCGGTCGTGCCGCCGGGTTCGGGGAAGGTGGCCGAGAACAGCGCGACCGCCTCGACCACGATGGTCGGTTCGTCGTCGAGAGGGGTCGTGGGGTCGGCGACCTCGGCGACCGCGCGCCGCAGGTCGTCGCTGCGCTCGCGGATCGCCCAGGGCCAGAGCAGGCTGCGCAGCAGTCGCGCGCCCGCGCGACGGTCTCCTGCCCGGGCAAGGGCGCGGAGCGCCGCGGTGAGGTTCTCGTCGTTCGCGTCGAACCAGGCGAGGGCAGCCGGGAGCCCCGGCCCGCGCACGTCCTGCTCCCACTGCGCGGCGAGAACCGTGAGCACGTCGGCGGCGGCGCGGCGGTACCGCTCCTCCTCGCCGTCGGTGCGCAGACGGTCGAGCCCGTACTCGCGCACCGTCTCGAGCATGCGGAAGCGCCCCTCGCGCCGGGTGAGGAGCGAGCGGTCGATCAGGGCGTCGAGAGTGTCGGCATCCACTCCGAAGGCCGTGGCGACGGCGCGGGCGTCCGAGGCGCCGATGCCGTCGGGGAAGACGGCCGCGGCGCGCAGGGCGACCCGCTCGGGGTCGGTGAGGGTGTCCCAGCTCCAGTCGATGAGCGCCCGCAGGGTGCGGTGTCGCTCCGAGCTCAGCCGCGGCCCTCGCGAGAGGAGCGCGAACCGGTCGTCGAGGCCCGCGTCGATCTCGGCGAGGGTGAGGGTGCGCGAGCGCGCGGCGGCGAGCTCGATGGCCAGGGGGAGCCCGTCGAGGCGGCGCACGATCCGGGCGGCGGCCTCGTGCTCGTCCGGCGTCGGTTCGCTCCCGCGCGCGGATCGCACGCGGCGGGCGAACAGGGCGTCCGCGTCGGCGGGGGGTAGAGGACCGAGGTCGACGAAGGCTTCGCCCGGGATGCCGAGAGGTTCTCGGCTCGTCGCGAGAATGCGCACACCGCTGCTCATGCCGAGGAGGGTCAGAGCGGCGTCGGCGGCCTCGCGCGAGACGTGCTCGCAGTTGTCGAGCACGAGGACGACGTCACGTCCCGCGACGGCTTCGGCGACGCGCTCGGCCGAGGTCGCCGGGGGGCCAGTCGTTTCGCGGACGCGCACGCCGCGGCCGACGGCGCCGGCGATCGCGGTCCACACCTCGCCGGGGGCGGCGGGGGCGAGCTCGACGACGATCGCGTCGGCGAGGGCGCGGGCGGTCTCGACGGCGAGGGTGGTCTTGCCCGCACCTCCCGGTCCGAGGATCGTGACGAGACGGTCGGTGGCCAGGCGCGAGCGGATGGCGTCGAGCTCGTCGGCCCGGCCGATCAGCGTCGTCACTGAGGCGGGAACGGCGGGGATGACGACGGGTGCGGGAGATGCGGCGGCGAGACGCTCGGCGTGGGCGCGGTCCTCCAGAAGGTCCCGGACGAGCCAGTCGAATCCCTCGCCCGGGGTCCAGACGTCACCGGTCCAGAGCGCCAGCGCTTCGCGGGCGCGGGCCGCGTCGCCGGTGGCGCGGGCCTCGGCCACCAGGTCCTGGAAGAGCGTGATGTCGACGTCGCGGCGGTCCACGTCGAGGCGGTAGCCGCCGGGCGTGGACGACACCGATCCCGCGGGGAGCGCGCGGCGCAGGCGCGACACGAGCGACTGCAGGGCCGCCCGGGGGTCGTCGGGGACGTCGAGGGGCCAGAGGTCTTCGGCCAGGGCGCGGGCGCTCACGGTGGTGCCGGCATCCACCGCGAGGCGGAGGAGCAGCGACTGCTGGCCGCGCCCGGGCACGACGGCATCCCCGTCATCCGTGGCGACGCTCAACCCGCCGAAGAACCGCACCCGCACGGATTCACTCTAGGTGGCTGGCCGTTCCCGTCCGACGGGCGCCCGTGCCCTCGCAGATTCGGAGACCGTCACCGGATTCGGAAGAATCGCGGCATCCGGTCCGAATCCGATGCATCCGTCCGAATCCGGCGCGCCTCGCCTACCGCCCGGCGGTGCTCGCGCGCTCGACCAGCCGGGGGAGCCTCACCTGCACGCGGTCGCTCGGGGGATCGGCATCCTGGATCGCGGCGAACAGCTCGAGGCAGGCCGCACCGACCGCGCGGGCCTCGAGGTCGAAAGAGGTCACCGTGGGGCTCAGGAGCGCGTGCATCGGCTCGTCGACGTACGCGGCGAGCAGGAGGTCGGTGCCGACCCGTCTCCCGGCGCGGTGGGCGGCTTCGAGGGCGGGGGCGGCCGATCCGCTCGGGCCCACGATGAGGGCGTCGACATGCTCCGTCGCCAGGATGTCGCCCACGGCCGCGTCGACTTCCTCGGCGGTGGGGATGAAGCCGATGGCGCGTGAGATCGGGATGCCGCCGCGCTCGGCGATCCACGTCTCGTAGGTCGCGGTGAGCTCGCGACTCCACGCGGTTCCCGCGGCGGGGAGCATTGCGGCGATCCGCCCGGCGCCCCGGTCGGTCAGATGGTCGAGGAGTCCGCGGAGGGCGGTCTCATGGTCGTAGACCACGCTCCCCGCGACGCGCCCCTCTCCGCCGACGAGGTGCTCGGCGCTGATCACCGGGCGGCCGGTGTCGAGGATCGCCCGGACGCCGGCATCGTCCGTCGTTCCGTCGACCACCACGTACCCGTCAACGAACGCCGTCGGCGGGGTGTCGTCGTCGGCCTCGCGATGCGGGAGCAGGATCACCGAGAGCCCGCGTCGGTCGGCGGCGTCGACCACCCCGAAGGCGAACTCCGTGTAATACGGCAGGCGCGTCGCGCCCGGCGGGAGGAGCAGCCCGATCGCGCCGTATCGGGCGGTGCGGAGGCTGCGCGCGGGCGCGTTGACCACGTAGCCCAGCGCGCGGGCGGCGGCGAGTACGCGCTCCCGCGTCTCGGGGGAGACGCCGGCCTTGTCGCGGAGCGCGAACGACGCGGCGGCGATCGAGACGCCGGCGGCGGCGGCCACGTCGTGCAGCGTCGGTTTGCGGGGCGTCACACGGCCCGACAGTACCCGACGCCGAATCGACTCTTGCGCCGACGCCAACTTAAACGTTTAATGTCCCTGAAACACCACGAGCTCCTGGGCTGAAACACCGGGCCCGTAGCCTCGGGCTCGAGCAGGGCGATCGACGACGATCCACCCCGCCGCCCCCCGCACGCCGACCCCGACTCCGACCGAAAGAGATGGCCCGCCGATGAGCTGGCGCATGCCGAGCGAGACCGCCCCGCAGACCCGTACCTGGATGGCCTTCCCCGCCGAGGGGCCCACGCTCGGCGAGACCGACGCCGAACGCGAGGCCGGTTACGCGGCGTGGACCGCGGTCGCCCACGCCGTCGCCGAGTTCGAACCCGTCACGATGGTCGTCGATCCCGCGGAGGTCGCCCGCGCACGACGCATGCTGTCGTCCGAGATCGAGATCCTCGAGGCGCCGGTCGACGAGTTCTGGATGCGCGACGCCGGGCCCTCCTTCGTCCTCGATCCCGAACGCCCCGGCGTGCTGGGGGCGGTCGCGTGGACGTTCAACGGCTGGGGCGACCACTGGTGGAGCGAGTGGCGCAAGTCCGCCGGCCTCGGACGCCTCGTCGCCGAAGCGGCGGGCGCCGAGCTCGTGTCGTCTCTCCTCGTGAACGAGGGGGGCGGCATCCACGTCGACGGCGAGGGCACGGTCTTCCTCACCGAGACCGTGCAGCTCGACCCGCGCCGGAACCCCTACGCCGACCGCGCGCGCGTCGAGGCCGAGATGCTCCGCACGATCGGAGCGACGCACGCGGTCTGGCTGCCGCGCGGACTGACGCGCGACTACGAGGACTTCGGCACGAGCGGGCACGTCGATATCGTGGCGACGATGCCCTCACCCGGAGTCGTGCTCCTGCACGACCAGCGCAACCCCGCGCACCCCGACCACACCGTCTCCGCCGAGCTCCGTGCGTTCTTCGCGGAGCAGACGGATGCCGCCGGCCGCCCGTTCGACATCGTCGATCTGCCCGCGCCCGCCACGATCCGCGACGCCGACGGCGACACCGACTGGAGCTACGTCAACCACCTCGTCGTCAACGGCGGCGTGATCGCCTGCGGCTTCGACGAGCCCGAGGCCGACGCCCGGGCGCGCGGCATCCTCGAGGAGGCGTACCCGGGGCGCCGGGTGGTCACGGTCGACGCCCGCGAACTGTACGCCCGGGGCGGCGGCATCCACTGCATCACCCAGCAGCAGCCGGAGGTGACCGCGTGATCGAGGTCACCGAAGCGACCATCGCCCAGCTCGCCGCCGCGCTCGCCGCGGGCGAGACCACCGCGGTCGAGCTCGTCGACGCGCACCTCGCGCGCATCGCCGCGTACGACGGGCCGGACTCCGAGACGAGGCTGAACTCGGTCGTCGTGCTCAACCCCGACGCCCGGGCCGAGGCCGAGGCCTCTGATGCGCGCCGCGCCGCGGGGCAGACGCGCGGGCCGCTCGACGGCATCCCGTACACCGCGAAGGACAGCTATCTCGTGCGCGGTCTCACCGCGGCATCCGGAAGCCCCGCCTTCGCCGACCTCGTGGCGCAGAGCGACGCGTTCACCATCGAGCGGCTGCGGGATGCGGGAGCCATCTGCCTCGGGCGCACGAACATGCCCCCGATGGCCAACGGCGGCATGCAGCGGGGGCTCTACGGGCGAGCCGAGAGCCCGTACGACGCCGACTACCTCACCTCGGCCTTCGCCTCGGGATCATCGAACGGTTCCGGCACGGCGACGGCCGCGTCGTTCGGCGTCTTCGGTCTCGGCGAGGAGACGTGGTCGAGCGGGCGGGCCCCGGCATCCTGCAACGGACTCTGCGCGTACACCCCGTCGCGCGGCGTGATCTCGGTGCGCGGCAACTGGCCGCTGGTGCCGACCATGGACGTCGTCGTGCCGCATACGCGGTCAATGGCCGACCTGCTCGCGGTGCTCGACGTCGTCGTCGCCGACGATCCCGACACGCGCGGGGACTTCTGGCGCGCACAGCCGTGGGTGCCGCTGCCGGCTGCGTCCGAGGTCCGGCCGGAGTCGTACGCCGCACTCGCGGCCGACGCCTCGCTGGTCGGCAAGCGGATCGGCATCCCGCGCCTCTTTCTCGGCACGGATCCGCTCGTGGGCACCGGCCCGAAGGGCGTGGGCGGGCCGACGGGGGAGCGCATCGAGCCGCGACCGTCGGTGCTCCCCCTGTGGGAGGCCGCGCGCGCCGACCTCGAGGCCGCGGGGGCGATCGTCGTCGAGACCGACTTCCCGCTGCTGAGCAACTACGAGGGCGATCGTCCCGGGGCACCGACGATCGCGACCCGCGGTCTGGTGTCGCCGGAGTTCCTCCACCGCGAGATCGTCGACTTGTCGGCGTGGGCGTGGGACGACTTCCTCCGCGCGAACGGACACCCCGGCCTCGCGGTCGTCGACGGGGCGGAGATCTTCCCGCACCCCGAGGGGGCGCTGCCCGACCGGTACACGGGCTTCGACGACGACATCGCGCTGTACCCCGCGCATGTTCGCGAGCACCCGGTGAAGGCGTTCACCGAGATCCCCGAGTTGGCTGAGGGTGTGCGAGGTCTGGAAGAGACGCGGCGTCAGGATCTGGAGGAGTGGATGGATGCCGAGGGCCTCGACGCCCTGGTCTTCCCGACGCAGACCGACGTGGCGCCCGCCGACGCCGACGTGAACCCCGCTTCGGCGGACATCGCGTGGCGCAACGGCGTCTGGGTCTCGACGGGGAACCTCGCGATCCGCCACTGCGGGGTGCCGACGGTGACGGTACCGATGGGGGTGATGGCCGACATCGGGATGCCGGTGGGGTTGACGTTCGCCGGTCGGGCCTACGACGACACGTCATTGCTGCGATTGGGTGCGGCTTTCGAGGCGCTGCGTCCGCGGCGGGTGGTGCCGCCGCGGACGCCGGCGCTGGGGGGCGAAAGCGGGTGACTTTGCGCCTCGCGGCAGATGAATCTCACTAGACCCCCCTTGATTGCGGAGTAAGGGGGGGTCTTTCCTACTCTAGTGAGAGCGCAGAAGACGCGGGTTGTGCTGCAACACCTGAGAAGCATCGGCTGGGTCTACCTGCGGGATGGACGGGGAAGTCACGAGCTGTGGGGGTTACCCGACGGTTCGCAGAAGGCGGTTGTTCCCGCGGGTCACCGCGAGGTTTCGGCCGGTGTGCTCCGGATGTTGGAGAAGGCGGGAGCGACGCTCCCCGACTCATGGAAGTGACGGGAGGAAGCATGGTTCGCAGGTTCGATGTCACCGTGGAGCGCGAAGGGCGCTGGTGGGTGTTCGAGATCCCCGAGCTCGGAACCGGTGGCCAGGCCGCTTCGCTCCGTGAGGTCGAGAGCGAAGCTCAGGGTGTGGCGGCGATGTGGCTCGACGTTCCGCTCACCGATGTTTCTGTCACGGTCACCGTCCACGGTGCGGAAGATCTTCTGGACGAATGGGCAGCAGCCGGTCGGGAAGAGGCCGAGGCGCGACGTGCCCAGGCTCGCGCGGCCGAACGCCGACGGGCCGTCATCGCGCAACTTCGTGCGCAGAGGTACTCCGCCCCAGACGTGGGGCGTGTACTGGGCATCAGCCCGCAACGCGTTCATCAGATCGAGAAGCGCAAGGCCTCCTGAGTCGGCGCGTCGCAGGGTGCGTGGAATGCCCCGTCGGTGACCTCGCCTTATCCCTCCGTCCTCCTCGTATCAGCACGTTCCGTCGACGAACGTGACCACCGTCGAGTTGCTCTTGTCGATCTCGCCGCGAGCCGACGGGACACCCGTCGCGACGGTGTTCGTGCCCTTGCGCAGGGTGCCGGAGGCGTCGAGCGTGAGGAGCGTGCCCACGGCCGTGCTGTCGGCCGGGACCGCGGCATCCACACTCCCTGCGGGGAAGGCGGAACCCGTGTCGGTCCACATCCGACGGTGCATGCCGGTCCCGTCGACCCAGGTCACACTGGTGTAGTTGCCGCTGTCGAGCTCGGCGAACACCGAGGTGACGCCGGTGGCGACGGACGTCGTGACCCTGCGCAGCACGGCGTCGGGGCCGAGCGTGAGGAGCGTGCCGACGGCGATGCTGCCCGCCGGAACGCTCGCATCGACGTTCGATGCCGGGGAGGGGCCCGTGCCCGTCCAAAGGCGTCGATGCATGCCGGTCGCGTCGGTCCAGGTGAGGGTCAGCGCATTGTTCTTGTCGAGCTCGGCGAAGGCGGACGAGACCCCGGTCGCAATGGTCGTGACGTCTTTCCGGAGCGTGCCGCCCGAGTCGATCGTGATCAACGTGCCGACGACGACGCTGTACGCGGGGACGGTGACGTCCACGCTCGCCGCGGGGTACGCCGCGCCGACGTCCGTCCACATACGGCGATGAAGGCCTGACGCGTCGACCCACGTCACCGAGAGGTAGTTGCTCTTCTCCAGCTCGGCGAACGCCGACGTGACGCCGCTGGCGATCGTCGAGGTCCCGCGCCGGAGCACGCCGCTCGGGTCGAGGGTCACGAGCGTGCCGACGGCGCGGCTCCCGGTGGGGACCGTGGCATCCGTGCTTCCGGACGATGAGGCGGCACCGGTGTCGATCCACGTGCGGCGGTGCAGACCCTGCGTGGCGGTGCTCGTCGGCGAGGTGAGGGTGGCGGCGGCCGTGGCATCCGGGGCCGTCGCCGTCAGCGTGCCTGTCGTTCCTCCTGCCTGGACGCGGATGCGCGGGAGCGTGACACGACCGGCCGCGTCGGAGACACCGGTGAACGTGCTCGACCCGTTGGCGAAGTGATAGCCGGTGGAGGTCGTGGCGGTCACGCTCTTGCCGGGCCCGGCGACTCCGTCGACTGTGACCGTGACGGACGCCCCGACGATGTCGGTGCACACCGTGCCGCTATAGGAGGTCTGGTCGAAGGTGAGGGTCGTGGTCGTGGACGCGGATGCCATGGGCGCGAGCGTTGCGGCGGCGATGGCGGGGATCGTCCATGCGGCGCCGGCCAGGACGGAGCGACGATCGACGTCGGGAGGGAGGAGCGGTGACGGATCCGCGGGCGTGATCATGGCGGGGCCTTTCATCGGGCAGCGGGAACCGCTGATTGTCGCGCGATCGGCGGCGGCGGCAGCCTGGGGTCGGTCGCGCCGCGCGAAGGTGAGGGGGCTGCCTCCGGGTGGCTCCCCTCAAGGGCCGCGGAGGTCTCCGCCAGCGGATGGTCAGTCCCTTCACCTCGACGACGCTGTGTGCTCACCTGGTGCCGGCGCGGCATCCGTGCCCCGCCTGTGGACAACCCCCTCTCGTCGCGGGCGCTTCGCTAGCCTGGAGAACGACCGACGCCGAGGGGGGACCATGACGGAAGTCGCGGGAGGGCACGGGGGCAGTCACGGGAGGGCGTGGCCGTCGCAGCCCGAACTACTGACCGATACATCGCGGTGCCCATGGTGCTTCGCGCCGATCACGGCGTCGCCCTGTGCGACGTGCGGACTCGATCTCAGCGATCCGCGGACCTTTGACGTCCTCTCGTTGTCGCAGAACATCGCCGGTCTCGTCCACGCGCGCGACGAGGCGCTGCGGCTGATTCGTGAGGATGCCGCGGCGCGGGCACGCGCGGCCGTTCCCGAGCCCACGACATCGGCAGTCCCATCTGCAGGGCCGGTTCCGGCTGCTGCCGAGACGCCCGTTCCTCCCGCTTCGGTCCCGGTCTCCGGCCCAGCGGCTCCGATCTCTCCCCCCGGCGCACTCGAGCCCGCAGAGGAGCAGGGCACGTCGGTGCCGGTTCCCGACGCCGCGCCGGTCGAGCCCGCCGCGGGCTCCGGGCCTGCGCTGCCGGTGGCCGCTCAGGCGGCGGCACCCCCGACGTTCACGGCGCCCCCGGGGTTCGCCCCTCCGGGCGAGCTGCATCCGTCCCCGGACGCCGGGGCCGTCCCGCCTGCGGGCGGTCCGAGCGAGGTCGCTCCGAGCGGGCCGGCCTTCCCTCCGCCGAAACCCGACGAGCCGGCGAAACCGCGCCGCTCGGGCGTGCAGGTCTTCCTCCTCTCGGTCGGCGTCGTCCTGCTCGCCGTGGCCGCGGCGTTCTTTCTCACGGTGGCCTGGGTCAGCGGCGGTCTCGTCCTGCGCTCGATCATCGTGGGGGCTCTGACCGCGGGTGTGATCGTCACGGCATCCGTTCTTCGCCGTCGGCGACTGACCGCGACGGCCGAAGGGATCGCGCTCCTCGGGATCGCCCTCGTCGCCCTCGACGTGTGGGCCGTGCGCGCCAACGACCTCGCCGGCGCGTCCGGGGCGGATGCGCGCGTCTACTGGGGGTGGGCGGCGGTTCTCGCCGGCATCGCGTTCGTCGTCTGGGCGCGCCTCGCAGGCCTCCGCGCTCCGCTGTCCGCGGGCGTCGCGTCGCTGGCGGTGGGTCCGCCTCTCGTCGTGGCCGGTCTGCTCTCCCGCGACATCACGCTCGGGTGGTACGCCGCCGGACTGACGGTCCTCGTCCTCACCCTCGCCGCTCCGCTCGTGCGGCGGCTGGCCCGGGCCGACATCGGATCCGTCGCGATCGAAACCACGGCCCTTCGGGCGTTCGCGGGGATCGGCGCGATCCTCGCCCTGATCTCCGCGCTCGTCCTCGACCCCGAGAGTGCGTGGACGCCGTTCGCCGCGAGCGTCCCGCTCGCCGTGCTGCTCGCCGTGCACGCGGGCGCGTTCCTCCGCACCGGTGCGGCTCCGGTCGCGACCGTGGCGGCGCCGTTCGCGGTGCTCGCTCTCGGGTCCGGCGTCACCGCCACGGTCGTCCGTCTCGCGGATGCCACGGTCACCGTCACCGTTCCCCTCCTCGTCGCGGTGGTCGTCGCGCTCGCCCTCGAGGCCGTCGCGGCACGGCTGGGGGCTGGGGCTGCCCGAACGGCCCTGCTCGCCGGCGCCCTCACCGCTGCCGCGGGCGCCGCCCTGGCCGCGGTCGCCCCCGTCCTCTGGGCGCTCGCGGCGCTGGGTGCTCCGCTGCGTCGCCTGCTCCCGCTGTTCGGCGAATCCGCGTTCGTCGTGAACGACGTGGATGCCACGAGCACGGCCGCGGTCATCTCGCTCGTCGCCGCGGTGGTGCTGGCCGCTCTCGTGTGGCGTCTCACCGGCCGCGGCGCGAGCCGCCGTGTCGTCGTGTGGTGGGTCGCCGCGGGCGTTCTGCTCCTGGTCGGTCCGCAATGGCGCGTGGGTCTCGCGATCGTCCTCTGGTACATCGCGCTGGCGATCACCGGCGTGGTGCTTCTGCGGCGACGACGGGGCGATGTCGCGGTGTCCGCCGTGGCGGGGAGCCTCGCACTCCTGACCGGTTGGGTCCTGTCGTTCTCGTCGCCGCTGGCGTGGACCGTCGCGACGCTCGGGTTCCTCGTCGTGCTCTGGATGCTGGCATCCGTCACCCCGGCGGTACGCGTGCCCTCGACCGGGGTGTTCGTCGCTTTCGCGGCAGGCAGCGCGTGGCTCGCCCCCGCCGCCGTGCTCGAGGGGCTCGGTCTCGAGGTCCTCGGTCTCGGGCCGCTCGAAGCCGTCGGGTCTGTCGCGTCGATCTGCCTGCTGCTCGCCCTGGCGCCCTGGAGTGGTCCGCTCGCGCCTCCGCGTGGATGGGACGCCGGGCAGCGCGAGGCGGCTGCCTCCGTGGGACTCGCGATCGTCTTCCTGTCGGCGGCGGTCTTCGCGGTGTTCGGCAACACCGATCGCGCCGCGTCGACGTGGTGGACCGGGATCGGGGTCGTGGCCACCGCGGCCGCCGCGTGGATCGTCCTCGGCCGTGCGTGCCGCGCCTGGGTGGCCCTGCGGCCCGGGGCGGCGGTCGTGTGGCCGCTGCTCGCGACGATGGCGGCTCTTGCGATCATCCGCCCGCTCGAGCCGGTCGAGCTGGTGGCGAGCGTCGCGGTCGCGTCCGTCGGCCTCCTCGCGGCCGCCGTCGCGCTGGTCGCCCTGCGCGGTGACGTCCGCACGCGGATCCTCACCGACGCCGGAACCGCCGCGGTCGCGCTCCTGTCGGTGACGGCGTTCGCCCCTCGCGCGGGTTTCTGGCTCCCGCTCCTGATCGTCGCGATCACCGCCCTGATCTGGTCCGTCGACGCGGACGGACTCTTCGTCTCTCGGGGTGTGCGGCGCCATCTCGTGTGGCTCGCGGTCGCGCTCGCGACGGGCGCGCTCTGGCTGCTGCTCTCGTCCGAAGGAGTCGAGACCGTCGAGGCGTACACGCTCCCGCTCGCGGGTGCTCTCGTGCTGCTGGCCGCCGCGAATGAGCGTGCGCGTCGCCGCGTCGGCGGGCGCTCGGTCGCCCCGCCCGCCGTGATCGCCTTCGCCGGGACAGCGCTGGCGCTAGTCCCCTCGGCGGTGACGGATGCCGAAGACACCGTTCGCGTGGTCGTCGCCGGTGTGTTGGGTGCGGTGATCCTCGTCGCCGGTTCCTGGGTTCGCCCGCCGCGGACGCCCGACGTGCTCCCGCTCGCGGTCGCCGCCGCGGGCGCGCTGTCGTTGCTTCTCGTGGGGGGTGCGCAGCTTCTCCACGCGGCGGAGCGCGGTGCATCCGGGGGCCCTCTCCTCGACGCGTTCGTGCTCGTGGTCGCCGCGGCCCTGACTGCCGCGGCCGTGGGCTGCGGGCGTCGTTCGGAGCCCTGGACGCTACCCCTCGGTCGAGGGGCGGTCATCGCGGCAGCGGTCGTTCTCGCGATCGGCGAGACGGTGCTCGTCGGCGTCGATGGCGGCCCGATCGTGCGAGCTGTTCTGGCGGTCCTCGTGCTCGGTGCTGCCGGCGCCGCGGTCCTGCGGGTCCGGCACGCGCTGGCGGGAATCCCGGTGGCATCCGTCCTCCTCGGTGGCGCGGCGCTCGTCGCCGTGACCGGCCTCGGCGCGGGCATCCGCCCGGTCGAGGGGATGACGCTTCCCCTCGCGGCCGTCCTCGTCGCGGCCGCAGCGGCGCTGCGCGCTCGGCCTCTCTCTCCGGCGGCCACGGGTCTCGTGAGCCTCGGGCTCGGCGTGGCGCTCCTCCCCTCGGCAGCCCTCGTCGCTGATGAGCTCCCGCGGGCGATCTCGGTCCTCGCCGCCGCTGTCGTTCTTCTGCTCGTGGCGGCGCTCGTGACGCGCGACGTGCTGCGTCCGCTGGTCCTGCCGACGCTCGGTGTGGCGGCTCTGGCTCTCGTCGTCGCGGGCGGCGTGCGCGGGGTCGTCGACCTCGACCGGCCCGCCTTCGACGCGTGGATGCTCGCGGTGGCGGTCCCCCTCGTGGTGGTCGCGGTTCTTCTGCAGCGTCGGGGCGACGCCGTCCCGGCGTTCGCTTCTCCGTCGGCCGCGCTGACGGCGCTGGGATTCGCGGGGGTCCTCTCCGCGCTGCGGCTCGCCGCGGTCGGCGACGAAAGCCTTCGCGCAGCGGTGACGATCGTCGCGATCCTCGCCGTCGCGGTTCTCTGGAACGGCGTGCATCGCGCGCTCGTGTTCTGGGCCGGTGTGGGTGTCGCGGCTGCGCTGGGAACGGTCGCTCTCGCCACAGGATCCGCCGATCCGGTCGAGCTCGTGACGGCGCCGATCGCGGCCGTGCTCGTGTGGCACGGCATCCGCTCTCTCCGCGCTCGACCCGAGCTCCACAGCTGGCCTGCCCTCGGCGTAGGACTGGCGCTGCTGCTCGTCCCGTCTCTGCTGTTCGACTTCGTCGGCGACAACGTGCTCTGGCGCGTGATCGGGCTCGGCGTGGTCGCCCTCGCCGTGCTGTTGGTCGGTGCGCGCTTCAGGTTGCAGGCCCCGGTGCTGCTCGGCGGTGTCGTGCTGATCGTGCACGCCGTCGCCCAGCTCTGGCCCTGGATCGCGTCGATCTACGAGAGCGTGTCGGGCCTGTGGTGGCTCTGGCTCGGGATCGCGGGTGTGCTCCTCATCATCGTCGCGGCCACATACGAGCGCCGCATCCGCGAGGTGAAGGCCGCGGCCCTCGCGATTCGCGCGCTGCGCTGAGGTGGCGGTGCGGCGCTGCGCTGAGGAGGCGCGGCGGCGCTGCGCTGAGGTGGCGCGGCCGCTCAGCGCCGAGGCGGCGGACCAGATTCGGAGATGAGCAGCAGATTCGGATCGATGCACCGGGCAGGTCCGAATCTGACGCTCATCTCCGATTCTGCGCGTGTCGGAGGCCCACTGACGGTAACCGAAAACTCGAAGGAGCGTCCTCGCGTTGCCCGTCAGCCCTCGTAGCCCATCGGCATGTCGATGACCTCGAAGATCGCGGGCGCGTACCATCGTTCGCGCCCGCCCCTGCCGTGCGTTCCTAGGGAGCGGAGCCAGCCTCGCTTCTCAGCGTTCTTGATGAGCAGGCGTGTTCCTTGGTTGGTCATCTGGAGCTCGTCTTCGACTGACTTGACCGTAACGAACGGGTTCCGAACGATGATGTCGACGAGCCGCGGCAGGTTCGAACGCTCCTTGATGGCTTCCGAGTGATATCGCTCGCGAATGGAAATCAGCCTGCGGGAGCGGTCGACGGCGTCGTCAGCTTGTGCGCGAACGGCCTCGAGGAAGAACGTGAGCCATCCCTCGATGTCGGCTTTCTCACGCACGGCCTGAAGCCGCTCGTAGTACTCCTCCCGGTGGGTTTCGAAGTAGTTCGAGAGGTATAGCAGCGGCAGGGGAAGGCGCTTGCGTTCCATGAGAAGGAGGTTGATGAGCAGCCGCCCGATTCGGCCGTTGCCGTCGAGGAACGGGTGGATCGTCTCGAACTGGTAGTGCATGAGCCCGGCCTGCACGAGCGCCGGCAGGGCGCGACCGTCGTCGTTGACGAACCGCTCCCAATCCGCGAGGAGGTCGCCCAGGTGTTGGGGGAGCGGCGGTACGAATGTTGCGGACGTCGGCGTAGCGCCAGCGCGGCCCACCCAGACGGGGGAGCGTCGGAACTCCCCAGGCGATTTCTCCTCGCCCCGCACCCCAGTCAAGAGGGTTTCGTGGACCTGAAGGATCAGTCTCTGGGTGATCGGCAACGTTGCTGCCAACGTGTAGGCCTGATGCGTCGCCTGAAGATAGCGGTGGACTTCGGCGGTGTCGTCGTTGCGCGCGTCGGTGTCGATCTCTGCTTGGAACACCTCGGATAGCGATGCTTGGGTGCCCTCTATTCGAGAGCTCGCGAGCGCCTCACGCCGAAGGTACGGGCCGATGAGCAGGCTCGGGTCGGTGATGAGCATGCCCAGTCCCTGCAGATGTCCGAGAGCCGCGTCCGCTTCGGAGAGTGCGGCGACGACCACGCTCGACAGGTTCAATTGGCGCGGGATGGGCCTGGGGAGGTAATAGACGAACGCATCCTTCTTGCCGGGCTCGCGCGTGGCGTATCCGAATGCGGAGTCGACAGATCGGGTTGCATCCATGCATCCACGCTACAACTAACTGGGCGTTTCAGTTGGAGCGTCATGGCGCGGTTGTAACTCGAGTTGGAGCGTGAGCCTGACGCTCCAAGTGACTTGAACGTCGGTTGGAGCGTCGGTCCTCCTCCGCGCGACGCGGTCGTTTCTCGCGTCGACCAGTTTGGAAGAAACGACGAGGCCAACTCCCGTGCGCGCAGAGGTGGGCCGCATGTCTCGCCTCCGCCGCCATCATCCGCCGGCGCCGAGGACTACGGCGCGCGGTTGGCTCTTCTGCGTCGCGTCAGCGGCGGATCCTCGGCGTCCGTCCCGGCAGGACGGGGACCGGATGCCGTGCCCTCGGCGCGCCGACCCGCGTCGGCCCGCGACTTCACCGCGGTGTCGCCGACGATCGCCTCGTCGCCGAGGTCGGCGGTGTCGCCGCCCACCGCCGCATCGTCAGCCCGCGCGGCGTCACCGCCCGCTGCCGCGTCATGAACGTCTGCTGTCTCGCAGCCCGCCGCCGCGCCGCCCGTCACCGTTGAGCCACCCGCCGCCGCCCCAGCCCCCGCGCCCGCCGCCGCCCCTGCCGTCGCATCCGCGCCCGCGCCCGCGGCCGCATCTGCCGTCCCACCCGCCGCGACACCCGCGCTCGCACCCGCCGCCGCCCCTTCCCCGGCGACGAAGTTCGCCACCTGCACCAGCGTCGGCCGCTCGCCGCGCCGCGCGAGGCGGCCGCGGCCGGCGATCATGGGCTCCGCGTAGAGCTTCGGCAGGATCGCGCCCTCGGAGCGGTCGCCCGACATGATCAGAGCCGTGCCTCCGGTGTCGCGGATGCCCTGCAGCGCCGCATCGAACATCGCGCGCGCGGCGCCGGCCACCGGCCGGCTGACCACGACGTTCAGGCGCAGATCGCGAGCCGAGGCGAGGTATGGCAGCAGGGGGCGCAGGGGCTCGGTGCCGCCGGCGGAGAGGATGTCGAAGTCGTCGGCGATCACGAGGATCCGCGGGCCCGAGTCGCGGTCGCTCTGGCGCTTCTCGAGCTCGACGGCGATCGACTCGGCGAGCAGGCGCGCCTGTCGTCCCGACGACGCGTGTCCGCCGAGGTACGCGTCCGGCACCTCCGACACCAGCTCCCCGCGCGCGTCCATGAGCGCAACGACGAGCTCTTCCGGGGTGTGCCGGTCGATCGTGCCGCGCACGATCCCGCGGAGGGCGGTGGTCTTGCCGCAGTGGCTGTCGCCCAGCAC
This sequence comes from Microbacterium sp. SORGH_AS_0969, assembly GCF_030818255.1. NCBI lineage: Bacteria > Bacillati > Actinomycetota > Actinomycetes > Micrococcales > Microbacteriaceae > Microbacterium > Microbacterium sp. SORGH_AS_0969. The sequence continues at coordinate 1,623,400 of NZ_JAUTAG010000001.1, forward strand.
GAGCAGGTGCGGGTCGCGCGTGACGACATCGAGGAGCACGGGCTGCATCGTGTCTTGGCGGAGCCCCAGGGGCACGGCATCCGGTTCGTCGATCGCATCGGGCAGCTCGGCCGGGGACAGTTCTTCGGGCAGCAGGCGGATCGGCGCCGCCCCCTGACCGCCCCAGCGCGCCGCACTCTCTCGCGCGAGCTGTTCGAGCGCCTCGCCGGTGTCGCCGTCGTCGACCTCTTCGAGCAGGGGGAGGGCGATCTGCGCGAACAGCTTGTCGTCGGTGAGCACGCGGCCCGGCTGGTCGGCCTTGAGGGTCGTCGAGAGCTTGCGCGCGATCTGCGAGTCGGCGGGATCGTTGAGCTTCAGTTCCAGGCGCGTGCCGATGAGGCCCTGCAGGTTCATACGGAGCTCGTTCCACCGCGAGAGGGCGACGACGACATGGATGCCGAAGCTTCCGCCCCTCTCCAGGAGCTGCGCGAGCGGCGCCTCGAGGTCGTCGAAGTCTTGGCGCAGCGCCCCGAGCCCGTCGACGAGCAGAACGACGTCGGCGCTCGGCAGCTCGGGCAGACGCCCTTGCGCGTGCTGGCGGCGCATGTCGGCGAGAGAGTCGAGACCGTAGTCGCGGAAGACGCGCTCGCGCGTCGCGAGCATCGCGGTGAGCTCCTCGAGCAGTCGCGTGAGGCGCTCGCGGTGCCCGCGCGTGGCGACACCGCCGACGTGCGGGAACGGCTCGATGCGGGCGAGGCCGCCGCCGGTGAGGTCCATGCCGTAGATGCTGACCTGGCGCGGCGAGTGCGTGAACGACAGCGACGCCGCGAGGGTGCGCAGGAACATCGAGCGTCCCGACTGAGGTGCTCCGGTGATCGACACGTGTCCGCCCGAACGGGTGAGGTCGAGCATCCAGGGCGACTGCGTCTGCGTGGAGGGGTTGTCGAGGAGGCCCATCGGGGCACGGAGCGTCCCGGCGCCGTCGGCCTGCGGCAGCACACCGCCGAGTGTGAGCACGGGCGGCAGCGGCGGGAGCCAGACCGGCCGCGTGCGGGTGACGCCGCGGGCGAGACGCTGGGTCGCCGCTTGCACGAGCGTGCGGCCGGTGGTCGGGGTCTCGGGCTCGGCGCTGTCGAACTCTTCGGCCTCGACCTCGTGCGCGGGGAGGTCGTAGGCGGGAAGCGGCAGGACCGGCGGGGCATCGTCGTGCCGTGGTCCGGCCTCGACGGGGTCGGGAACCGGTCCCGAGACGTAACCGGCGCGGAAGCGGGTGTAGACCGAGGTGTCGACCTTCAGGTAGCCGAAACCGGGGATGGCGGGGAGGTGGAAGGCATCCGGGGTGTCGAGCACGACGGCCGACTCGGCCTCCGAGAAGGTGCGCAAACCGATGCGGTACGAGAGGTACGTGTCGAGGCCGCGGAGGCGTCCGCCCTCGATGCGCTGGCTCGACAGCAGCAGGTGCACGCCGATCGATCGACCGATGCGCCCGATCGTCAGCAGCAGCTCGACGAAGTCGGGTTCGGCCGTGAGCAGCTCGCCGAACTCGTCGATGACGAGGAAGAGGTGCGGCAGCGCCGGCAGGTCGGGCCGTTCCCGGCGCATCTGTCGGTAGTGGCCGATGGATGCCGCGTTCCCGGCATCCTTCAACAGGCGCTGCCGACGCACGACCTCGCCCTGGATGCTCGACCGAGCGCGCTCGGTCAGCTGCGGGTCGTCGGCGAGGTTGTCGATGATGCCCGCGACGTGCGGGAGCCGCGAGAACGGCGCGAACGCCGCGCCCCCCTTGTAGTCGACGAGGATCATGCTGAGGTCGTCGGGCGAGTGGGTCAGGGCGAGCCCGAGGATGAGCGTGCGCAGCAGTTCGCTCTTTCCCGAGCCGGTCGCGCCGATGCAGATCCCGTGCGGACCCATCCCGAGCTGCGCCGACTCCTTGAGGTCGAGCAGCACCGGGCCGCCCCGGTCGTCGACGCCGATGGGCACGCGAAGGAACTCCGCGGCGCTGCGCACCCGCCACGAGGCCTTCACGTCGATGGCATCCACCTCGTCCACGCCCAGAAGCTGCGTGACGTCGGGGGCGAGAGAGGTGCCGGCGTCTTCGGCGGAGGTGCGGGTGAGGCGGAGCCCCGCGAGCGGGCGCGCGATCACCTCGAGCGCCTCGCTCGAAACGGGGTCGATCCGGATGCCGGTGGCCGGGGCCTCACCCGAACCCGGGGTCTCGATCGTGGCGATGCCTTCCGCGACGGTCACGCGCACACCGACGGTGGGCGGTTCCTTCAGCCTGTCGTCCACCACGTGGACGACGGTGATGCCGAGGTCGGCCAGACTCAGCGCTGCGTCCAGACGGGGCATGGTGCTCGCCGAGCCGTCGCCCTCGTCGATGACGACGATCAGGCGGCCCGGCTTCGTGCGACGCCCCGCGCGCCGGGAGGCGGCGGCGGTCGCGACGCGGTCGCGGAGTTCGGCGCTCAGGAGTGAGAGGAGGTCGTCGAGACGGGGAGCGAGGCGCCGCGCGGCGACGGCTCCGGTCGGAGCAGCGTCCGACGACAGGTGGGGGACGAGGTCGAGTCCGCGCCAATCGTCCAGCCGGTGCGGCGCGACGACGGCCGCGATGTGCACGTCATCGGGCGAATGGAACGCGGCGATCTGGGCCACGAGGGTGCGCGCGACGGGCAGGGTGTCGGTTCGGTCGCCGACGATCGACACGTGTCCTCCGCCCTCCAGGTCGACGGTGGCGGGCATCCCCTGGGCGACCCCCGCGAGGCGGACCATCCGTTCCGCCGACTCGCGCATGACCGGGTCGAAGGGCTGCACCGGGTTCTGTTCGGCGGGCAGGGCCACCTCGACAGCCCGGAGGTCGCCCGTTCCGATTCGCACGCGCAGGAAGTCGGCGTCGCCGGGGCGTCGTTCCCAGCGCCGCGCCGGATCCGCTCCGATCTCGACGAGAGTGCCGGGGGCGGGGTTGAGGGCCAAGGCCGCGTCGCGTTGGCGGTCGGCCCGTTCCCGCACCGTCTCGCGCGTCTCCTCGAGGTAGTCGAGATAGCGCTCGCGCTGCACACGCCGCTGGCGCGCGGCGTTGCCCCGCTGCGTGAAGGCCAGGCCCAGACCGCCGACGAGCGCGACGACGAGGATGACGGCACCGACCACGACCATGAGCGGGTTGTTGCGCAGCAGCACGATCATGGTGATCGACGACAGACTCCCGACGATCGGCAGGAGAGACTGCAGCGGGAAGCCGGTCGGCCCTTCGCCGACCGGCGGGGGCGGCGCGAGCACGACGTCGTCGGCGGGCACCACGGGCTCGCTGATCCGCGCCGGGCGGTGCACGATCCGGACGTTCACGCGGCCGCCCCCTCGGCGCGCACCAGGGCAGCGGCCAGTCGCACGAGGGCGCGGTGTGTCAGCGAGCGGCGTGCGGCGCCACCCGCTCGCAGGCCCGGGTCGAACGGTACGGCGATCACGGGATGCGGCGTTCCTGTGGCGACGGCGCGGGCCACGGCGTCGCCCTCGCGGGCGTGGTTGACGAGCGCCAGCACGACTGTCGGCGCCTCCGGGAGGCCGGCGATCGCGGTCACCACGGACCGCGCGTGCTCGACCGGCGACCGACGTCCGTCGCTGACGAGGCACACGACGTCGCACAGCGCGGCGCACGCGGCGAGGTCGACGAGCGGATGCCGAACCCCGAAGTCCGTGATCGCGACGTCGAAGAAGCGGGTGATGGGGGCGGCCTCACCGAGCCAGGTGCCGACCGCGTCCGTGCTGTCGCGCGGGCGCAGCGCGACCACCCCGTCGGCGACCTCGAGTCCGGACAACGCCTCGGCGGTGGTGCGCGCTCCCGCGCGCGTCTCATCGGGACCGACGGGCGCGGCGCCGAGGCGTGCGCCGAGTCCGTCGTCACCGGACGAGACGTCCACCGCGAGCACGGGGGCGCTCCGCCGCGCGGCGACGGCCCGCGTGAGCTGGTGGGCGACCGTGCTCGTCCCGGCCCCGGGCGACAGGGACAGCACCCCGATGCGACGCGTGGTCGACAGACTGCCGCGGATCGCGGCATCCCAGGCGGTCAGTTCGATACGCCCGTTGGCGCCGCTGCCGAACACGGCGGCGGCGACGGCGCGGGCGTCGAGCACGGTCACGGCCGACCGCCGAACATCGCCAGCAGATCGGCGTACACGCCGAGGGCTCCGACGAGCAGGGGGAGCAGGGAGAGGACCGCGAGCGACTCGATGATGTTGCCCACTCCGCGGAGGCGTGCGCGGACGTGCGCGCGGGGGCGGACGAGCACCGCTGCCGCGATGATCGCGGCTCCCCCGACGGCCACGACGGTGCCGATCCACGCTCGATCCCCGGACAGCAGCACCAGAAGTATTGCCGCCGCGATGGCGCCGCCCGCCGCCCACAGGAGCCAGCCGTGCGAGCGGAGGGGGAAGGCGCGCGTGCGCAGCGCGGCGACGAGGAACAGGGCGAGCGCGAGCAGCTCGGTCCAGATCGTGCCGGAGAGGGCGAGGACCACGCCCGTCACGCCGATGATCGACGCGGTGGCCGCCACGCTCCACGTGAGCGCCGCGTAGGCCTCGTCGATCGCCGCGAAGGTGCGGCGGCGGCTGGGCGGCGATCCCTCGGCGGCGCGCTGATCGAGGTCGGTGAGGCCGGCTGCTCCCAGCGCGATCCAGGGCAGCGGGCCCGTCGCGAAGGCCGCCACGACGCCCGTGATCGCTGCTGCCGAGACCACGTCGACCCGCGCGAGCACCAGACCGAGGAGCAGCGAGGCAAGGACGGCGCCCACGGCGCCTCCGGCAGCCGCTCCCCGTCGACGATGAGCGACTCCCACGGCCAGTACGACGGCGGTCGAGCCGACCGCGATCGCCGCGGCGATTCCGGCGACGAGGGTGGCGGTGGCCGGGTATCCAGCGCCCGCGATCGCGGCGGAGGTCGCGGTGCCCACCGGTAGAACGAGTCCCGCGGCAGCCGCCGCCACGCACACCGACAGTCGGCGGAGACCGCCGAGACCGAGCGCGATCGTCACCCCGAGCAGGAACAGCGCGGCCCCGAGCAGGCTGAACGCGCCGACGGCCGGCGCGCTCCAGGGCGCCGTCCATCCGGCCAGGGCGAAGGCCACCGCGATCCCGACGGAGCCCGCGATCGCGCGTGAGCGGCCGTCCCACCGGTCGGGCCGCGCGTCGTGCGCGTCGGCGGCGGCGTCGGTGACGTCGATCACGACGGGAGGCGGGGGCGCGGCATCCAGTCGCACGAGGCGCACGAGCGAGCCGTCGACGAGGTCGAGCTGCTGCGGGGTCAGGGCGATATCGATCTGCTCACCGTCCGGCGCGACGACCGCGAGCGGTCGCGCCACGGTTCCCGCGGTCTCGCCGAGCAGGTCGATGAGGCGCGGGAGAGCCGCGCCGAGAGGCTCGGTGCGGGGGACGACGACCTCGACACGGCGCTGCGCGCCCGCCACGGTCACGCGGGTGTAGATGCTCACGGGGTCTGGGCTCCGGTCGGGGTGGGGACGGTCGACGGGGTCTGCACGGTCGACGAGGTCTCCGCTCGCTCGCTCAGCAGCTGAGAGACGAACGACACCCCAACGCATGCGGCGCACGCGACGGCGGCGATGACGATCGTGCCCATCAGGCGCTTCGCGTGATCGTTGACGGTGCGGCGCTCGCCGATGTGGCCGTAGAGCAGGGCCGACCCCAGACGCATGCGCTGGATCTTCGCCTGCTCGATGAGCACCGCGTCGCGTTGGTCGGGCATCAGCGGCCTGCCTCTCGGATGGTCAACACGCGATCGCCGATCTCCAGCGTCACGTTCCCGGGCACGGGCGTGCGCTGGTGCGCGAGGAGCGGCGTCGATGCTCCGGCGCCGCGTACGAGCGTGCCGTTGGTCGAACCGAGGTCGGTGACCCACACCTGCCGACCGTCCCACTCGAGGCGCACGTGCGACTTCGACAGCGTGCGGGACATGTCGGCCCACCGGTACACCTGCGCGGGGGCATCGGGCGGAGCGAGCGGATCGCGGCCGAGCACGAGCGCCGCATCGAGCGAGAGGCGTTCGCCCGAATCGAGAGCGAGGGTGGGAACCATCCCGCGTCGCGGACGGACGGATGCCGGGGCCCCACCGCCGTCGTCGGGGAACGCGAACGCGGCGATGGCGGGGGCGAACGGGTCGCGGCCGCGCCGCAGGTCGTACGCCCCGAGCGCCCCGCTGACGAGCGCGAGGAGGGTGCCGGGTCCGGCCGCAGCTCCGGTCGACCGACGGACGAAACGGACGTCGACGGTCGTCGCGCCCAGCGTGCGCCCGGTACGGCCGAGCAGCCACACAGTCGCGGCGATCAGGACGAGCGCGACGGCGACGAGGACATTGCCCACGGCGGGCAGACCGGCGATCGCGACGGCGATGCCCGCGGCCAAGACGGCGAGGGGCATTACGACGTCGAGCGCCACCGCGCCGATGAGCTGCCCCGCGTGCGCCCGCTGCGTGAACACGAGCGGGTCGACGTCGGCGAGGCGCAGCGCCTCGTTCGTGGTCATGCCGCCTCCCTGGACACCGACCAATACCTTCTTCATGCGTCTTTCCCGGCCCCGCGGGCTTGATCACGCGGGAAGTCTTCCCCTGAGGGGCGTCTTTTCTACATCTCGGGAGCGCGATCCGTGGCGCATCTCGCCCCGTTTTACGGACGGGTCCGGGAACCCCCGTGAAACGGCGGCGGCGTCGGACGCGAACGCCCGACGCCGTTCTGTCGCGTGTCAGCCGATCGACTCGACGGCGGCGCGAGCCTTGCCCAGAGCCGTCTGTGCGGCCTCATCGTTGCGCTCGAGGGACGAGCGCAGGGTCTGGATGATGCCACGCACCTCGGCGGCGGCGTTCTTCCAGCGCACCTCCTTGCCGTGGTAGTCCTCGGACACCCCGTCGGCGGCGTAGTCGGCCATCGCCGCCTGCACGTCGCGGTCGCGCTGATCGATCAGCGACTCGAGCTGGGCCGCGATGCGGTTGAAGTTGTCTTGAGCGTTCTGCGAGGCGGCGACCGAGTAGTCGCGACGATCTGCCTGGTTCACCATGCGGGCGTCTCCTTCTCTCAGCGTGCGCCGAAGCGCGCGGCGTCGAACGACGAACCGGACTCGAGGCTCGTGGTCTCGTCGACCATGGCCGCCTCGCCCTCCTGGAACGAGCGGTCCATGCCCGTGATGCCGGTGAGCACCCCGTCGAGGGAGAGTTTGAGCTCGGCCGAGATCTCGTCGGTGCGGGACTTGAAGCGATCGAAGGCCGCGCGACCGGCGCCCTGGAACTGTCCTTCGAGAGGCTCTGCGGCCTCGAAGAGCTGGCGGACGAGCAGTGAGAGCTCGTCGCTCGAGCCCGATGTTGCCTTGCTCAGCACGCCCAGCGTGCTGGAACCCATTGCGAACTTCACGAGAGACCACCCTTCGGGTCGTGAATCGGGGATGACGAACGAGTCGACATTAATCAGGTCGGCACGGCCGAGGAAGCCGATGTGGATGACTCTCCCCAAACCCTCATCTTGGGGAGGAGGAGTCAGGAAGCGTTCTCGCGCGCTGCTGCTTTGGCCGCGCGCTTGAACTCGCGCACCTTGGTCAACGACTCCGGGCTCGTGATGTCGGCGACGGAACGGAACGACCCGTCCTCGCCGTACGGAGCGGCGGCGTCGCGCCACCCCGCGCCCGTGAAGCCGCGTTGTTTGCCCAGGAGCGCGAGGAAGATCTTGGCCTTCTGCTCGCCGAATCCCGGCAGCGCCTTCAGGCGCTTCAACACCGTCGCGCCGTCGGGGTCGTCGCGTGTCCAGATCGCCGCGGCGTCCCCTTCCCAGTCCTGCTCGATCGCGGCGCACAGCGCCTGGACGCGCTTCGCCATCGACCCCGGGAAGCGGTGCACCGCGGGAGACTGCGCGAAAGCAGCCGCGAAGGTGTCGGGGTTCTCATGCGCGATGGCCGCGGCATCCATCGATCCGGTGCGCTCCTGGATCTTGAGCGGTCCGGCGAAGGCGGTCTCCATCGCGACCTGCTGGTCGAGGAGCATCCCGATCAGCAGCGCGAGGGGATTGCTCGAGAGCAGGTCGTCGGCGGCGGGGTCGTCGGTGATGTGCAGGCTCATGCGTCCATTCTCGCGCGGACCCGCCCGGCTCACTCGGGCTCGGCGATCCACTTCCGCGCGAAAGGCACGGCATCCATCGTGTCCAGGTCGGCCGTGACCTCGGTGAGCTGTTTCTCGAAGTGCTCGACGTCTCCCGGCGGAAGCCGCTTCACGAGCGAGCCGTCCGCCCGTCGGATCACGACCTCGCTCACCGACGGCGCATCGGTCCCGGCGTCGAAGAGCCCCATGACCACCGTCGCGGCCCAGCGCAGGCCGTTGCCGGAGCGCTTCTCCCCGGCGACGCGGTACACCTCGGATGCGGGAGTGCTCATGGCATTCATCCTGCCCGACGGGGTGTCTGCTTCGTCGCCGACTTTCGTGCCAGCCGGAGGATCTGGGACGACCGGAGGATGGATGCCGGGGGCCGGTCCTCCGCTTGTCCCAGATCCTCCGCCGGTCACGCCCCCGCAGCCCGCCACGGGAGGAGTTTCGGCGGCGGGAGGGCGGATGCCGCGGCGGCGGCCCTCCGCTCCCGGAACCTCCTCCGCCGGCTCGCGGAACATGCCGCAGCCCGGTGCCGGTGCCAGCCGGAGGACTGGGGACGAAGGGAGGACGGATGCCGGGGCTCGGTCCTCCGCTCGTCCCAGGTCCTCCGCCGGTCACGGCGTGGCCCGGCCACTCGGCGGAACGCGTCAGCCCGCGTCGGCCACCGGACGCTCGGCGGAGGCCGCGGAGTCGGCGACCTCGATGCCGAACAGGGCCGACAGGGCGTCGATGTACTCGTCGGCGCGCCCGGTCTCGGCGAGCTCGTGCGCGCGCGTCGTCGGGGTGTGCAGCAGAACACCGACGAGGTGACGAAGAGCCTGCTCGGTCTGGCCACCCTCGTCGCCGCGGGCACGGACGCGCGCGACCTCGGCGTCGAGAACCCCGAAGACGTGCGCGCGCAGGGCGACGACGGCGGGGGTGATGTTTTTACGCTCTCCCACCGACACGAAGCGGCGTGCGGCGTCGCGGACCAGGTCGCGCGCGGCATCCGTCGCCTGCAGCTCTTCGAGCGGGGCGTGCAGGCGGATGGTCTCGAGGTCGAGCAGGTCGACGCCGGGCACCGTGGCGACGTCGGGGTCGACGTTGCGGGGCAGACCGAGATCGATCACCAGACGGCGACCGGAGTGGTCGACCGGGCAGCCCGTCGCGGCGGGAGCGGCCGCTTCGACCGCGGTGCGGCCCGCGGCGAAGGTCGCGGCGCTGACGACGTGGTGCTCGCTCGTCGTGCACGTGATCACGAGGTCGGCGTGTGCGACGGCCATGGGGAACGTCTCGGCCGACACGGCGTGCAGGCCGTGCTTCGCGGCGAACTTCGCGGCACGGCCCGAGGGGGAGTGCACCGAGATGTTCTCGGCGCCCTGGTCGCGGAGCGCGGCGACGGTCGCTGCGGCGTAGGCGCCGGTGCCGACCAGCAGCACGCGCTGCGTCGACCAGTCGGCGATGCGGCTGCTCGCGAGCTCGAGACCGAGGCGCACGAGCGAGCGCCCGGCGCGGCCGATCGCGGTGGAGTTCTTCACGCCGCGCTGAGCCTCGGATGCCCGCTGGAAGAGCCGCTCGAGCTCGGCCGACGTGGTGCCCTGTTCGCGCGACTCGGTCAGCGCGCGGCGTACTTGGCCGGCGATCTCGCCCTCGCCGACGACGACGGATTCGAGTCCGGATGCCACGGCGAACAGGTGCTCCGCGACCTCGCTGCCGCCGAGAACGGTGTACGAGCCCTCGAGCTCGCGAGCCGGGACGCCCGTGGCGCTCTCGATCGCGGCGAGGGTTGCTTCGACGCCGAGCGCGACACCCGCGGTGACCGGCTCGTCCATGTCGACGTACGCCTCGAAGCGATTGCAGGTCGCGACGACGACCGCTCCCTGCACGCACTCGCCGCCGTGCTCGGTGATCAGGGGTGCAACGGGGCTGCTGGGTACGCTGAGTCGCTCGAGGAGCTCGAAGGACGCGGTCTTGTGACTCGCGCTGACGCACAGCAGCACCCGATCATTCTACGCCCGGGGTGCGAGGGGTGTTCCGGACGGCCGCTCGACGTCGAGGCATCCCCTCTTCGCGCGTACGCCCGATGGGAGAATGGATGCCATGGCCACCCCCGATGCCCCCCTTCTGCGCGCCCTCCGCGGCGACCGTCCCGAACGGCAGCCCGTCTGGTTCATGCGGCAGGCGGGGCGCTCGCTCCCCGAGTACCGCGAGCTGCGCGTCGGGACCCGCATGCTCGACGCGTGCCTCACCCCGCACCTCGCGGCCGAGATCACGCTGCAGCCGATCCGGCGCCACGACGTGGATGCCGCCATCTTCTTCAGTGACATCGTCGTGCCGCTTCGCCTGGCCGGTGTCGACGTCGTGATCGAGCCCGGTCGCGGCCCGGTGTTCGCCGACCCCGTGCGCACGGCCGACGACGTCGCGCGCATCACGGCGATCGACCCGGACGACGTGGCAGCAGCCGCGGAGCCGGTGCGCGAGGCAGCCCGGCTCGTGACCGCCGAGCTTGACGACGCCGTGCCCCTGATCGGCTTCGCCGGGGCGCCGTTCACTCTCGCGGCCTATCTCGTCGAGGGCGGCCCCTCGAAGGAGCACCTGCGGGCGCGCGGCATGATGCACGCCGACCCCGCGTCGTGGCACCGTCTCGCGGGGTGGCTCGCGAAAGTCTCGCGCGCGTTCCTCGACGCGCAGATCGACGGCGGTGCGCAGGCGGTACAGCTGTTCGACTCGTGGGCCGGGTCGCTGTCGCCCGCGACCTTCCGCGAGTTCATCGCTCCGCACTCGCGAGAGGCGCTCGAGGGCATCGAGGTTCCGCGCATCCACTTCGGTGTGGGCACCGGGGCGTTCCTCGACGACATGCGCCTGGGCGGCCTCGCCGACGCGGTCGGTGTGGACTGGCGGATGCCGCTCGACGAGGCCGCGGCCCTCGTCGGCCCCGACGTGACGCTCCAGGGCAACCTCGACCCGGCGCTGCTCGGAGCCCCGTGGCCCGTCCTCGAAGCCCACGTCGACGACGTGCTCGCGAGGGGACGCGCAGCTCGCGCGCACATCCTCAACCTGGGTCACGGCGTCCCGCCCGACACCGATCCCGACGTGCTGACCCGGATCGTCGCGCATGCGCACGGCGAGCTCGCGCACGACGAGCTCGAGCTCGGGGCGAACGCATGAGCGACCCGCTCGCGCGCCTCGCGCGGCAGGCGTCCGAGACGCACGTCGTCGTGGCCGGGGGCGGGATCGCGGGCCTCGTCGCGGCGTGGGAGTGCGCGAAGGTCGGGCTGCGCGTCACCGTCCTCGAGGCCTCGGAGGCCTTCGGCGGTGTCATCCGCTCCGCGGAGGTCGGGGGCCTCACCCTCGACGTCGGGGCCGAGAGCTTCGCGACGCGCGGCGGCGTGGTCCGCGCCCTCCTGGACGAGCTCGGTCTCGCCGACGCCGTGGTCTCGCCGAACCCGGCCGGAGCGTGGGTCGCGGGCGTGCCGGGGGTCGGGGCGGCTCCCCTGCCGAAGGGCGGGGTGCTCGGCATCCCGGACAATCCCTTCGCTCCCGACGTCCGCCGCATCATCGGGTGGAGCGGAACCTGGCGCGCCTACCTCGATCGCCTGCGGCCGCCGCTGACGATCGGGCATCAGCGCAGCCTCGGCACGCTCGTCCGCACCCGGATGGGCGCGCGTGTGCTCGACCGCCTCGTCGCGCCGGTCACGAGCGGGGTGTACTCCGCGCGGCCCGACGACATCGACGTCGATCTCGCCGCGCCCGGACTGAACGCCGCCCTCACCCGCACGGGCTCGCTGTCGGGCGCCGTCGCAGAGATGCGTCTCAGCCGTGCCGACGCCAAGCCCGCCGATGCTCCGGCCTCCGACGTTCCCGTCGCGGAAAGCCGCAAAGCGCCCGCTCCCGGCGGGGCCGTGCAGGGCATCGCCGGGGGGATGTCGCGCCTCGTCGACGCGCTCGTCGCCCAGCTGGTCGAGCTCGGCGTCGAGCTGCGCACGGAGGCGTCGGTCAATGCCTTCGAGCCGAACGGCACCGGGTGGCGCGTCGTGATCTCCGGGGACACCGACCCCCTCGACGCCGAAGCCGTCATCGTGGCGCTCCCCGAGGGGCCCGCCCGCGCGCTCCTCGCGCCCGTCGTGCCCGCGCTCGAGGTGGGCGACCCCGTCGCCCCGGTGGTCGAGGTCGTCACCCTCGTGCTCGACGCGCCCGTGCTCGACGCCGCTCCTCGCGGGACCGGCGTGCTCACCGTGCCCGGGAGCCACGTGGCGAAAGCCCTCACGCATTCGACGGTGAAGTGGGACTGGGTTCGGGATGCCACCGCCCCCGGCATCCATGTCGTCCGGGTGTCGTTCGGAGCCCAGGGCGAAGAGCCCGCGACCGCCGACCTCGACGACGACGCCGCGGCGCACCTCGCGCTCTCGGAGGCGGCGGCGATGTTCGGCGTCGAGCTGCCGGCATCCACCCTCCGCGCCGCGCGGCGCGTGCGCTACGTGCAGTCGCAACCCGCGGCCACCATCGGTCGCGCGGCCGAGACCGCCGCGGCCCGCGGCGCAGTGCATGCGGTGACGGGCCTCGGGGTGACCGGGGCCTGGGTCGCGGGGACGGGGCTCGCCCAGGTCATCCCCGACGCGCGCGCCGAGGCGGACCGGGTCCGCAGCGCCGCCCTGTGGCATCACTGACCGGCACTCTCCTCGCGGAGATGTCGCGGTCTGTCAAGGGCGGATGCCGGAATCGGAATACGTGACTATCGTGAGAGTCGACCAGCACTCGATCGAGCGTGAGGAGACCCCATGAGGGGCAAAGCAGCACTCGTCGTCGGACTCGTGGCGGGCTACGTGCTCGGTGCACGCGCGGGACGCGAGCGGTACGAGCAGATCAAGGCGCAGGCCGAGAAGGTCTGGGAACAGCCTGTCGTCCAGGGGCAGGTCGAGAAGGTCAAGGCCTTCGGCGTCTCGGCCCTGAAGTCCGTGCCCGGCGTGGTCTGGAAGGGCGCGAAGTCGGTCACCGGCGCCGCCGCCCAGTCCGGCACGGCCCAGGAGCGCGCGGAGCGCGCCGCGAAGGCGGCCAAGCAGTCGGCATCCGAGGTGGCCGATGTGGTCGAAGACTCGGTCGACGACGCGAAGCAGGCCGAGAAGACCGCGACCACGCGCGCTCGTGCGGCCAAGAGCGGCTCCACCTCGTCCGGGAGCTGAGGCATGACCACTCCTCGCGGGTTCCGCGATCGCTCCGACGACAGCCTGTTCGCGCTGATCGGCGACATCCCCGAGCTCGTCCGCAACCTCGTCATCGCCGAGATCAACGGGGCGAAGGCGTGGGCGCAGCGCACGGCGAAAGACGCCGGGATCGGCGCCGGCTGGTTCGTCGGCGCGTTGATCGTGGTGTTCTGGGCCGTCCCCGTGTTCTTCGCGTTCGTGATCGCTCTGCTGTCGCTCTGGCTGCAGGTGTGGGCCGCGGCGCTCATCGTGTTCGGCGTGATGATCGTCATCACCGCGGTGCTCGCGCTGCTCGGATGGCTGCGGTTCAAGAAGCTCTCGAACCGCGAGAACCCGGGCGAGGCGATCGCCGAAGACGTCCGCATCGTGAAGGAGGCCGGCAGTGAGTATTGAGCGTCCCGTCCCCGTCCCCCGCACCGCGGTGCCGCTTGGCATCACCGACCCGGTGCAGTCCGCGCGCGCGGAGCTGAAGGCGGCGCTCGCCGCCCTCGAAGAGAAGGCGAACATCCCGCGTCGCGCGAGCGAGGCGGTCGATCAGAAGATCCGCGACGTGCGCGAGAGCGCTCAGCGCAACCCGGGCGCGGCCGCAGCGGTCGTCGCCGGTGTCGCGAGCCTCGTCGGGTTCGCGGTCTGGGGCATCGTCCGCGCGTACACGCGCTGAGTTTCCCCGAAGCGGCCCGTTCCTCTGTCGGGGGCGGGCCGCTTCGTCGTGCGGTTCCGGGCGGGCGTTCCGGATACCGCGGGCGTGCCGTCGTGCGGAGTCCGGGGGCGACGCGCCGCTGGCGGCCCGAGGGTGTCGGCGTGTCGGGTACGAACTCCGCCTGATGGTCCGCGGTGGGAGGCCCGGGGCGTCGATGGTTCCGGATGCCGAGCGCGTACCGTCGTGCGGAGTCCGGCGGCGACATGCCGCTTGCGGCCCGAGGGTGTCGGCGTGTCGGCCACGAACTCCGCCTGACGGTCCGCGGTGGGAGGCCCGGGGCGTCGACGGTTCCGGATGCCGGGCGCGTGCCGTCGTGCGGAGTCCGGCGGCGACATGCCGCTTGCGGCCCGAGGGTGTCGGCGTGTCGGCCACGAACTCCGCCTGACGGTCCGCGGCACCGCCCGCCGGCTGATCCGCCTACGGTTCGTTGACGAACAACCCGTCGAGCAGGTCTTGGAAGTACTCCGGCGTCACCGCAATCGGGCCGGCGTAGGCGTGGTCGAACCCGGCTATCGCGTAGAGCAGGAGCGCGACGAACAGCGCCAGCATCCCCGACATCAGGAGGTGGATCCGCAGGTTCCGCACCTCGATGAGTCCGAGCAGCACCGCGTTCAGCAGCGCGCCGACCGCCAGCACGATCCACAGCACGCCGGGGAGGGCGAGGTGCGTCAGCGCGATGCGGTCGCGGCGGTCGTGCACGAGCTGCCGGAACTGCTCGAGCGCCTCCTGCACGTACACGACCTCGACCGCCGACGTCGGCTGCACGGCGTCGATGGCCTTCTGCATGCCGGTGATGTTGGCATCCGACTCCGACGGCAACTGGAGGCGCCGCTGTTCGGGCCAGTCTTCGTCGATCACGGCGCGCGTGTACTGCACGATCTGGTCCTGCAGTTCGTCCTGCTGCGGCTCGGGGAGCAGGGTCGCCGTGCGATAGAGCGACGCGAGCGACGACGACTCCTCGAGCACGATCCCGTCGACCTCGGTGAAGTTTCCGTAGGCCGCCGCGGCGATGAGCGCGAGCGTGACTCCGTAGAACACGCCGTAGGCGCCGACCGCGTAGCTGAGGACGCGGTCCCACTCCTCACCCTGCGGCGCGACCCGGAAGACCCACCTTCGCAGGACCAGCAGGATGCCGCACGAGATGCCGACGACGAAGATGATGAACAGCGGCAGCCCCACGGCCATGGGGAAGTCATAGAGCCACATGGGGCACCCTTTCGGCGGGCGTCCCCCGACGCCGTCGGGGCACAGTACCAATCGCTGGCCCGCCCGCGCATCTCGATGCGCGAAAAGGCTCGGGAGTGAGCCAATCGGTTTGATCGTCCGCGCGCACCGGACGAGACTGAGAGCATGTCCGACGACAGCTCCTCCATCTACACCCTCTGGGCCATCCTCCGCCGCGACCCCGAGAACCCGGTGACCGCTTCGGATGCCACCGAGCTCGCGGATCTCACCGCCCTCATCGAGGCCGACGGTGTGACCGTCCGCGGCTTCTACGACGTCAGCGGGCTCCGCGCCGACGCCGACCTCATGGTCTGGCTCCACGGCCCGGACCCGCAGGCCCTCCAGCGCGACCTGCGGCGGCTGCGCCGCACCGAGCTGCTGAAGAACCTCCTCCCGACATGGAACGCGATGGGCGTCCACCGCGACGCGGAGTTCAACCGCTCGCACGTGCCCGGCTTCCTCCGCGGTATCCCGGCGCAGCAGTGGCTGTGCCTCTACCCGTTCGTGCGCAGCTACGAGTGGTACCTCCTGCCCGAGGCCGAGCGTCGCGAGATGCTCATCGAACACGGCAAGAAGGGCTCCGCCTACAAGGGGGTCATCGCCAACACCGTGGCATCCTTCGCTCTCGGCGACTACGAGTGGCTCCTGCCGATGGAGGCCGACGTGCTCACCGACCTCGTCGACATGATGCGCGATCTCCGCTACACCGAGGCTCGCCGCCACGTCCGCGAGGAGGTGCCGTTCTACACCGGTCGCCTGGTCACGGTGGACGAGATCCCCGAGATCCTCCAGTGACCGCCCCCCTGCGTCTCGGCACCCGGCGCAGCGCGCTGGCCCTGGCGCAGTCGCAGATGGTGGCCGACGCCGTCGCTGCGGCGTCGGGCGGCGAGGTCGAGCTCGTGCCGATCGTCTCGGAGGGCGACGTCAATCGCGCGTCGCTCTCGCAGCTCGGCGGTCGCGGCGTGTTCGCGAACGGCCTTCGCGAGGCGCTCGCCGCCGGTCGCTGCGACTTCCTCGTGCACTCGCTCAAAGACCTGCCCACCGCGCAGCCCGAGGGCCTCGTCATCGCCGCGACACCGCCGCGCGAGGATGCCCGCGACGTCGTCATCACGCGCGATGCCACGCCCCTGCATGCCCTCGAATCGGGCGCGCGCGTGGGCACCGGTTCGCCGCGCCGCATCGCGCAGGCGCTCCGGCACAACCCGCGCCTCGACATCCAC
The DNA here is from genome assembly GCF_030818255.1 of Microbacterium sp. SORGH_AS_0969. Lineage (NCBI taxonomy): Bacteria > Bacillati > Actinomycetota > Actinomycetes > Micrococcales > Microbacteriaceae > Microbacterium > Microbacterium sp. SORGH_AS_0969. The sequence goes on from NZ_JAUTAG010000001.1 coordinate 1,639,827, forward strand.
GACATTCGCGGCAACGTCGATTCGCGTCTCGCGCGCGTGCGCGACGGAGAGCTGGATGCCGTCATCCTGGCCGCCGCGGGCATCTCCCGGCTGGGCGGCGAGCTGGGCGGACTGCACGCCGAGGCGCTCGGTCTCGCGGAGTGGCCGACGGCCCCGGGGCAGGGCTCGCTCGCGGTCGAGACGCGCGCCGACATCGGCGCCGACACCCTCGCCGCGTTGGCTGCGCTCGACGACGAGGACACCCGCGCGGCGATCACCGCCGAGCGGACGGTGTTGTCGGTCCTGGATGCCGGATGCCACGCGCCCGTCGGAACGCACGCGTCGATCGCGGACGGCGATCTGCGCCTGCGGGCCGTCGTCTACGCGCTCGACGGCACGCATCGCATCGGCATCGACCGGACCGTGCGCGTCGAGCCCCTTCGCGGGGAGTCCGAGCCCATACACGACGGTCCGGGGCGCGTCGAGCAGGGGTATGCTCGGGAAACGGGCAGTGGCAATGGAGCGGATGCTGCCGACGACGGGGGTCTCATCGCGCGGGCAGCGCGGATAGGCCGAGAAGCCGCGCGTCGGTTGCTCGAACGTGGGGCGGCCGACCTGGTACCACGAGAGTCGACCACATGAATGAAGGCCACCGGCACACGCCGACCACCTCGACAGGCAGCGTGCCCAAACCGCTCGCCGGCCGCCGCGTGCTCGTGCCGCGCGGGGGGCCGTGGGGAGACGGTGTCGCGGCGAGCCTTCGCCAGCGCGGGGCGGTTCCGGTCATCGCGCCGCTCATCAACTTCGCCCCCACGAACGACCAGGCGACCCTCGAGCAGGCGCTCGCCGATCTGGCCGCGGGGGCGTTCGACTGGCTGACGCTGACGAGCGCGACCACCGTCGACGTGCTCTACGCCTATCGGGCCGTCATCCCCGCCGAGACGAAGGTCGCCGTCGTCGGCGAGACCACCGCCGCGGCGATGCAGGCGGTCGGCTATCGCGTCGACCTCGTCCCCGAGCGCGACAACTCGGCCCAGGGCATGGCCGAGCAGATGATCGACCTCGAATCCGAGCCGCGCAAGGTGCTGACCCTGCGCAGCGAGATCGCGAAGCCGGTGCTCACGCGCCTGCTGATCGAGGCGGGCCACGATGTCCGCAGCGTCGTGGCGTACCGCACGGTCGGTGTTCCGGTGACCGAGAAGATCGCCGGCGACGTCCACTCGGGGCGCATCAACGCGATCCTCGTGACCAGCGGCTCCGTCGCCGAACAGGTGGTTGCGCAGTTCCCCGAGATCCCGGCATCCACCGTCATCGCGGCGATCGGCCCGCGCACGGCGAAGGATGCCAAGCGCGCCGGGCTGAGCGTCGACGTGGTCGCTGAGAAGCAGACCGTCGAATCGCTCATCGAGGCCGTGGCCCGCTTCCCCCTGGCCCCCGACGAATCGACCTCATGAGTTTTCCCGAGCACCGCCCGCGTCGCCTGCGTCGCACCCCCGCCGTCCGTCGTCTCGCCCGCGAGACGCACCTCGTCCCCTCTCAGCTCGTGCTGCCGATGTTCGTGCGAGAGGGCATCACCGAGCCGAGCCCGATTGGCTCGATGCCGGGGATCGTGCAGCACTCGCTCGACTCGCTGCGCCGTGCCGTCGCCGAGGCCGCGGAAGAGCGCATCGGCGGCGTGATGCTGTTCGGCGTCCCCGAGACGCGCGACGCCGTGGGCTCGGGAGCGGACGACCCGAACGGCATCCTGAATCTCGCGACGGAGGCCGTGGTGGCCGAGGTCGGCGACGCGCTCGTCGTCCAGACCGACCTGTGCCTCGACGAGTTCACCGACCACGGGCACTGCGGCGTCCTGCAGGCCGACGGCGCTGTGGACAACGACGCCACCCTTGAGCGCTACACCGCGATGGGCCTGGCGCAGGCGCGCGCGGGCTCGGCGATGCTCGGGCTGTCCGGCATGATGGACGGCCAGGTCGGCGCGGTGCGCGAGGCGCTGGATGCCGAGGGCTTCACCGACACGCTGATCCTCGCCTACTCGGCCAAGTACGCGGGGGCCTTCTACGGTCCGTTCCGCGAGGCGGTCGACTCGCAGCTGAAGGGCGACCGCCGCTCGTACCAGCTCGATCCCGGCAACGGGCGCGAAGGCGTGCGCGAAGCGCTGCTGGACGTCGAGGAGGGCGCCGACATCGTCATGGTCAAGCCGGCGCTGCCCTACCTCGACGTGCTCGCCGACGTGAAGGCCTCGGTCGACGTTCCGGTGTGGGCGTACCAGGTGTCGGGCGAGTACGCGATGGTCGAGGCTGCCGCGGCTCACGGCTGGATCGACCGCCGCGGCGCGGTCATGGAGAGCCTGCTCGGTATCCGCCGCGCCGGCGCCGACGCGATCCTGACGTACTGGGCGCTCGAGGCCGCCCGCTGGCTCCGCGCCGAGCTCTGAGCCCCCGGCCGGCCCCGACAAGCGTCGGGGTTCGGCCTTCTCGCGCGCCCGCCCGGAAGAATGGATGCCATGACTGACCTCAACGACCAGTGGTTCGCCCGTGCCAAGGACGTCATCCCGGGCGGCGTGAACTCGCCCGTTCGCGCGTACGGCTCCGTGGGCGGGACGCCGCGCTTCGTGCAGTCGGCCTCGGGCCCTCGGATCACGGATGCCGCGGGTCGCGAGTACGTCGACCTCGTCGCCTCGTGGGGCCCGGCGCTGTTGGGTCACGCGCGCCCCGAGGTCGTCGACGCGGTGCGGGAGGCGGCATCCCGAGGCCTGTCCTTCGGCGCTCCGACCGGAGCCGAGGTCGAGCTCGCCGATCTCATCGCGAACCGCGTGCAGGTCGGCGACCTGAAGCCGGTCGAGAAGGTGCGTCTGGTCTCGACGGGTACCGAGGCGACGATGACGGCGATCCGTCTCGCGCGCGGCGTGACCGGTCGCGACCTGCTGATCAAGTTCGCCGGCCACTACCACGGGCACTCCGACGGGCTCCTGGCCGCCGCCGGTTCCGGTGTCGCCACGCTCGCGCTGCCCGGCTCGGCCGGTGTTCCCGCGCCGATCGCGGCGCAGACGCTCGTGCTGCCCTACAACGACCTCGACGCGGTGCGCGAGGCGTTCGCGGTGCACGGTGAGAACATCGCCGCGATCATCGTCGAGGCGGCATCCGCGAACATGGGTGTCGTCCCGCCGCTCCCGGGCTTCAACGCCGCGATCGCCGACATCGCGCACAGCCACGGTGCGCTCCTGATCATGGACGAGGTGCTCACCGGCTTCCGCGTGCACCCCGCCGGATTCTGGGGGCTCCAGGCGTCGCAGGGCGAGACGTACCTGCCCGACATCCTCACGTTCGGCAAGGTCGTCGGCGGGGGGATGCCGCTGGCCGCCCTCGGCGGTCGCGCCGAGGTCATGGACCACCTCGCTCCCCTCGGGCCGGTGTACCAGGCCGGAACGCTGTCGGGGAACCCGCTGTCGGTGGCGGCGGGTCTCGCGACGCTGCGGCTCGCGACGCCCGAGGTGTACGCGGCGGTCGACGCCTCGGCGGCCCGCATCGCTGACGCCCTCGACGCGGCCCTGACGGCGGAGGGCGTCGTGCACGCCGTGCCGCGCGCAGGTTCCCTCTTCGGCGTCGCGTTCCTTCCCGAGGTGCCGCGCGACTACGCCACGGCGCTCACGCAGCAGTCGTACCGGTACGCGCCGTTCTTCCACGCGATGCTGGATGCCGGCATCTCGCTGCCCCCGAGCGTGTTCGAGGCGTGGTTCCTCACGGCCGCCCACGACGAGGCCGCCCTCGGGCAGGTGCTCGACGCGCTGCCGGGTGCGGCGAAAGCGGCCGCTGAGGCGCTGGACCCCACGCTGCTCGCGCAGTAGACGCGATCTCATCCTCGCGGGGGAGGAACGTCGTCCTTTGTGCCGATGTGCCGGGCCCGCGATCTCGCGAGGCTGGACGCATGCTTCTCGCCGCCGCCCTCGTCGTCCTGTCGCTCGCGCTCGCGGTTGTGGTCGTGGCCGCCCTCGTGCTGTGGCGCCGCCCGGCGATCGTTGTTCCGCACCCGGCCGACGCTCGACGGCCGCGTCGTCGGCGCGCGACGTGGCGGCCGGTCGCGGCCGCGTCGTCCTGACCGTCGCGCCCGCCGCAGCAGTGGAAGACTGTCCTGATGGAGTCTTCCGCGCCTCGCGTCGTCGTCCTCGCTGGTGGAGTCGGAGGGTCGAAGTTCACCCTCGGCGTCCGCGCCGCTCTCCGACGGTTCGGTGCACCCGATGCCACGGTCGTCGTCAACACCGGGGACGACCTGTGGCTGTCGGGAGTCCGGCTGCAGCCCGATGTCGACTCGATCACCTACGCGCTCGCCGGGGTCAACGACACCGTGCGCGGCTGGGGACGCGCGGGCGATACCGAGCGGGTCAACGAGGAACTGCAGGCGTGGGGCGCGGGGTGGCCGTGGTTCACGCTCGGCGACCTCGATCTCGGTACCCACCTCGCGCGCACCGGGTGGCTGCGCGAGGGGCTCACCCCGACCCAGGTGCTCGCGCGCATGGCGGAGCGCTGGCCGCTCGGCATCCGGCTCCTGCCCATGACCGACAGCGAGGTCGACACGCACGTGCTGCTCGAGGACGGGCGCCGTCTGCACTTCCAAGAGTGGTGGACGCGCCACCGCGCCCAACTGCCTCCTCGCGCGTTCGAGAACCCCGGGATCTCGGATGCCACCCCTGCCCCGGGCGTCGCGGAGGCGATCGCGCAGGCCGATGCGGTGCTGCTCGCGCCGTCGAACCCCGTCGTGTCGATCGGGCCGATCCTCGCGGTCCCCGGTATCCGGGACGCTCTTCGTGCGACGTCGGCGCGCGTTGTCGGGGTCTCTCCGATCATCAGCGGGCGGGTGGTGCGCGGGATGGCCGACGTGTGCCTCACGGCGATCGGCGTCGAGACGTCTGCCGCCGCGGTCGCTCGGCACTACGGCGCCCGGTCGGCGGGCGGAGTATTGGACGCGTGGCTGCTGGCCGAGGAAGACGCCGCCGCGGCGCCCGAGGTCGAGGCCGCCGGGATCCGCGCGGTCGTGGCACCCCTGTGGATGCGCGACGAGGAAACGTCCGCGGCGATCGCGGAGGCGGCGCTCCGGGCCTGAGTCCGGGGCGCGCTTCCGGCCTCGGTCGCGCGCGCAGAATCGGAGATGCGCACCGGATCCGGATGCCAAGAGCGATCTCATCCGAATCTGTAGCGCATCTCCGAATCTGCGTGCAGGGCTAGCGGGACCGGCGTTCCGGGAACGCGAGGGCGACGGCATCCGGTTCCCCCGTCAGGATCACCACGTGCGTCGGCGGCAGCAGGAGGTCGGCGGGGCCGATGCCGGTCATCCCTCGCACAGGCTCGTCCCCTCGGGCGCCGCGTCGACCACCGTCGTGGTCACCGACGTGGAGCCGGTGGCCGTGCCCGCGGGCATGTCGGCTACGGGCTGCAGGAGCACCTGCCGCTCCCCGATGAACGCTCCGGTCTCGGGGTCGATGATGATGTCCTGACGGAAGCCGTTCTCGCCCTCGTCGCGGCCGATGGCCGTGCCGGTCCGACCGTTCAGGGTCGCCTGCTCCTCGGTGATCGTGACCCCGGGGATGAGCGCGGCCGTCTCGTAGAAGACCGAGCGCAGCTCCGCCGGCACGGTGCCCGAACGCAGCCGGTCGGCGAGCCACACGAGTGCCTCGCCGTCGCGCGAGGGACCCGCGTTGCCGTTCTCCTGGTAGATCCTCTCCAGCAACTGGTGAGGATCGCGCGGGAGGTCGGCGGCCGAGTCGGCATCGAGCATCGTGATGGGGGCGCCGTCCTCGGTCTTTCCGGCGGGGAGCACGTAGCGTCCGTCGGCCCCGGCACCTTCCCATTCGGAGGCCAACGTCTCGGAGCGGGGGCCGAAGGTCTGGACCGGGGTGCGCGCACACCGGACCTCCACCCAGTCGCCGGATCGGTCGGCGGGTACCCAGAGTGCCTGTACGTCGCTCTCGAGGAACGACGTGAAGTCGCCGTCCTCGAGGTTGCCGTCGCGCTCCCGTCGGGCCACTTCGGCATCCGCCTCGGTCGTTCCCGTCGCCGCGTAGACGGCATCCGTCCGCACCTCGAGGTACTGCCCCGGTCCGACGACCGGGTCGACGACGTCGCGCGCGGCCGTAGCGGCCGCGCCGAGGACGGCGGCGGCGGCCGGATCGGCGCCGCCCGGAGCGCCCAGGGCTCCGCCGAAGACGAACACCCCGGTGAGGGCGCACGTCGCCGCGGCGGCCGATCCTACCCAGATCCATGGGCGGTGGGGTCGACGCGAGCGCGCGGTGGCGGGTGGAGCCTCGATCGCGCGCAGCAGCGCCGCGCGACCGCGGATCACGTCGTCGGGGGTGCGCTCGGGAACGTCGGCCCGGACGCGGTTCAGCAGGGAGATCTCATCCACGGTGGTGCTCTCTTTCTCGGCCGGGGGCCGGACTGACGTGAGGGGCGATGGCGGCGCGGACCTTCCGCCGCGCGCGGCTGAGGCGCGAGCGGACGGTTCCGAGAGGGATGCCGAGGGCCTCGGCGATCCCGGCGTAGTCGAGCTCGCCGAAGGTGTGCAGGAGCAGCACGTCGCGGTCGCCGCGCGAGAGGTCCGCGAGCGCGGTGCCGAGGTGCGGTGCGAGGCCGTCGGCATCCATCCGCTCGTCGGCGGTCTCGATGTCGTCGACGTGGACGCGGGCGATGTCAGCGGCGAGCATGCCGCGCCACGCGCGGGCCTCGAGCCGGGCGTGCTTCTGCATGAGGACGGTCGCGATGCCGAGCAGCCAGGGACGCGCGTCGAGGCCGCCGGTGAAAGAGGCGCGGCGCGCGAAGGCGACGAGGAAGGTCTCGGAGGTGATGTCCTCGGCGAACGCGGTGCCGAGGCGCCGTCCGACGTAGCGGTACACGACGCGCTCGTGCCGGTCGTAGAGGTCGGCGAAGGCGGCCCCGTGTGTCAGGGACCGAACGATGATGTCGCCGTCGTGCGTGCTCACACTGGGTATTGTCCGATTCGCGGAATTGGTTCTCGGTTCGCCGAGATCCGATCGGCGCGACGAGCGTCGAGGGCTCACCGGAATCGGACGAATCGGATGCCTCAGCTGCGCGCGCAGAATCGGAGATGAGCCGCAGATCCGGATGCCGAGAGCGATTTCATCCGGATCCGTTGCGCATCTCCGAATCTGCGACGGGGCTAGCGGGTCCCGCGTGCCCGGGCCGCGTCTGGCGGAGGGCGATGCCGCGCGTCAGGCCGCGGCGGAGGCCAGCACGGCCGCGGTGCGCGGGCCGACGCCCAGGGCGACCGCCTGCGCGAGCTGCGCCGCGGTGTCGACGTCGCGGCGAAGGGTCGACTCCCGCGGGACCGTGAGGTCGGTGCAGCCCAGCAGCCGGTGACGTGCCGCGGAATCGGCGCCGAAGGCGGAGACCCACACCGCACCGGGTCGCGCGGTGACGAGGGTCGAGCCGGTGCCCTCGGCATCCGGGACCAGGCCTCGCTCGACCTCGCCGGCGAGTGCCAGCGCGGCATCGAGGTCGCGCGATGTGAGCGCCGGAAGGTCGCCCAGGAGCGCCGCCCGCGGAGCGTTCACCCCCGCGGCGTCGGCGCCGGTGGCGATCGCCGCGTCGAGTCCGCGGACGTCGCCCTCGGCGAGGACGTCGACCGCGGGCCACTGCGCGACCTGCGCACGCACCTCGGCGTCGTCGGTCACCACGAGCACCCGCCGGACGCGGGCCGTGGCCGCGACCGCGGCGATCGTGTCGAGCGCGATCGCGCGGGCGAGGGCCTCGCGGTCCGCCGTCACGGCGGTCAGCCGCGTCTTGCCCAGGGCGGCGGGCTTGACCGGCACGACGACGGTCCAGCCGTCGCGGATCTCGGGAGTGCTCATCGGATCCATTGTGTGCCGAAGGTCGGACATCCGGGGACGGGGGTAGCGGTGCGCCGGTGATTCGTGCTGCGACTTCCGCCGTGCGCGGGCAACCACCCGGATGTTCGCGTCGGCGTGCGTCGCAGGGGTGAGAGGGTCGAGCGTGCGCGGAATCGGAGCGACGTACCGGAATCGGATGCCGGGACCGCGTCGGTCCGATTCCGGCGCAACGCTCCGATTCCGGTGCGCGCGACCCGCCGCGCCTCAGCTGAAGCGCTTGCGGAGGCGCGGCAGGATCTCCTCGCCGTACATGCGCAGGAACTCCTCCTGGTCGTGGCCCGGGTCGTGGAACACGAGGTGCCGGAACCCGAGGTCGACGTACCGCGCGATGCGCTCGACGTGCTCGTCGGGGTCGGTCGAGACGATGAATCGGGATGCCGCCCGCTCGATCGGCAGCTCGTTCGCGAGGCGCTGCATCTCGATGGGGTCGTGGACGCTCATCTTCTCTTCGGCCGTGAGTGCCAGGGGAGCCCAGAAGCGCGTCTTCTCGAGAGCGGTGTCGTGGTCGGGGTGGTACGACACCTTCACCTCCATGAGGGTGTCGACGTCGTCGCGGGTACGGCCGGCCTTGGCGAGACCGTCGTCGAGCGAGGGCAGCAGCTTCTCGGTGTAAAGCTCCGGGTCTTTGCCGCTCGTGGTGATGTAGCCCTCGGCGATGCGTCCGGCCAGTCGCGTCGCCGCGGGGCCCGAGGCACCGATGTAGATCGGCACCTTCTGCTCGGGGCGGTCGTAGATCGTGGCATCCTTCACCGAGTAGTAGGTGCCCTCGTAGGTGACCCGCTCGCCGGCCCACAGCTCGTTGATGATGGTGATGGCTTCTTTCAGGCGCTGGAAGCGCTCGGGTGCCTCGGGCCACTCGAGGCCGAGCGTCACCTCGTTGAGCGCCTCGCCCGTGCCCACGCCGAGCACGACACGGCCGGGGTACATCACGCCCAGGGTCGCGAAGACCTGGGCGATGACGCCCGGGTGGTAGCGGAACGTGGGCGTGAGCACGCTCGTGCCGATGATCACGCGCTCGGTGCGCGCTCCGAGTGCGCCCAGCCACGGGAGGGCGTTCGGCGCGTGGCCGCCGTCGTGCATCCACGGCTGCAGGTGATCGGAGAGGAAGACGGAGTCGAAACCCACCTCTTCGGCCAAGACGCCGAAGTCGAGGAGCTCGTTGGGCCCGAACTGTTCGCTCGAGGCCTTGTATCCGAATCGCAGGGGAACGCTCATGAACTCTCCTAGGGGCGGGGATGGGTGGGGGTCGCTTCGGCGGGCTCGGCGGCCGGGGTCGTGGTTGCCGCGGGGGTGGGCGGTGGCTTCGGCAGGCTCGGCCACCGGGCTCGGAGCTGCCACGGCCGCCCACGCCGCGGGTTCGAACTCCGACCCGTCGGTGCCGACGAGGCGTTCGTGGAAAGCCTGCACCGTGCCCGGCCACAGCAGGGTCAACCGCCCGGATCGCTCGTCGACGTACCAGTTGCGGCATCCGCCGGTCAGCCAGGGGGTGGATGCCGCTGCCGCGGCGATCTCGTCGGTGTACGCCGCTTCGGCTTCGGGGCGGACGTGGAGCGTCCGGTCGGGGCGGCGATCGCGTTCCGTGAGGGAGCGGACCACGTACACGGCCTGCTCCTCGGCCATGAGGACGGCGGAATTGTGACCGAGGCTCGCGTTGGGCCCGTTCAGCACGAAGAGGTTCGGGAAGCCCGCGACGACCGTCGACCCGAACGAGGTCATGCCCTCCGACCAGTGGTCGGCGAGGGTGGTGTCGTCCGCGCGCACAAGGTCGGCGTAGGGCTGCCGGGTCGAGGCGAAGCCCGTCGCGAGGACGAGGATGTCGGCCTCGTACCGCTCGCCACTCGCGGCGGTGAGAGTGGAACCGTCGACCGCCAGGAGCGCTGTGGGCTCGAGGGTGACGGCATCCGACGCCACCGCGGGGTAGAACGCGTCGGACAGGAGCACGCGCTTGCACCCGAAGGCGTAGTCCGGTGTCAGGGCCTCGCGCAGGGCGGGGTCGGACACCTGGGCGTGCAGGTGGGAGAGCGCCATCGCGCGAGCGGCGGCGGATGCCGCGGCGTCACCCGAGCGCGAGGCGAAGCGTTCTTCTCCCTCGGCGTAGAGCTCGGCGCGCAGGCGGGCGAGGTCGCCGGGGTTCTCGGCGAGACGCTCGCGGTCGCTGCGGGGGATCTCGCCGCCGCCGCGCGGGACGATCCACGCGGGGGTGCGCTGGAACAGCGTCACGTGTGCGGCGCGGCGGGCGAGTTCGGGGACGAGCTGCACCGCGCTGGCGCCGGTGCCGACGACGGCGACCCGCTTGCCGGGTGAGGTCGACGTCGTGGTCCCACCGGGCGGAGTGGAACAGGGGACCGTCGAACGACTCGAGCCCGTCGATCGGGGGGACGTGCGGCTCGGTCAGGCGGCCGCACGCGAGGACGAGCGAGCGGGCGATGAGCGGCTCAGCGTCGATGCCGGTGTCGATGCGCCACACCGCGTCCGCGGCATCCCACTCGGCTCCGAGCATCGGCGTGCGCAGGCGCAGACGGTCGCCGAGTCGCTCGCGCGCCGCGACGTCGCGCAGGTACGTCTGGATCTCGCCGCCCGGGGCGAACGTCCGCGACCAGTGCGGGTTCGGGTGCGCGGCGAGGCTGTAGAGGTGCGCGGGCACGTCGCATGCGACGCCGGGGTAGGTGTTGTCGCGCCAGGTGCCGCCGACATCGGCGGCGCGCTCGAGCACGACGAAGTCGTCGCGGCCGGCTCGACGCAGTGCCCCCGCCATGGCGAGGCCGGCGAATCCCGCGCCGACGATCGCGACGTCGACGATGCGCTCGACGGAGGTCACGCGGGGGCCACCCGGTAGTCGGTCGTCCGCTGCCGGAAGGGGCGCATGAGGCTGCGGGCGAGGCGTTCGGCCGCGGCGACCGGCAGCTCGAGCCCCTGCTCGATGCCGGTGTCGGGCAGCACGCGGCCGTCGTAGAGCGTTCCGCCCAGGTCGTCGCCGCCGGAGCGCAGCAGCACCGCGGCGGTGTCGCGGCCGACGCGCGTCCAGGGAATCTGCACGTGCGGGATGCTGCCCGAGAGGAACAGCCGCGACACGGCGACCATCGCGCGGTGCTCGTCGAGCGGGGCGCGCCCGGTCACGAGCGGAACGTCGCCCCCGGGCAGCGGGATGGGCACGAACTCGGCGAAGCCGCGGGTCTCGTCCTGGATCTCGCGCAGCCGCCGCAGGTGCGCGATCCGCTCTTCGCCCGTCTCGACGTGGCCGTAGAACAGCACCGACGTCGAGCGGAACCCCGCGCGGTGCGCGGCGGTGATCCCCTCGACCCAGCGGTCGATCTCGAGGTCGCCGGGCGCGACGAGCGCGCGCACCCGCTCGCTGAGGATCTTCACGCCCGTGCCCGGCACGGTGTCGACGCCCGCGTCGCGCATCGCGGCGAGGGCACCGTCGAGCCCGAGTCCGCCGCGGTCGGCGAGGTCGCGCACGTCGGCCGGACGATAGGCGTGCACATGGATGCCGGGAGCCCCGCGCTTCACCGCCCGCACCACGTCGAGATAGCCCGAGGGGTCTTCGTCGGGGCGCAGCGAGCCCTGAATGCAGATCTCGGTGGCACCGAGGTCGGCGGCGTCGGCGGCGATGGCCGTGGCGTCATCGAGGTCGAACTCGCCCGCCCCCGTACGGCCGGCGCGCCGGAACCCCGTCGAGGTCAGATTGCGGTTCTGCACGAGAGTGATCGGCTCGCCCACGGTGTAGCGGCGTGCGTCGTCGGCGACGGCGGCGAGGGCATCGAGCTCGGCGCCGGTGGCGCGCAGCAGGCGGGTCCAGTCCGCGTCGTCGAGCCCGAGGGGATCGGATGCCGCCCGCTCGGCGAGGCGCTTCACGCCGGGGTCGGAGCTCGCGGCGCCGGAGCCCGCGGCGCCGGAGCTCGTGGTGCCGGAGCTCGCGGCGTGGTGAGCGGAGGACGAGGGACGAGCGGAGGACGGGAGGTCGGCGTCGGGTCCTCCCTGCGTCCCTGTTCCTCCCTCGGACACCGCGCGCGGGATCACATCGGCCGCGAGCCCCTCGGCATCGGCCAGGGCCCGAACGCGCGCGTGGAGGGCCGGGTCGATCCAGTGCGCGGCATCCTGAACGAACTCGGGATGCGCGGTGAGGCGTTCGCGCAGCGTGTAGCCGTGGGCGGCGGTCTGGGCGGCGAGGTCGTCGATCTGCGGCCAGGGGCGCTCGGGGTTGACGTGGTCGGCCGTGAGCGGCGAGACCCCGCCCCAGTCGTCGATGCCCGCCGCGATCAGGGCGCCCAGCTCGCGCGGGTCGGAGAGGTTCGGCGGTACCTGGATGCGCATGTCGGGTCCGAACACGAGTCGCGCGACGGCGACCGTCGCGAGGTACTCGTGCATGTCGGCATCCGGGGCGCCCTGCATGGCGGTGCGCGGCTTCGCGCGGAAGTTCTGCACGATGACCTCTTGCACGTGGCCGTGCCGGTCATCGAGCTCGCGCAGCGCCACCAGCGACTCAGCGCGGTCGCGCACGGTCTCGCCGATGCCGACGAGGATGCCGGTGGTGAACGGGATGCCGGCGGCCCCCGCGTCGTCGATGACCTTCAGGCGCAGGTCGGGGTCTTTGTCGGGGGAGCCGTAGTGCACCTGCCCGGGCTCTTCGTAGAGGCGGTGCGAGGTGGTCTCGAGCATCATGCCCATCGACGGCGACACCGGGCGCAGCGTCGCCAGTTCGTCGGGGTGCATGACGCCGGGGTTGGCGTGCACGAGCATGCCCGTCTCGGCGGTGATGAGCCGCGCGATGTGCGCGACGTAGTCGATCGTGGAGGAGAAGCCGTGCTCGTCGAGCCACGCGCGGGCTTCGGGCCAGCGTTCCTCGGGGCGGTCGCCGAGGGTGAGGAGCGCCTCTTTGCAGCCGAGCGCCTGCCCCTGTCGCACCACGGTGAGCACCTGCTCGGGGCTCATGTACGTCGGCTTGCGCAGCAGGTTCAGCTGGCCGGGGGTGTCGACGAAGACGCAGTAGTGGCAGCGGTCGCGACACAGCGTCGTGAGCGGGACGAACACCTTGCGCGAGTACGTCAGGACGTCGGGGCGCCCGGCGCGCGCCAGACCCACGTCGCGCAGTGCTCCGGCGACGCGGAACAGCTCGTCGAGAGGGGCGTGCAGCAACCGTTCGGTCTCGTCGACGTTCGGACGGTGGCCGCCCAGGACCTGCGCGAGAAGATCGTCGATCGATGCGCCTCGGGCCGGTGCGACTCGCGGCGCAACACTGCCCGTACTCATCGCTCCAGGCTATCCCTCGCCTCCGACATCCGGGCCGGGAACGGCGCCGAGCTCGGATGCGCGACCGGAAACACGATCGTTGCGCTCTCGTAAGGTCGACGCCCCGTCGCCCTCAGGGAGGGCTGGCAGGATGGATGCCATGGTGACTCTGCTGCTCGATCAGGCGCAGCTCGAAGTCGTGCTGTCGCCGACCGAGCGCGCGCTCTCGTTCCGCAAGAACAACATCGTGGTGCCCCGCGAGCACATCGATCGCGTGCAGTTGACCGACGACGCGTGGACGTGGCTCCGCGGCGTGCCGAACCCGGGCATCAACCTTCCCGTCGCCGTGGGCGCGGGCACGTGGAAGTCGGCGGGCGGCAACGATTTCGTCATCATCCGGGGCCGCAAGCCCAGCGTCGTGGTCGACCTGACCGGTCACGACGAGTTCGAGCGGCTCGTGCTGACCACCAAGCACGGCGTTGCGTTGCTCAAGGCGCTGCGTCTCGACGTGGCATCCGAGCCCGAAGACGTGGCCGACATCGTCGCGTGAGTCGACCCGACGACCGCCGGCCTCCCATCGGGCCTCGTTGAGTGTCCGAAACACCCGGACGATTTTCTGAGACGTCCGGGTTTCTCGGAGACTCAACGAGGTGAACGGACCGCAGCGGGAAACGGGCTCAGGACGTGAACTGGACCACGGTGTCCCATGCGAGCTTCACGATGAGGATCGACAGCGTCACGAGGAACACGATCCGCACGAACCCGCTCCCGCGGCGGGTCGCCATGTGCGCGCCGATGAATCCGCCCGTGACGTTCATCGCGGCCATCGCGAGGCCGAGGACCAGCAGGATCTCGCCGTGCACGCCGTACACCGCGAGGGCGGCGAGATTGGTGGTGAGGTTGGCGATCTTGGCGTTGACGCTCGCCTGCAGGAAGCCGTATCCCAGCACGCCGACGATGAGGATCACGAAGAACGACCCGGTGCCGGGGCCCAGGATGCCGTCGTAGAAGCCGACCAGCAGTCCGATCGCCCCGGCACGCCACGCGACGGCCGCAGCGCGGTCGTGACGGGGCTCGTGCTCGAGACCCATTCTCGGCTTCAGGAGCGTGTACAGCGCCACGGCGATGACGGCGACGAGGACGATCGGGGTGAGCACCTCTCGCGGGACGTATCGTGACAGCGCTGCGCCGAGCGTGGATCCGGCGTAGGCGCCCACGACGAGGGGGATCAGCAGGACGAGCTGCACCCTGATCTTGCGCAGGTACACCCAGCTCGCCGAGAGCGTGCCGAAGAACGACGACAGCTTGTTCGTGCCGAGGATGAACGGGGTCGCGACGTCTTTCGGCACGGCGATGACGAGGGCCGGCAGCTGGATCAGTCCGCCGCCACCGACCACCGCGTCGACCCATCCGGCCACGCCCGCGGCGATCAGCAGGACGACGAGGGCTGCCACCGAGACGGGGAGCCACTCGGCGATCACCGGTCCATCGAGCACGGTTGATTCTCGCCGACCCGGGAGGCCGCGCCAAATGCGCAGGGCGGAGCGGCCGCGCTGCGCAGGGCCGTGCGCAGTGTCGTCGAGGACGCGTACGGTGACGGCATGACGAACGAGACGGAGCCGGGATGGCAGACGCTGAGTCGCCGCGAGGCGTACGTCGGGCGTGTGCGCATCGTCGAGCACGAGGTCGTCCTACCGGACGGGACGTCGTCGACCTACGAGGTGGACGAGAGCGTCCCCTTCGCGGTCGCGACCCTCGTGGTCGAGGAGGCCCAAGTGGTCCTCGCGCGGCAGTACCGGTATCCGCTCGATCGGTGGATCTTCGACCTTCCCGGCGGAGCGGGCCACGCGACGGAGACGCCCGAGGACGCCGCTCGCCGTGAGCTCGAGGAAGAGCTCGGGCTGATCGCGACCGAGCTCGTGCCGCTGCAGACCTTCTTCGTCAACCCGGGTCGAGCGGCCTGGCCGGTGCACCTCTTCCTCTGCGTGACCGAGACGCGACCGGGGGTCGCCGACACGTCCGACCCGGCGGAGCAGGTGCGGCACGCGCGGCTGAGCATCGGGGACCTGGATGCCGCGATCGCGCGTGGCGACATCGTGGATCCGGCGCTGCTCATCGCGCGTGCGAGCGCCGCCGCTCGCGGTCTGCTTCCGCCGATCGCGCCCGCTCCGTGAAGCCCCGGGTCAGTCGACGTCGCGACGCCAGGTCGTGAACAGGCCGATCACGAGGAACACCACCGCGTAGGCCAGGAGCACGAGGCCGCCGACCCACCAGTCGAGTGATCCCGAGCCGCCGGACGACATGGCGCCGAAGATCGTCTTGCCCACGAGGGCGTCGCTCGCGGCGCTCGGGAACCACTTGACGACCTCGCTGAAGCCCGAGACGAGCCCGCCCAGGGTACGGACGATCGGCTCGATGAAGAGCGTGACGGCGAGCACGATGACGATCGCGGCCACCTGGTTGCGCACGACGGTTCCGACACCGATGCCGACCACGGCCCACAGGGCGAAGGCGAGCAGCATGCGGCCGACGAGTGTCCAGGTGTCGGACGAGCCCAGCTCGGCGTCGACGCCGAAGATGCTGAGTACGCCCGCGCCCGCGGCGATCGCGGCGGCGGATCCGAGGATGCCGTAGAGCAGGCCGACCACGATGCCGACGAAGAACTTGCCGCCGAGGACGACTCCGCGGCGCGGTGTGGCGAGGAACGTCGGGGTCAGCGTCTTGTGCCGGAACTCGGTGGTGACCATGAGGGTGCCGACGAGCAGCGGGAAGACGTACCCGACCCCGCTCGCCGAGCTGTAGACGAGGCCGGCGAGGCCTTCGGTCTGCGGCGCGGGGCCGTTGCCGGTCAGCCGGCCGGAGGCCACGCCGCCGAAGACGAGCGCGAGAACGCCCGCGGTGAAGGCGACGTAGACCACGAGCACGATCGCGAGCACCCACCACCCGGCGGTGGAGAACTGCTTGGTGTACTCGGAACGCGTGGCGGCGACGAGGCTCATCGGGACACCTCCGTGCTATCGGTCGCTGCGCTGTCGGTCGCTGCGCCTTCCGGGGCGGTGCCGCCGTCTTGTGCGGGGGTGGGCGGCACCACGTCGATGACACCCGTGGATGCCACCGAGTACGACGGCCGCGGATCTTCGGACCGTGACGCCTCGGACGGTGGCTCCACCCGGGCCCCGCGAGCGGGCGCCGGGATCGTGACGAGGTCGGTCGAGGTGGCCGGTTCCGCTGCGGCGACGTCGTCGACGGGCGACGCCGCGGGGTCGACCGGGGCCGCCGTGGGCAGCGACTCGGCCGCGGGCGCCGGGGTCACGGCATCCGGGATCGCCGCATCCGGCAGGCCGGGATCGGGTGTCGGCGCCGCGACGGTCGTGCCTCCCGCGCTCGCGTGGACGCGCACGCCGCTGACGAGCTCGAGGAAGATGTCTTCGAGGCTCGCGCCCTTGCTCTGCAGGTGCGACAGGGCGATGCCGGCGCCGGCGGCGAGAGCGCCGATCTCGACGGGCTCGAGGTGGCGGATCGTGAAGCCGTTGCGCAGCAACTGGTACGGGATGCCGCGCTCGTCGAGCAGCGCCGACAGCGCTGCACGGTCCGGGGCGTCGACGACCGTGGCGTACTCGTCGGGGTCGGCGAGGTCTTCGACGCCGCCCTGGAAGACGAGGCGGCCGTGGGAGATGATCAGCAGCGCGTCGACGGTCTGCTGCACCTCGGCCAGGAGGTGCGACGAGATGAGGACGGTGCGTCCCTCTTCGGCGAGGTGGCGGAGCAGGGAGCGCATCCACCGGATGCCCTCGGGGTCGAGGCCGTTCGTGGGCTCGTCGAGGACGAGGACGCCCGGGTCGCCGAGGAGGGCCGTCGCGAGGCCGAGGCGCTGGCGCATGCCGAGCGAGAAGCCGCCCACACGGCGTCCGGCGACATCGGCGAGGCCGACGAGGCCCAGCACCTCGTCGATGCGCGACGTCGGGAGCGATGCCGCGCGCGCGTAGACCTTGAGGTGGTTCGCGGCGGAGCGACCGGGGTGGAAGCTCGACGCCTCGAGCGCCGCGCCCACCGTCTGCAGGGGCGAGGCGAGGTCGGCGTAGCGCTTGCCGCCGATCGTGGCGGTGCCCGAGGTGGGACGCACGAGTCCGAGCAGCATGCGCAGCGACGTGGTCTTTCCGGCGCCGTTGGGCCCCAGGAAGCCGGTGACGAGGCCGGGCTCGACGCGCGCATCGAGGGAGTCCACGGCCGACACCGCGCCGAACCGTTTGGTCAGGCCGGCGAGTTCGAGCACCTGTCCCTCGGGCATGCGGCCCCTTTCTGTCGGCGGGCGTTCCTGCCATCTTCCCCGATCCGGGGGCGAAAACGCATCTCCGCGTGAGCGGGAGGGCGGGCAGCGGGCTCGGCGGGAGGGCAGCCAGGCGCGTGTGTAACGTGGCAGCGTGAACGCTCAGCGATCCGACGACGATGCCGTCCTGGTGCACGCCCTCCGCGGTGTCGGGCATCTGACCCTCAACCGACCGCGGGCGATCAACGCCCTCGGACTCGACATGATCCGCGACCTCGCCGCGGCCCTGGACCGGTGGAAGGACGACACCGACATCGAGCTCATCCTGCTCGACGGTGCGGGCGAGCGCGGATTCTGCGCCGGCGGCGACGTCCGCGCTCTGCACGGCCTGGTGGTGGACGGACGTGTCGACGAGGTGCACACCTACTTCCGCGAGGAGTACGCGCTCGACCACCTCATCGCGACGTACCCCAAGCCCGTCGTCGCGATCGCCGACGGCGTGACCATGGGCGGCGGCATCGGTCTCGCCGGCCACGCCGCGATTCGCATCGTCACCGAGAACTCCCGTCTGGCGATGCCTGAGACGCGCATCGGCTTCACCCCCGACGTGGGCGGTTCGTGGCTGCTGTCCCGCGCGCCGGGACGACTGGGGGAGTACCTCGGGCTCACCGGAGCGACGATGGATGCCGCGGACGCCATCTACGCGGGGTTCGCCGACCACCTGGTGCCCACGGCCCATCTGCCGGCTCTGTACGACGCCTTCCAGGTACGCGCGGATCCCGCCAGTCCGACCGAGCTCGTGCTGCTGTTCGACGAGACCGCGGGCCCCTCGCGGCTGGAGGCGGCGAGGCCGTGGATCGACGACGCCTTCGCGGCGGACGACGTGCACGGCATCCTGGAGCGGCTGCGCGCGCGTCCCGAGACCGAGGCCCACGAGACGGCCGAGCTTTTGGCCGACTCGGCGCCGACCGCCGTCGCGGTCACGCTCGCGGCCGTGCGCCGGGCGCGCACCCTGCCCGACCTGCGCGCGGCGCTGGCGCAGGAGTACGGTCTGGTCATGTGGTTCGCCCAGACCCAGCCCGACCTGGTCGAGGGCATCCGTGCGCAGCTCATCGACAAGGACCGATCGCCGACGTGGTCGCCACGGCGGCACGAGGATCTCGCGCCGGAGGTCGTGGCATCCGCCCTCGCCTTCGAGCCCGCGCTCGCGCTCTGGTGAGACGCCCATGACCCGCCGGACACGGAGATGGTCGATCGGGCGTCTGCTCGACGGGTTCTTCTTCGTGTTCGCGGGTCTCGCCGCGATCTGGCTCGCGTACCTGAGCTTCACGCAGGCGTTCCAGGTCGGCTGGGCGGGGGTGGTGCTGGCGGTGGCGTTCTGGGCGCTGCTCGCCTATCTGGTGCTGCCGCGGCTTCATCGCATCCTGACGGCGATCTACGTGCCGGACTACTTCATGGGGCGCACGCGCACCTCGGACGGGCTGCTCGGCGACCCGGTCAACCTGGCCGTGCTCGGCGAGCGAGAGCAGATCGAGCGGGCGATGGCCGAGGCCGGGTGGATCGCCGCCGACCCCGTGGGCTGGGCCTCGTCGTGGCGGATCATCACGTCGACCCTGCGGCGACGCAGCTATCCGACGGCTCCCGTGAGCCCGCTGTTCCTCTTCGGACGCATGCAGGACCTCGCCTACCAGCAGGAGGTCGCCGGTTCGCCGGCGAAACGGCATCACGTCCGCTTCTGGCAGTGCCCCGACGGGTGGTTGCTGCCGGGCGGACGTCGGGTCGACTGGCTCGCTGCCGGAACCTTCGACCGTGCGGTCGGCCTCTCGCTCTTCACTCTCCAGGTCACGCACCGCATCGACGCCGACACCGACATCGAACGCGACCACATCGTCGCCAGCCTCACGGCCGTGGCCGGGGTGGAGGTCGACGTGATCCGCGACTTCGCGACCGGGTACCACTCGCGAAACGGCGGGGGCGACAGCATCACGACCGACGGCGACCTGCCGATCCTCGACGTGCGGGCGGTGCGGATTCCGGATGCCGTGCCCCGAGGCTCGATCGACGCCGGGGCCGAGCGGTGAGCGGTCGTCGGCAGCCGCGCAAGCGGGCGGCGTTCGAGCCCCTCGCTGTGCCGGAGCCGCGGAATCCGCGGATGCGGCGACCTGCGGCGACGGTCGCCGGGGGAGTGCTCGTACTGCTGCGTGCGCTCTCGGGCGCCGTCTGGGGAGCGTCGGTGCTGTTCGGGCTGCCGCCCTGGCTGCGCGCGCTCTCGGGGTTCGCGAACGGCGACAACACGATCCCCCTCGAGGACACGATCGACGACTTCGGCTTCCCGGTCGAGGTGTTCATCGGGCTACTCGCCGTCGTGTTCCTCGTGCAGCTGGTGTTCGGCATCCTGCTCCTCCGGGGGAGCAACGCGGCGCGGGTCATCGTGATGATCGTGTCGACGTTCTCGATCACCGCGGCCTTCGTGGGCTGGTGGGAGGTGGGTGCCGAGATCACGGTGGCGACCACTCTGGTGACGCTCGCGCTCGACATCCTCGTGCTTCTCGCCCTGTCGAGCCGGGATGCCGCGGCTTACGCGCGTCGCAACGAGCGGCGCGATTGAGCGTCCTGGCGACGCGAGGCACCCGGGGCCGCGCACAGGTGCGGCGGGTTAGCCTGAGAGGCGCCGCGCACGCGCGCGGCGGAACGGATGATGCAGGTGTTCGACAGCCCGATGTCGGTCTCGGCCTACGAGGTGCTTCGCGTGACGGTCGACGTCGACGACGAAGCGCTCCGTCGCGCCTATCGCGCGCGCCTGCGCGAGACGCACCCCGACACCGGCGGCGACGCCGCGCTGTTCGTGCAGGTTCAGCGCGCGTGGGAGCTCATCGGAACGCCCGAGGCTCGCGCGGCCTACGACCGTGGCCGCGGATCGGCCCCGGGCGAGTGGAGCGGTGGGGCAGCGGCATCCGCGCCCTCCCGACCCGCTGACACGCGCCCTCGCGCGCGGTCGCACGGACAGCCCGGGGGCTGGCGGCGCGAGCGGTATCTGACGTTGATCCGCGAGTGGGTGGGGCGCGGGGTCGACATCGCCGATCCCTACGACCCGGCCCTGGTGCGCTCCGCGCCGCCGGAGATCCGGCACATCCTCGCCGACGCGCTCGCCGAGGAGGAGACGGCGCGGCTCGTGTCCGAACTCGGCATGGGCTACACCGTGTGGCACGACGTGTTCGCCGATCGCGACGGGCGTGATCCCGAGCAGAAGATCGACCACGTCGTGCTCGGCCCGAGCGGGCTGTACGCGATGCTGAGCGAGGACTTCGGCGGACCCGTGGGCGTTCGGCGCGGTGAGATCTCGGGCGCGAATGTGATCGGATCGCCCGTGACGCAGCTCGTGTCGCGCGCTCGTGTGGTCGCGCGGTCGGCCGGGGTGCGCTTCAGCGGGGCGATCGTGGTGCTGCCCGACGATGCTGTTCTCGACGCGATCACCGACCTCGGCAAGGTGCGGGGCACGCCGGTTGCGCTCGTGACGCGAAGCGCGTTGACGACCCTGCTGCGGCGTGGGATCCCGGGCGCGCGCGAGGTCGGTGGCACGGAGCTGTTCGACATCCGCACACGCCTGCAGCAGCGGGTCCGTCACGTCTGACGGCCTCGCGCGCCGTCGGGGGCATGCCTAGGGTGGGGACATGAGTACCGACGAGACCCCCTCCGACGACATGAAGCGCAAGTTCCGTGAAGCGCTGGAGAAGAAGAACGGTCAGCAGCGCGCGGGTCAGGCCCACCTCGACGGCAACTCCGCGGTCCACGGGACGCACGCCGCCGTGACCAAGCGGGAGTTCCGCCGCAAGAGCGGCTGACGCGCGTCAGCGGTCACGACCGCTGCCGGAGCGGCGCGTCGAAGAACGCGAGTTCGAGCGCCATCGAGCGGTCGTAGGCCGCGGCCATCGCGGCCCGGACGTCGGGGGTGGCCGCTGAGGCGGCGGCATCCGTGATCCGGGCGGCGGTGGCCGACGAGGCCTCGAACCGCTCGTCGCCGTAGGCGGTGAGCCAGTCGGCGTAGGGGTGGTCGGCGTCGAAGGTGCCGCGCCAGCGGACGCCGATGTCGGTGTAGAGCACGAAGCACGGCAGGATCGCGGCGACCAGGACCGCGTACGAGCCCGAGGCCGACGCGGCGTGCAGGTGCTCGGTGTAGTCGAGGGTGGATGCCGCGGGCTCGAGGCCCCTCGGATCGACGTGCGACTGGTGCAGCGCCGCCTCCTCTTCGAGGCACGACACGGACGCTGCGGCCCAGAAGCGCTGCTCGTCGATGGTGGGGGCGAGCGCGGCGGCGCGGGCGAGCACGCGCGCGTACTCGCGGAGGTACAGCAGGTCTTGACCGAGGTACCAGGTGAAGGCCCCTCGATCGAGGTTTCCGGATGCCAGTCCCCGGACGAACGCGCACGCGTCGACGTCGGCGCGGGTCGAGGCGGTGGCATCCCAGCGCTCGGCGCTCCACGAGCGGCCCAGGTCGATGTGCGGGCGGAGCTCGTGCAGGCGGTCGATCGGGCCGTTGCCCTGGCCGACGTGCAGTTCGTCGGCGTGTTCGAGGGCGCCGGTGAGCCAGCGCTTGGCGCGCACCAGGGCGTCGGGCCACGAGCGGCCGTGGGCCGCGAGGGTCGCCATGGCCGACGACAGCGAGCAGCCGGTGCCGTGGGTGTGGCGGGTGGCGACGCGCGGGCCGGTCACCGGGTACACGCCGACCGTGTCGACGATGGCATCCGGGCTCTGTTCGCCGTCGAGGTGGCCGCCCTTCAGGAGGATGGTGGTGTCGGCGCGAGCGGCCAGCGTCCGGGCCTGGACGACGGCGGCGTCCCAGGTGCGGGCGACCGGTTCGTCGACGAGGACGGCGAGCTCGGGCAGGTTGGGCGTGACGAGGTCGGCGCGTCGGCAGAGTTCGCGGACCGCCGCTTCGGCGTCGCCGTCGAGGAGGCGGTCGCCGCTGGTCGCGACCATGACGGGGTCGAGGACGACGAGCGGCGGACGCACGGCGGACAGCCACGCGTCGACGGTCGCCACGACGTCGGCGGAGCCGAGCATCCCGATCTTCACCGCGTCGATGACGACGTCGTCGCTGACCGCGCGCAACTGCGCGTCGAGGAATGCCGGGGGAGGCACGTGCACCTCGCGCACGCCGAGGGTGTTCTGGGCGACGAGCGCGGTGACGGCCGCCATGCCGTAACCGCCGAACGCGGCGATCGCGCTGAGGTCGGCCTGGACGCCGGCACCCCCGGTCGGGTCGGTGCCGGCGATGCTGAGGACGCGGGGGATCATGCGGCGGCCCCCCGGAGCGCGCGCACGACCGCGCCGGGATCGTCGGCCGCACACACGGCGGAGACGACGGCGACACCCGCTGCTCCCGCACGGCGCAGGGGGCCGACGTCGTCGACGTCGATGCCGCCGATCGCGACGCAGGGTAGGACGGTGGATGCCGCGAGCTCGGCGAATCCGTCGACGCCGAGCGGTCGCGGGTGGTCGGGTTTCGTCGCGGTGGCGCGGATGACGCCCACCCCGAGGTAGTCGATCGTGCCGTCGGGGAAGGCTGCGGCCGCGGCGAGGTGGGCCGGGGTGTTCGCGGTCCAGCCGACGAGCGCGTCCGGGCCGAGCAGGGTACGCGCGACGTCGACGGGGAGGTCGTTCTGCCCGAGGTGGATGCCGTCGACGCGGGCACCGTTCGCTCGCGCGGCCAACACAATGTCGAGGCGGTCATCGACGACGAAGGCGCATCGGCCCGCGATGACATCGGCGAGGTCGAGGGCGCGGGCGTAGAGTTCGCCGCCGGTCGCGACCTTGTCGCGCAGCTGGACGACGGTCACGCCCGCGTCGACAGACTCGTCGACGATGTCGCGCAGCCGCGAGAACGCCACGCGGTGGTCGGTCACGAGGTGCAGGGAGAGGTCGGTCATCGCGCGAGCTCCACCCGGTCGCGGAGATCTGCGGGCTCGATGGCGGCCAGCTCGTCGAGGAAGGTGACGGCGAACGATCCCGGTCCTCGGGCTCCGGATGCCGCCCGCTCCGACGCCACGGCCCAGACGGCGCTCGCCGCGACCGCAGCGTCGAACGGCTCCGCGACCGCAGCGAAGGCGGCCATCGCGGCGCCGAGCGCGCAGCCTCCGCCGGTGACCTTGGTCAGCAGGACGCTGCCGCCGGGGACGCGCGCCGTGCGGGTGGCATCCACGATCAGGTCCGTGTCGCCCGACACGGCGACCGTGCCGCCGGTGCGGGCGGCGAGGGCGCGAGCGGCGTCGAGCGCGTCGTCGGCGGCGTCGGTCGTGTCGACCCCGCGCCCGCCGCAGCCGGCGCCGGCCAGAGCGAGGATCTCGGAGGCGTTGCCGCGGATGATTGCGGGGCGCGCGTCGAGCAGCTCGTGCGCGAGCGCCGTGCGGACGGGAAGGGCTCCCACCGCGACGGGGTCGAGCACCCAGGGGGTGCCGGTGGCGACGGCTTCGCGAGCGGCGTCGCGCTGCTCGGCGGTGGGGGTGCCGAGGTTGACGAGAACGCCGCCGGCGATGCCGGCGAACATGCCCGCCTCTCCGGGGATGTCGCACATGGCGGGCGCCGCGCCGAGGGCGAGGAGTGCGTTGGCGGTGAAGTTCGTCACCACCGCGTTGGTGATGCACTGCGTGAGCGGTGATGTCTCGCGGAGGCGCGCGAGCGCGTGCGAGGGGGCCTGCGCGAGCGCTTCGGCGGGAGCGGGGGCATCCGCGGGGGTAGACGGAGACGACGACGTGCGAACGACCATTCGCGACATCCCTTCGCTAGTACGAACTAGATCAGGTTCGACGGGTGTGTTCTCAGCCCTAGCGGGCACCCCGTGTCACTGCGGGCGACGCTAGCACAGAGCTCGCGGCGCTCGGTGCGGGTGGGAGGGTGCTGACGGGTGGATGCCAGAGGCGTGGCGTAGGCGGGCGGGACGGTGCGGGCGTGCGGTTCGGACGACCCCGCTGCGCGCGGATCGGCGCGAAGCGCGATGTGGTTCACGGCGAAGGGGTGGATGGACGTGCGGAAGGGCGAAGGGGCGCATGGGCGCGGGACGCGCGCGAAGGCGCAGAGGCGCGCGGGCCGCGGCGCGGAAGCGGGCGCACGCCGACGACCGCCCGCGGGAAGCCGGTCAGAACGGGGCGTGGTCATGGTCGGGTGGGGTTGGGTCGTCGGGGAGGAACCTCACGGCGGGTGAGTACGGGAGGGGTTCGTCGCGGTAGGTGCGGCCGGTGGGGCTGGTCCATTCGAGGATTCCGTCGGGGAGTTGTCTGACGCTCCAGCGGGTGAACTGCTTTTGCGTGTGGTGTCGTTGGCAGAGGTGGCTGAGGTTGCGGACGTCGGTGGTGCCGCCGAGGGCGTAGTCGAGGGTGTGGTCGATTTCGGAGCGGATGGCGGGGACGGTGCATTCGGGCCAGCGGCAGTGGCGGTCGCGGGCGCGGAGGTATCGGTCGATCGCGGTGGTGCGCTGGTAGGTGTCGGTGTGGAGGACGGCGCCGGTGATCGGGTGCGTGATGACGCGGTCCCAGGGGACGGTGGTCGACTCGGCGAGGGTGCGGGCGGTGTCGGCGTCGATGGGGCCGTGTCCGATGAGTTCTGCGGGTTCGGTGTTCTCGTGCTGCGGGTCGAGCATGGTCAGCGCGGGCACGACGACCTGGACACGGCCGCGGATCGCGCCGAGGGTGCCGGGGCCGTCATCGGCGCGGGTGGGGTCGGCGTCGGGGGCGGCGGTGAGAAGGAGGTCGGCGAGGATGTCGGCGCGTACCTGCGCGGTGGTGCGCTCATCCGTGGCCGACGTCGGAGTATCGCCGCGCGAGTCGATCAGCGTGCGGGCCTGCTGCGTGAGGCGGTCGTAGATGCCGACGGCGAGGATCGTGGGGAGTGTCGCGATCAGATCGGACATCCCGTCTCGCCCCGTGATGACCCTTACGCAGCGGGTGTCGCGGCCCCGCTGGTGGCGTTCGGTGATCGTCGTGGGTTGCAGGCTCTCGGCGAGCGCTGCCAGGCGGGTGCGCAACCGCCCCGGGCTGAGCCCGTCGGCGGTGGCGACTGCCAGGGTGTCGAATTCGGCGCGGACCTCGGTGGGCAGGGGCGCGCCGATGTCGAGGATTGTGTGCACGTGGGCGCGGGTGATCGCGCCCTGCTCCCACGCCGAGAGGGTGATGGGGTAGTCGTCGACGAGGGTCATGGCGCGGTTGATCTGCGTCTGCAGGGACCGGTCGGAGACGTTTTCGGCCGCCGCGATCTCGGACGCAACCTCACGCAACGCCATCTCCGCAGCACGGGAGGACACGGGTCTTTCGGTCATCGCATCCCGCGCGAGATGCCCCGCCTGCGCCAGGGCGCGGGTGCGCGCCACCTCCGCGGCGGCGAACGCGGCGCCCGTGCGGAGCACCTCGCCGAGCACCGCGGACAGGGCCCGCGGGCCACTGTCCGGTGGTGTCGATGAGGCGTCGGTATGCATGTGTGCATGCTAGCGAGGGGGTCCGACATCGACGGGGGCTCGGGAGCCCCGGTGGGGATCGATCCGGATATTGCTCCGATGTGCAGAAGGGATCCCCGGGCGACGGTGTGCGCTTCACGGGATGGCGGGCGAGGGTCGCCTGTATGGCGTTGAGGTGACGGGGCCGTCGGCGCGGGCCCTCCGCGCCGCGGCGCCTGGCGGTGATCGTCCGCGTTCCGGCTCGCTCGGCGTCGGGGGCCGCGTTCGGCGCTGCCGTCCGCGGCATCCATAAACGCGATTCGCGCGCAGAAACGCGGGGAGGGCGCGTTTATGTGAGCCAATGGCGTTTATGGGTCGCGGGTCTCGGCTCGGGGTGGTCGCTCGTCTGTTGGCCCGGGGGTTCGCGGCGCGTGCCCGGAGCTGTCGGCGTGGATCGACGGAGCGTGGGCGGCCCGCGCGGGTTGTCCGCGCGTGGCGTGTTCGCCGCGGCATCCATAAACGCTGTTCGCGCGCAGAAACGCGGGGAGAGCGCGTTTGTGTGAGCCAATGGCGTTTATGGGTCGCGGGTCTCGGCTCGGGCGGCTGCTCGTCTGCCGACCCGGCGTCCGTACGGTGGCCTGCCGGGGCCGTCGATGTTCGACGTGGCAGAGGCCGCCCGCGCGCGGCCCGCACGTGGCGTATCGATCGCGGCATCTATAAACGCGATCGGCGCGCAGAAACGCGTGGAGAGCGCGTTTATGTGAGTCGACAGCGTTTATCGCCCGAGCTCGGCGCCCCGCGCCGACGCCGCAAGCACCGCCACCGCAAGCGCTAGCGCCGAAGCACCGCCACCGCAAGCACCGCCACCGCAAGCGCTAGCGCCGAAGCACCGCCACCGCAAGCGCCGCCACCGCAAGCGCCGCCACCGCAAGCGCCGCCACCGCAAGCACCGCCACCGCAAACGCCGAAGCGCCCCCGGCGGCTAACCGTCCGCCAGCGCCGCCCGCACCAGCTCCACCGCATCGGCGGGCGCGACGCCCAGTCGGCGGACGGTGTCGGCGTACGCGCGCGCCGCCTCCGCCGCGCGCGCGGACGCGGGATCCGTGCCGCGCACGATCGTGCCGGCGCGACCGCGCGTCTCGACGTAGCCCGCTTCCTCGAGCTCCTTGTACGCGCGGGCGACGGTGTTCGCCGCGAGGCCCAGGTCGCTCGCGAGCGTCCGCACCGGGGGCAGGCGTGTGCCCGCGACCGTCGACCCGTTCTCGATGCCGGCGATGATCTGCGCCCGCACCTGCTCGTAGGGCGGCGTCGGGGAGGTGGCATCCAGGCGGATCTCCACGCCGGTCACCCGTTCAGGCCGAACAGATCGAGGGGGTGCGTGAGGCGCCAGAGCGGGTCGGGCGGATCGATCGTGTCGGTCAGCTGAGCGTCGACGGTGTCGGTGTTGAGCGGGCCCGTCACGGTGAGCGTGCCGACGTCGTCGCCCGCCGCGCGGGAGTCTCCGAGGTCGAAGCGCGTGGAGGTCCCGGCGACGGCGCTGTTCCACAGCACGACGGTGGCGTCGGAGGTCGTGACGACGTTCGACTCCTGACCCCACAGCGTCTTGACGCGGCCGATCACGGTGCCCGAGGTCACCGAGGGACGCGGCTGCAGCTCCTCGGCGATGCGGGCGTAGAGGTCACGGGTCGCCTGGTTGCGCTCGTCGGGTCCCGGCTGGCCGAGCACCGCCGCGTAGGCGCGAACGGTCACCGTGCCGATCGTGAAGTCCTTCGCCGACAGGAGGTTCCACGCGTCGAGGGTTCCGGTCTTCACCCCGACCACGCCCGGGTCGGCGAGCAGCGGGTTGCCGTTCTTGAACGACCCGGCGCCGGGCAGGGTCAGCTCGGGCGTTCGCACGATCTCGGCGATCACGGGATTGGCGAGCGCCTTCTCGGCGAGCGCGATGAGCGCCGCGGGGGTCGCGGTGTTGCCGGCCTCGATCCCGGTCGGGTTCACGATCGTGATGCCCGTGATCCCGCGTTCGGCGAGATACGCGTTCGCCGCGGCGGCGAAGTCGGCGTTCGAGGGGAAGAGATCGGATGCCAGCCGCTGGGCGTAGTTGTTCGCCGAGGCGATCAGCATGCCCTGGAGCATCTGCAGCTCGGTCAGGCTGCCGTCGACGGGGACGTCGAGCGAGGACTCTCCGCGGGCGCGGTACTGCCAGTAGTCGGCGCTGTCCGCCTGCGTGAACGCGTACGACGGCCCCTGCTCGCCCGGGCTCAGCGGCAACCGGTCGAGGACGACGAGTGCCGTCACGATCTTGGTGATGCTGGCGATCGACTCGGGCGCGCTCGCCGACGATGACAGCTCGCCGGGCACTCCCTCGAGAGCGATCGCAGCCTCGCCCTGCGCCGGCCACGCGGGGTCGGCGGGCGGCGCGGCCGTGGGCTGGAGGGCGATGGGAGTGACCGTGGGCTGCACCGCGTTCAGCGGCCACAGCAGCGTCGTGGCGGTGTAGGCGCCGATCAGCAGGATCAGGAGGATCGTCGGGACCACCGTCGCGGGACGCAGGATGCGACGACGGCGTCGACCCGCGAGCAGATCGACGGGGCGTCCGGTGGCGCCGGAGACGACGAACGCGGGGGCCGGGCGGGGCGCGGCGGCGGCGTCGGGGTCGACCCACCCGAGTGCGCCGAGGGCCGCGGAGGTGGGATCCGGTTGCGGTGCGGGAGAGGGGACGGATGCCGAGGCCCCGGGCTCCGGCGGCGTCGCGGGCGCGGTGGGTGCGGGCTGCGGCGCGGCAGCCGACGCGGGCTGAGCCACGGGTACGGGGGCGGATGCCGGGGCCGCGGCATCCGGCTCGGGCGACGTCGCGCCGTCGGCGGGGGCGTCCGGGACCTCCGCCGCGGGTGCTGTACCGGAGGGAAGCGGGACGTCCGCAGCGGTCGTCGCGGGTGCCGGATTCGGAGAGGGCATGGCCTCGTCGGCCCGCAGATCAGCGGAATCTCGCGCGGCGCGCCGCGTGGCCGGGGTCTGCTCGTGCACCCGCCCACGCTACCCCGGGCGTCCCCCTATACTCGTCAGCACAACCACGGGAGTCCGGTGAGCCGGGCTGAGAGGAAGCGAATCCACGCTTCGACCGTCGAACCTGATCCGGATCATGCCGGCGCAGGGAGGAGAAGAAATGCACACGTCCACGTCTGCGCGCACGGCCCCCGCCGTGGCAACCGGGAACCGCTTCACCTGGCGGGTCGTCGACATCGTCGTCGCCGCCGTCCTCGGTGTCGCGGTCGGCCTCGTCTTCTGGGGGTGGAACACCGTCGGCGGTCTGTGGTTCACCGCGATGGACGCGTTGACTCCCGGCCTCGGCGGCATCGCGGTCGGCATCTGGCTCATCGGCGGCGTGATCGGCGGTCTGATCATCCGCAAGCCGGGCGCCGCGCTTCTCGTTGAGCTGATCGCCGCCGTCGTCTCGGCGCTCATCGGCAACGTCTGGGGTGTCACCACCATCTTCTCCGGCCTCGCCCAGGGGCTGGGCGCGGAGCTGATCTTCCTCGCCTTCCTCTACCTGCGCTTCACCCTGCCCGTTGCGATGCTCGCGGGTGCCGGCGCCGGTGTCGGCGCGTGGGTCCTGGAGCTGTTCCTGACGCCGAACCTTTCCAAGACGGTCGAGTTCAACCTCACCTACCTCGGCACGCTCGTCGTCTCGGGCGCTCTGCTGGCGGGCCTCGTCGGGTGGCTGCTCGTGCGGGCGCTCGCCGCGACCGGCGCGCTCAGCCGGTTCGCCGCCGGGCGGGAAGCACGCCGCGACGTCTGATGCCGGGCCCTGCGCGCGTCGACGTCGAGGGCTGGGGCTGGCGCTACGCCGGCAGAAAGCGCCCCGCCACGCGTGACGTCGACCTGACGATCGAACCCGGCGAGCGGGTCCTCCTGCTCGGTGCCTCGGGAGCGGGCAAGTCCACGCTGCTCGCCGGACTCGCGGGGCTCCTCGGTGGCAGCGACGAGGGAGAGGCCACGGGCCGGATCCTCGTCGACGACCGCGCCCCCGAGGGGCAGCGCGGCCGGATCGGTCTCGTCCTGCAGGATCCCGAGGCCGGGATCGTGCTGTCGAAAGTCGGCGACGACGTGGCGTTCGGCTGCGAGAACCTCGGTGTGCCCGCGGCCGACATCCCGGCGCGGGTGGCGGAGGCCGTGGCATCCGTGGGTCTGTCCGTGCCGCTCGATCGCCCGACCAAGGCGCTGTCGGGTGGGCAGAAGCAGCGTCTGGCGCTCGCGGGGGTTCTCGCGATGCGTCCGGGGCTGCTGCTGCTCGACGAACCGACCGCCAACCTCGACCCCGAGGGCGTCGCCGAGGTGCGGGCTGCGGTCGAGCACGTCGCGCGGACCGACGGGACCACCGTCGTCCTCATCGAGCACCGCACCGCGGTGTGGGTCGACCTCATGACGCGCGTCGTCGTGCTCGCCCCCGGCGGAGGCGTCCTGGCCGACGGTCCACCCGATCGCGTGTTCGCTCGGCACGGTGCCGCGCTCGCCGCCGCGGGTGTGTGGGTGCCGGGGCGTCCGGTCGATCTGCCCGTGCTCCCTCCTCTCGAGATTCCGGATGCCGCGCTCGAAACGCGCGGGCTGTCGATCGGGCGCGAGCGGCGCGCGGTCGTCGCGGCGGGACTCGACCTCGCCGTTCCGCGCGGCGCCGGCACGGTCGTCACCGGACCCAACGGCGCGGGCAAGTCGACGCTCGCGCTGACCCTCGCCGGGCTCCTGCCGGAGCTCTCGGGGGAGGTCGTCGCCGCGGAATCCCTCGCGGCCCGCGGCATCCGTCGTCCCTCGCGCTGGCGCTCGACCGAGTTGCTCACCCGCATCGGCACGGTGTTCCAGGAGCCCGAGCATCAGTTCCTCGCCCCCACGCTCCGCGACGAGCTCGCGGTCGGACCGAAAGCCCTGCGGATGCCGACGGCCCAGGTCGACGCGATCGTCGACGAGCTTCTCGAGAGGTTGGACCTGGCATCCCTCGCCCTCGCGAACCCCTTCACGCTGTCGGGAGGGCAGAAGCGGCGCCTGTCGGTGGCGACCGTGCTCGCGGCCTCGCCCGAGGTGATCGTGCTCGACGAGCCGACGTTCGGGCAGGATCGGCGCGGATGGAGCGAGCTCGTCGCGCTGCTGCAGCGCGAGATCGCGCGAGGGCGCACCGTCGTCGCCGTGACCCACGACGCCGACGTGGTGCGGCACCTCGGTCAGCACCGCATCGCGCTGGGGGACGCGGCATGACCGCGGTCGACGTCGCGCCGCGCACGGCGTGGATCGACGGGGTCAATCCCGTGACGAAGGTCGCGATGGTGGTGGTGCTCGCGCTTCCCCTGTTGATCTCCGTCGATGCGGTGAGCGCGGCCGTCGCGCTCGTGCTCGAGTTGCTGTGCGTGCCGTTCACGGGTCTGGCGTACCGCGTCGTGGCGAAGCGCCTCGTGCCGGTGCTGCTGTTCGCCCCGGTCGCGGCGGTCAGCATGCTGCTGTACGCGCGACCGGGCGGAACCGTCTACGGCACCTTCCTCTTCGCGACGATCAGCGACGACTCGCTCGCGCTGTCGTTCGCGGTGCTGCTGCGCGTCGTCGCGCTCGCGCTGCCCATGATCCTGCTGTTCGCCCGGACCGACCCGACCGAGCTCGCCGATGCCCTGGCCCAGGTCGCGAAGCTCCCGAGCCGGTTCGTGCTCGGCGTGCTCGCGGGCGCGCGCACGGTCGGGCTCTTCGTCGACGACTGGCGCACGATGACCCTCGCCCGGCGCGCCCGCGGGCTCGGCGATCGAGGGGCGCTGCGCCGGTTCTTCTCGATGGCGTTCGTGCTGCTGGTCTTCGCCGTGCGCCGCGGGACGACGCTCGCCACCGCGATGGAGGCCCGCGGCTTCGGCGCCGACGTCGAGCGGACGTGGTCGCGTCCCTCGCGTCTTCACCCGCGCGACGCCGTCGCCCTCGCCGGTTCCCTCGCCCTCGTCGCCGTGGCGTTGACCGCCGCGGTAGTGTCGGGCGCATTCCGCGTGGTGGGCACGTAGGCCTCGGCGTGGGTGCTGCGCCCGCAGGTGCTGCGGCCTCGCCGTTACGCGCGCACCGCGCCGTCACGCTGCGTTCGGAGCCTTGAGTGTCCAAGAAACCCGGACACTTTTGAAAATCGTCCGGGTGTTTTGGACACTCAACGGAGTTCGGGCTTGGGCTCGAGCCGGGGCGGGGCGCGGAGGGAAGGGGCCTCACGTCGCGTTCCACAGCGCCCGGTAGTACGCCAGGCGGGTGGCATCCGGAGTGACGCCGTAGGCCTCGAGGAGAGGCTCCTCCCAACCGGGACCGTAGTTCCAGGTCGTCGACATCGCCGCGACCGCGATGTCGGCCCAGCGATCGGCGACGCCGAGGGCTCCGAGGTCGACGTGAGCGCTCCACTCGCCGTCGTCGGCGACGAGGGTGTTCGGTACGCACGCGTCGCCGTGGCAGACGACGAGCCGATCGATCGGCGGGGCGTCACGCAGGTCGTCGGGCACCCGGATGCCACGCCCCGCGGCGTTCGTGAGACGGTCGGGCACCGCCCACGAGAACGGGCACTCGGCCACCGGCAGCGCCTCGTGCAGGGCCCGCAGCCCTCGTCCCACCGCCCGTACCGCACGAGCGGGGTCGGCGATCCACCGCGGATCGACGGCGGAGAGCCCCGGCATCGCCTCCGTCACGAGCCACTCGTGCGCGGCATCCTGTCCCTGGTCCAACACGCGCGGCACGGGGGTGAATGCGCCCGCCCAGCGCAGACGTTCCGCCTCGGCGCGCATCGAGGTCTCGGCGTTGCGCGGCCCGACCTTCACGAACCGGATGCCGTCGGCCCCCGCCGCTCGGAACGTCACACCGCCGATGGCGTTGCGCCACACCGGCTCGAGCGCCGCGTCGCCGGCGAGATCCCGCACGCGCGCCGGGACGGGCTCGGACGCCGCGGGGATGCTCATCGCTCGATCCTCGCGCGCTCCCCTCGCGGGCGCGAGCCCGCGGCGGGCTGAGCGCGGGCCGAGTGTCCGGAACACCCGGACGTTTTTGGCGGGGATCCGGATGTTGTGGACGCTCAACGGGCCGCGCCGCTCGTGGTGGCGCGCGGCGGTGCGTCTGCGGCGGGCGCGCGAGCGGTCGAGCATGTGCGGCCCCCGGCCAACCGGGGCCCTGGTGGGCGGGCAGAATGAGGACCGGGGGGTCATGGAACTGTCGCTTGGGATTTTGGCGGTGAGCGTCGCTGTCGCGGCCGCGGTGCTCTTCGCCGCTCTGCCGCGGATCGGTACTCCGGGGGCGATGACGCTGTTCCTGCGTTACGCCGCCGTGTCGGGCGTGGCCGCGGTGGGCTCGAGCGCGATGTACTTCATGTACGGCGCGGGCGGCGGCATCGTCGCTCTCGTGCTGGGTGATGTGGCGATGGTTCTTGCCCCCGCCCTGCTGCTCATCGCGCTGGAAGCCCTCGCGGGTCGGAGGGCGCGGCGCTGGGCGACCGCGAGCCTGGCCCTGGTTGCGGTGACGGCTGTCGTGACGGCTACGGTGTCGCTGCCGTGGTCTCTGGTGGTGAAGGTCCTTCTGCTGACGGTGCTGTGCACGGCGTGTGCCTTATCCGCCGCCCGTCTGCGCCTCGAGCCGCGCTGGCCGATGCGTCTGATCTTGACCGCGAACGCCGCCTACGCGACGTACTCGGCAACCCGCATCATCGTCGGGTTCATCGCCGGGGCGGACTCGCCGCTGTACGCGCTCTGGTTCTCGTTCGCTCCGGTGA
This sequence comes from Microbacterium sp. SORGH_AS_0969, assembly GCF_030818255.1. Taxonomy (NCBI): domain Bacteria; kingdom Bacillati; phylum Actinomycetota; class Actinomycetes; order Micrococcales; family Microbacteriaceae; genus Microbacterium; species Microbacterium sp. SORGH_AS_0969. Next base: position 1,673,374 of record NZ_JAUTAG010000001.1, read on the forward strand.
CCATCGCCGGAACCCTCGCCATCCTGGGGATCGGGGTCGCCGTCGTGCGGGTTCGCGTCGGGCCGCGCGCTCAGGCGGCACCGGTCGCCTGCCCGGCGGGGCGAGCGGTGGTCGTGGGCGACTGGGCCCTGGCATCCGCCGCGTACGGACCGGAACGCATGCGGGCGATGGTCGCCGAGCTGCAGAGCACGGCGCGGACGTTCGACGAGACCGCGCGAGATCTCCCTCGCGGGGTGGAGATCACGATGCCGGACGCGATCACGAGGCTCGGCGACAGTCTGCGCGACGTGTACGGCTGGAAGCCCGACGAAGTCGCGCTGCTCGTCGACGGGGCGACGACGGCCGCCATCCACACGCATCCGCAGCGCACGGGGCGGCGACGCGGGCGGGGCTCGGCGCGAACCTGAGTCCCGGGTAGGGTGATACTCAGTTTCTGCTTCGAAGGAGAACGCATGGACATCTCAGGAGCCTCCGCCCTCGTCACCGGCGGTGCCTCGGGCCTGGGCCTGGCCACCGCGCGCCGCCTCGCTGCGGCGGGCGCGCACGTCACCGTCGTCGACCTCCCGTCATCGCCCGGCGCGGACATCGCCGCGGAACTCGGCGGTACGTTCGCCCCCGCCGACGTGACGGATGCCGAACAGGTCGCCGCTGCCGCGGCCCGCGCGTCCGAGGCGGGGCCGCTCCGCGTCGTCGTCAACTGCGCCGGCATCGCTCCGCCCGCCAAGGTTCTCGACCGTGACGGCACCCCCTCTCCGCTCGGCGACTTCGAGCGCGTCATCCGGGTCAACCTCATCGGCACCTACAACGTCATCGCTCAGACGTCGGCCGTCATGGCCCGGACCGACCCGACCGAGGGAGGCGACCGCGGCGTCATCGTCAACACCGCCAGCGTCGCGGCCTTCGACGGGCAGATCGGCCAGCCCGCGTATTCGGCGAGCAAGGGCGGCGTTCACGCGATGACCCTCCCCATCGCCCGCGAGCTCGCGCGCCACGGCATCCGCGTCTGCACCATCGCCCCCGGGATCATGGAGACGCCGATGCTCAAGGGTCTGCCGCAGGCGGCGCAGGACTCGCTCGGCCAACAGGTGCCGTACCCCTCGCGCCTCGGTGCGCCCGACGAGTATGCACGGCTCGTGCTCGCGATCGTCGACAACGGTTACCTGAACGGCGAGACGATCCGCCTCGACGGCGCGATTCGGATGGCACCGAAATGAGCGACGGCATCCTGCTCCACGTTGAGGGCGGTCTCGCGCGGGTGACGTTCGACCGGCCCGCCTCGCTCAACGCGATGGACTTCCCCATGGCCGCCCGCTGGCGCGCGGTCGCGCACGAGGTCACCTCCGATCCGTCGGTCGGAGCGGTGATCCTGGATGCCAACGGCCCCGCCTTCTGCGCGGGTGGCGACGTGGTGGCCATGGCGACCACGGGCTCCTCGGGCGCCGAGGTGACCGAGACGGCGCGGGCGATCCACGACGGCATCCGTACCTTCGTCGAAGCGCCGCTGCCAATGGTCGCAGCCGTGCAGGGCGCTGTCGCGGGCGGCGGGCTCGGTCTCATGCTGACCGCTGACTACGTCGTGGCGAGCGAGAACGCGCGCTTCGTCAGCCGGTACGCGAACATCGGCCTGACGCCCGACCTCGGCGTCTCGACCCTGCTGCCCGCGGCGATCGGACAGCGGCGGGCTCTGCAGCTGCTGTTGCAGGACCGGATGCTCTCGGCCGACGAAGCCCTGGACTGGGGTCTCGTCGCCGAGGTCGTGGCATCCGGGGATCTTTCCGCTCGCGCGGAAGAGATCGCTCGCTTCTGGCTCGACGGAGCGACCGCGGCGTTCGGGCAGGCGACGCGTCTCGTGCGGGTCGGCGCCGGGCGGACGTTCGCGGAGAACCTCGCCGACGAAGCCGCCACCATCGGCGCAGCCTTCGACACCCCCGACGCGAGAGCGCGGGTCGCCGCGTTCGCCGCCGCCTCCGCGAAAGGACCACGTTCGTGACGCTCGCAGGTAAGACCATCTTGATGTCGGGCGGCAGCCGTGGCATCGGCCTCGCGATCGCGCTGCGCGCCGCGAGCGACGGCGCGAACATCGCGCTGCTCGCCAAGACCGACACCCCCCACCCCAAGCTCGAGGGCACGGTGCACACCGCGGCCGAGGCGATCCGCGCGGCGGGCGGTCGGGCGCTGCCGATCGTCGGCGACGTGCGGGACGAGGCATCCATCACCGAAGCCGTGATGCGGACGGTCGGGGAGTTCGGCGGCATCGACATCGTCGTCAACAACGCCAGCGTGATCGACCTCTCGGGCTCGCTCGACCTCGCGACCAAGAAGTACGACCTCATGCAGGACGTGAACGTCCGCGGGACGTTCCTGCTCTCGCGCGCCGCCGTTCCGCAGCTGAAGGATGCCGAGAACCCGCACATCCTGTCACTGTCGCCGCCGCTGAACGTCACACCGAAATGGCTCGGGGCGCACACGGGGTACAGCCTCGCGAAGTTCGGGATGACGATGGCGACGCTGGGTCTCGCCTCGGAGTTCCAGAGCGACGGGATAGCTGCGAACACGCTGTGGCCCCGCACGACCATCGCGACCGCCGCGGTGCAGAACGTGATCGGCGGCGACCGGCTGATGGCCGTGTCGCGCACGCCCGAGATCTACGCCGACGCCGCGTACGAGGTGCTCACCTCGCCGTCGCGCGAGCTGACCGGGCAGACGCTGATCGTCGAGGACGTGCTTCTCGCCGCCGGCGTGACCGACTTCTCGGGCTACGCCGCCGTGCCGGGGACGCCGGATGAGGCGATGTACCCGGACATCTTCCTGGACTGACGCGGGGTATCGGTCCCTTCGACAGGCTCAGGGACCTGGGTTTCCGTGGAGGTGGCTGAACTCGTCGAAGCGTCGGTCCCTTCGACGGGGACCTGGCGCGCGAGCGCAAGGTGCTGTGGTTCACCTGCATGAGGCGTGGGGCAGGAGTTACCCGCGCGGGGGGAATCGATGCGCTGAGGCGGCTGGATCATGCAAATGGGCCGCGCCCCGGGCGCGACGGGGCGTGAGGCCGTGCCCCGCGCGCGACCGGGCCGGGCAAGGGCACTGGTCCACCTGCATGACCGGTGTGGCAGATGTGGTCTGACGGGGCCTTCGAGTCGCTGCGGGAGTCATCGCTCCTGCAGATGAACCACGAAGCCCCCGCAGGTCAGATCAGCCCGAGCTCCGCGAAAGCGTTGTGCACACCGTCATCCAGCACCGACGTCGTGACCCGACCGGCGAGCTTCTGCAGCTCGGGCACCGCGTTGCCCATGGCGACGGGCGTCCCGACGACCTCGAACATCTCGACGTCGTTCCAGCTGTCGCCGATGCCGATGGCATCCGTCGCGGGCAAGCCCAGCTGCGCGAGCACCGAGGTGATCGCGGAGCCCTTGGTCACGCCCGCCTGGCCGATCTCGCCGTTCGAGCCGCCCGGCAGCGGGATCGAGCCGGGAATGACGTGGAAGGCGGCGCCGAGTTCGGCGGCCGCGTGAGCGACCGTGTCGATCGAGGGGCTCACGAACACGGCCTTGGCGACCGCGTCGCGATCGACCTCCGCGACGGGGCGCGGCTCCTTCCACAGCGGCTCCTCCGCGGTCAGGCCCTGCTCCGCGAGCTGAGCGGCGCGCTCCGCGTGACGCTCGCGGCGGTACGCCGTCATGACGGCGCCCATCCCCTCGCTCGCGAAGACACCGCCGTGCGTCTGCAGGAAGTAGTGGATGCCGTGGGCCTCGAAGTACCGCTCGAGCAGCTCGACATCGGCGCGGGGCAGCGGCTGCTCGACGAGCATCTCCTCCCCGCGCGTCGCGTACGCGCCGCCGTTGGTGATCGCGCCGTCGAAACCGATCGCGAGGACATCGGGGTGGACGTCGCCGGCGGAGCGGCCCGTGCTCAGCCACACCTGGTGGCCGTTCGCGCGGGCCTGGCGGATCGCGGTCACGGTCGAGGGGGCGATGAGCGAGCCGTGCTCGAGGATCGTGCCGTCGACGTCGAGGAAAGCGATGCGGGTCATATGCACTCCAAGGAATGGACGCCGCGGCGTGAAGCGACGGCATCGTTTTCGGTCGTGGGGAAGGGGCGGGGAGGCGCCGTTTCGGGCTCGAACGGGGCGTGTCGCAGATGGTGGCCGGTCGCCGTCTCGCTCGTGCGAGCGTCCGACTGATCATCGTCGCGGTCGTCCCGCTTCACCGTATCTCCTGCTTGGAGCGGAGGTGGCGAGTACGCGAAGAGGAGTTGACGACAGGGCGTTGGCGCGTGCTATGTTCCCTGTCGTACCGGTGTGACAGCCGATGCATGAATCTTGGATTGTTACTGCGTCAGCAGGCAAAACCTGGACCCCGTCACTTTCGTGACGCAGGGGTTCAGGTTTTTTTGTTGCCCGGAAACGGTCCGATCCCTGGCCGAGAACCCGCACGGAAGCGGGACGGAGAACCGCATCGACGCGGTGGAAAGCAGAAAACCATGGACTACTCGAAGACAGCCGCCGGTGTGCTGCGCGGCGTCGGCGGTGAGGCGAACGTGCGCTCGCTCGTGCACTGCGCGACCCGGCTGCGGTTCGTGTTGAATGACGAGTCGAAGGCCGACACCGCCGCGATCGCGGCCCTGCCGGGTGTGGTGACCGTCGCCCAGGCGGGGGGTCAGTACCAGGTCGTCATCGGCACCGACGTGCCCGACGTGTACGCCGCGATCGGCAGAATCTCGAGCTTGACGGCGGCTTCGACCGAGGCCGTCGCCACGAGCGGACCGCGCAAGAGCCTCTTCAACCGCTTCATCTCGATGATCGCCGCGCTCTTCACGCCGCTGCTGTGGGCGCTCGCGGGCACCGGACTGTTGAAGGCGTTCCTCGCCGCCGCCGTCACGTTCGGATGGATCGACCCGCAGACCACGACCTATGTCGTCTTGAACGCGTTGGCCGACGCCTTCATCCACTTCCTGCCGCTCGCTCTCGCCTTCACCGCGGCCCGGTACTTCAAGGCGAACGAGTTCACCTCCTTCGCGATCGCGGCCGCGCTGGTGTACCCGTCGCTGTCGACGCTCACCGGTGCCGCCGACGTCACGTTCTTCGGCATCCCCTTCACGATGGTCAGCTACGTCACCAGCGTGATTCCGATCATCGTGATCGTGTGGTTGCAGAGCTATGCGGAGCGCTTCCTGTACGCCGCGCTCCCCGCCGTGCTGCGCCGGTTCGTCACGCCGATGCTCGTGGTGCTCGTCGCCGTCCCGCTGGTCTTCGTGGTCATCGGGCCCCTGTCCGCGGTCGTCAGCGGCTGGCTGGGCGGCGGCATCGCGTGGATCTTCCAGGCGGCCCCGTGGGCCGGAGGCGCGATCATGGGCGGTCTGTGGCAGATCTTCGTGATGTTCGGTCTGCACTGGGGTCTGGCGCCGCTCGCCGCGCTGGAACTGCAGGAAGCCGGACGCTCGCTCATCATCGCCCCGCTGTTCGCCTCCGTCCTCGCCCAGGGTGCCGCCGCATTCGCCGTGTTCCTGCGCACACGCAACCGCACGCTGAAGTCCCTCGCCGCCCCCGCGACACTGTCGGCCGTGCTCGCCGGCATCACCGAGCCCGCCGTCTACGGCGTGAACCTTCCGCTGAAGCGCCCGTTCGCCTTCGGCATCGTCGGCGGTGCGGTCGGTGGGGCGATGATCTCGCTGGGGGACGGCTTCACGACCGCTTTCGTCACCCCCTCCGCCCTGTCTCTCCCGGCGCTGATTGGCAACGGCGATGGCGTCGCGCTCGTCATCGGCCTGCTCGCATCCCTCGTCGTGCCGTTCGTGCTGACGCTCGTCTTCGGGTTCGCGGAGCCGGCCGAGCCGGAAACGACACCGGTCGACACCACCGACGTCGTCCTCTCCAGCCCCCTGGACGGCACCGTGATTCCCCTGAGCGAGACTCCGGATGCCGCCTTCGCGGACGGCTCGTTCGGTCCCGGTGTCGCGATCGTCCCCACCAGCGGAGCCCTGTACGCGCCGATGGATGCCACGGTGATCGCCGCCTTCCCCACCGGTCACGCGATCGGTCTGCGTCACGCCGACGGTGCGGAGGTGCTCATCCATGTCGGGATCGACACCGTCCGTCTCGGGGGGAAGCACTTCACGTTGCGCGTCGCCAGTGGGCAGAGCGTGTCGCGAGGAGACCTGCTGATCGAGTTCGACCTCGCCGCCATCGCCGCTGCCGGATACGACCTGACCACCCCCGTCATCGTCACCAACGGCGACCTCTATCCCGACATCGCCGATGTGGCATCCGGCCCGCTCTCGCACGGCGAAACGCTGATGCGCGCCGTCGCGGTCGAGCAGACGGTGAGTTCCCGATGACCCCCGACACGACGCAGAAGGAGAGAGCATGACCACCACGTCATTCCCCGAGGGATTCCTCTGGGGCGGTGCCGTCGCCGCCAACCAGATCGAGGGCGCCTACGACCAGGACGGCAAGGGACTGTCCGTGCAGGACGTGCTGCCCCAGGGGCTGCGTACGCCCCGCACCCCCGGGCCCACCCCCGACAACCTCAAGCTCGAGGCCATCGACTTCTACCACCGCTACGCGCAGGACATCGCCCTGTTCGCCGAAATGGGCTTCACGGTGTTCCGGTTCTCGATCGCGTGGAGCCGCATCTTCCCGAACGGCGACGAGGCCGAGCCGAACGAGGCCGGCCTGGCGTTCTACGATCGGGTTCTCGACGAGCTCGAGAAGTACGGAATCGAGCCGCTCGTCACGATCTCGCACTACGAGACGCCGCTGCACCTGGCCGACGAGTACGGCGGTTGGACCGACCGCCGCATGATCGGGTTCTACGAGCGGTACGCCCGCACGCTCTTCGAGCGGTACGGCCGTCGCGTGAAGTACTGGCTGACCTTCAACGAGGTCAACTCGGTGCTGCACGAGCCGTTCATGTCGGCGGGCATTCCCCCGCGCGACGACCTGACCGAGCGAGACCTGTACCAGGCGATGCACCACGAGCTCGTTGCATCCGCCCGGGCCACGCGGATCGCTCGTGAGGTCGCCCCCGGCGCTCAGGTGGGGTGCATGATCATCGCGATGCCGATCTATCCGCTCACCCCCTCGCCCGCCGACGCGCTCGCCGTGATGGAGCTCGATCACTCCAACCTCGCCTTCGGCGACGTGCACACCCGAGGGGCCTACCCCGGGTACTTCCTGCGCACGCTCCGCGAGAAGGGCATCGAGCTCGACATCGCCGACGACGACCGCGCAGACCTCCGCCACACGGTCGATTTCGTGTCGTTCAGCTACTACATGTCGGTCGCGCACACCGCCGATCCCGACAAGCTCGTGCGCGGCGAGGGCAACATCATCGGCGGCATCCCCAACCCGACGCTCCCGGCGAGCGAGTGGGGGTGGCAGATCGATCCCGTCGGACTGCGCCTGGTCATCGCCCAGTTCTGGGAACGCTGGCAGAAGCCGCTCTTCGTCGTCGAGAACGGCCTCGGGGCCCGGGATGAGCTCGTCGAGATCGACGGCGTGAAGACGGTGCTCGACGACTACCGCATCGACTACCTCAACGACCACCTCGTGCAGGTGGGTGAGGCGATCGCCGACGGCGCGGAGGTGCTCGGCTACACCTCGTGGGGCTGCATCGACATCGTCAGCGCGACCACCGCGCAGATGAGCAAGCGATACGGGTACATCTACGTCGACCGCAACGACGACGGCTCCGGTTCGTTGGAGCGCTACAAGAAGAAGTCGTTCGACTGGTACGCGGAGGTCATCCGCACCAACGGCGGCTCTTTGCGCGCCTGACGATGACGCGGGGGCTCGCCGCGCTGATATCGCGACGGGCCCCCGGCACCGGCGTTCATCCCTTTCGGCGCGTGATCTCCGCCATGGCTGACCAGTCGAGCTGCGACAGTTCGGGGTCGTCGACGGTCTCTTGGAAGAGTTCGCCGAGGAGGGGAGCCGTCGGGAGAGCCGCGCCGAGTTCTCGTGCGGCGGACTGCGCGAGGGTGAGGTCTTTCAAGCCGAGCGCGGCCGAGAAACCCACGGGAAGGTAACCCCGTTCGGCGATCATCTTGCCGTAGCCGGTGTACGCGCTGCCGGTGTATGCGGCGTCGGTGAGGATCTCGATGAACGTTTCGGCGTTCACGCCGCCGCGCTCCATGAGGTTCACGGACTCCGCCAGGGCTTGGAGGGTGTGGATCAGGTTGTAATTCACGCCGATCTTCACGAGATTCGCCTGCTCGGGATCTTCTCCGAGCCACCACGTGCGCTTTCCGAGCACGCCCAAGAACGCCTCGGCGCGCTCGACCGCCGAACGGGCACCCGCGGCGACGATGTTCAGTTGGCCGCTCGCCGCGAGGTGGGGACGTCCGAGGACGGGGGCGGCGACATACTCGACACCGGTTCTGCGGTGGCGCGTTGCCAGTTCGCGCGCGGCGTCCACGCTCACGGTGGACATGTTGACGTGCACCGATCCGCTCGCCGCAGCCAGCGCCTCGTCGGTGAACACCGACAGTTCAGCGTCGTCATTGGCCAGCATTGAGAACGCCACGCCCGCGCGAAGGGCCTCGGCAGGGGTGGCCGCCGCGCGGGCGCCGGCAGCGATGAGCTGCTCGACCGCTGTCGCAGACCTGTTCCACACGAACACCGTGTGGCCGGCGTCCAAGAGCCGGTGCGCCATGGCGGCGCCCATCGTGCCGAGGCCGAGAAATCCGACGGTTGCCATGAGAACTCCAGTGAATGTGCGAGATCAGGAGGGGGAGGGGGGCGGGCAGGTGGAGCGACGTTCGACGAATTCGGGCGCGAAGGTGAGGCGTGCTGTGGGGACCTCGACACCTTCGAGGAGATCGAAAGCGATCCGGGCGCTCTGTCGTCCGACCTCGAAGCCGGGCAGGCGCACAGTCGTCAACGGCGGATCGAGGTGGTCGATGAGCGGCGCGTCGTTGTACCCGACGATCGAGATGTCTTCGGGGCAGCGCAGGCCGAGGCTGCGGACGGCATCCAGTACTCCCACGGCCATCAGGTCGTTGTGGGCGAAGATCGCGGTCGGGCGCTCAGCCTCGGGGCGGCGGAGCACGTCCTGGGCCAGACGGCGTCCCTCGTCCACCGTGCTCTCCACGGCGTACTCCCCCGTCGAGACGTCGACTACCCGGGGGTGGGCGCTCACCGCGGCGTCGAATCCGCGCGCTCGCCGGACGAACGATGAGATGCTCACGGTGCCGGGTATCTGAGCGATGCGCCGGTGACCGAGGTCGATGAGGTGGCGGGTCGCGAGACGGGCACCCTCGAAATCGTCCGGGATCACCTCGAAGTGCCCTTGATCGGCACCGTCGATGGCCTCGAAGCCACGCACCGCGAGGACGACGGGCACCTGGCTCTCGAGCTCGGTGACGAAGTCCTCGTCGTCGACCTTGACAGCGCTGAGGATGATGCAATCGACCTGGTTGCCCAGCAGGCGGGCGACGACGCCGCGCAGAATCGCAGGGTCGTCGTGCGTCTCTGCGACCAGGGGCATGTAGGTGCCCGCGCGGGCCTCATGCTCGATGCCTCGGAGGAGGGAGACGATGAAGGGGTTCGCGAGGTCGGCGACCACGACGCCGATCGTGCCCGTGCGTCCTTTACGGAGGCTCTTGGCCACGGCGTTCGTGCGGTAGCCGAGTGACCTCGCTGCGGTCCGGACGCGGAGCCTGGTCGCCTCGCTCACGAGGTGCGATTGGTCGTCGCTCAAGGCTCGTGAGGCTGTTGCGACGTGCACACCCGCCCCACGGGCCACGTCTTTCAAGGTCGGAACGCGTGAGTCGGCCATGTGCGCACTGTAATACGCCTTCATCGTGCCCTCGAGTCGCTCGGGCACGCCGCGTCGGGCACGGACGCGCTGCTCCGCGGCTTTCGTCTTGCGGCGCGCGCGGGTGAGCGTTTCGTGTCGGCTCGGCCGCGCGGCTTGGGGGTCGTCCATCAATAGGGGTTCGCGACGATGAGTTCTTCGGCGGGGTACTTCGTCAGCACCACCGGGCCGTTGTCGGTGACGACGATCTCTTCTTCGATACGTGCGGCGGAGTAGCCGTCGCTGGCGGGACAGTACGTCTCGACGGCGAACACCATTCCGGCCTTGAGCTCTACGGGTTCGCGGTAGCTGTTCAATCGCGAGATGATGGGCCGCTCGTGCAGGCCCAGTCCGAGTCCGTGGCAGAACTGCAGGCCGAACGCGGACAGCTCGTCGTCGAAGCCCAGAGACTCGGCGGTGGGGAACAACGAGGCGATCTCGTCGGAGCCGACGCCGGGCTTGATGGCCGAGATGGCGTTGTCCATCCACTCCCGAGCCCGCGAGTACGCTGCCCGCTGCGGTCCGGTCGCCCGCCCCACGCTGAACGTGCGGTAGTAGCACGTGCGGTAGCCGTTGAATGAATGGATGATGTCGAAGAACGCTTGGTCGCCGGGCCGGATGATGCGGTCCGTGAAGTTGTGCGGGTGCGGGTTGCACCGCTCGCCCGAGATGGCGTTGATCGCTTCGACCTGATCGGATCCGTACTCGTAGAGCTTCTTCGATGCCAATGCGACGATCTCGTTCTCGCGCACCCCGGGTTTGAGCGCCTCGACGATGTCGGTATAGACGCCGTCCACCATCGCCGCGGCCTGATTCAGGAGCATGATCTCGTCGGCGCTCTTGATCTCCCGAGCATCGAGCATGTGCTGCTGAGCATCGACGACGGTGAATCCCTGCCGCTGCATTTCGAACAGGAATGGCGGTTCGACGATGTCGATCCCGACCGGCGCGTTGTGCAGGCCGAGATCTCTCAGGATGCCTTTGATCTCGGTGACGGCGTCGACCATGAGGCCGGCTGTGGGTGCCACGGCGCCTCGGAAGCCGAGAAAACCGGGGTGGTTGTGATCGTGGTTGAGCCACGGAGAGTAGAGCTGGTGGTGCTTGACGGCGGACCCGAAGTCCCACAGATGCGGTTCGCCGCCGCGGGTCAGGAGGGCGTAGCGGATCATCTTGTCACCGAGGGCGCCGCCCACCCATGACGATGTCGTGTAGCGGATGTTGTAGAAGTCGAACAGCAGGAAGGCGCCGCATTCGCTCGCTTCCAGCGCGGCCTGCGCGCGCGACAGGCGGTAGTCGCGTAGGCGGGAGAAGTCGACCCGCATCTCGTAGTCGACGCCCATCTGCCCGGGGGTCAGGAGAGGTCGGGAGGTGTTCTGGGGTTCGGCCATGGGTGGCGGCCTCTCTGTTCGTACGGCGGTAGCTCTTCGACGCTACCGCAAATTCAATCGATTGCATTGCAGGCGCGAGCGGCGCCGTGCTCGCGACGAGCGCAGCTCCCACGCTCAACGCGAGAGCGGTTCACGCGGTGCGAGCACGGTTCGCCAGCGCGGGTCCCGAGCTCGCTTCACGGCCTCGGATCGGCGATGTGCGGCGGTTTCCGGAAACGACGTTCGCGCGGGACGGATGCTCGATCCGGTTCGGGTGGAGGTGTCGCGGGCACGCACGACGGGCGTGCCCGCGACGGCGGTCTCAGCGGACGGCGGCGATGCCGTCGATCTCGATGGTGGCTCCGTTGTACAGCGAGTGCACGCCGATCACCGTGCTCGCAGACGGAGTGGTGGTGTTGACGATGGCGTTGCGCGTCTCGCGCCAGGTGAACAGCTTCTCCTGGTCGAGCTCGGTGATGTACACGTTCACGCGTACGAGGTCATCGTAGGTGACGCCCGCTGCGTTCAGCGCTCGCTCGAACTCGCCGTAGGTGAGCTCGATGGCGCGCTTGAAGTCGGTCGGAACGGACCCGTCCTCTTCGAATCCCACCTGCCCGGAGATGAAGACGAGCTCGCCCGCGGTCACGCGGGTGCTGTCGGAGATTCCCGGTACGACGGGAGCGGGGATGCGAGAGATGCGTTCGTTGGTCATGTGTTTCTCCTGTTTCTTTTCGGGGGGCTATTCGTCGCGTCCGTAGACGACGCAGAAGGGCACCGTCGCGGCCGGCAGCGCGGAGCGCTCGGACAGCGTGTGCCACTGACGGTTGTGGTAGACCAGCGGTGTCGGGTCGTGCTCTTCCGTTTCGCCGCGCGGCTTCGCCTCGATGGCTTCGACCACGATAAGGGTCGACCCGCTCGCGTCGACGCGCTGAACGATGCGCCCTCGCAGCCAGTGAGCGCCCGGGTAGTACGGTTCGCCCGTCGGGAGGCGGTCCCAGTCGACATCCGATCCGAAACGATCGACTCCGCGCTGCGCGCCGAGCTTCGCGAGCGCGAGCTGATCGGCGGCGAGCATGTGCACCACGACCGTATCGGCCCTCAGGATCGTGGGAGTGCTCGAAGACAGCGCGGAGGCGGAGAAGACGAGAGTAGGCGGTGCGATCGATACCGAGGCCACCGAACTGACCGTCATCGCGACCGGACCGTCGCCGGCGTCGGCGGTGACGATCGCCACCCCGGCCGGATGGGACCGGAACGCGTAGCGGAAATCATCTGCCGTGAGGGAGAGGGGTGTATCTGTCATGGTCATTCTTCTTGCCAATCAGTCCCGCGGTCGTTGCATGACCGGATGGTTCAGACGATGGGGAGGACGAAGCGGGCGTCGTCCTCGCGGTCGACCAGCACTCGACCGAGTGCCTCGTACCCGCTCGCGGAGAGCGTGTGGCCGTGTCGCGCCGCCGCAGCCTGATCGCGCCAGATGCGCTGCAGGGCAGACGACTCGGCGAAGCCGGCGGAGCCGTGGGCCGTGACGAGCTCGCCGATCACCTGCGTGACGGCGTCGACGATCCATCCCGCTTTCGCGCGCAACGCGATGCGCGTGGAGTAAGGGTGGTAATCGCCGCGCTCGGCGGTGCGGTAGATCTCGTCGGCCACCTGTTCGGCGAGTGCCTCCGCCGCGTCCAGGTGCACGGCGGCCTTGGCGATCGTGTACTGGAAGACGGTCGAACTGGCTTGCCGGTCGTATCCCGTGAACGCGATCGACTTCTTGTCCGACTCCGCGATGACGAAATCCAGAGCCGCTCGCCCCATGCCGAGATGTGGACCCACCAGGTTCATGAACAGAGACGGGACGAACATGGTCCGGTATGAGGTCTCGGTGTTGGTACCGACGTACCCGCCCTCAATGGCCGCGGTGAGCCGGAAGATCCGGTGCGCGGGGACGAAGACGTCGTCGGCGATCTGCGTCACGCTCGCGGTCGATCTCATTCCGGCCACATGCCAGTCGTCTTCGAAGGTCAGCGCTGACGTCGGGATGAGTGCCACGCCCGCATCGACGATGTCGCCGACGGCGTTCTTGAGCGGTACGCCGAGCAACGACCAGCTCGCCTCACGGCTACCGGTGCCGTATGTCCATCGGCCCGTCACCCGGTAGCCGCCCTCCGTCGGCACGGCGTCGGAGGTCGTCGCCAGGACGATGGATACGAGAGCCCGCGGATCTCCGCCCTGTCCCCAGACATCGTCCTGTGCCTGATCGCTCATCAGGCTCAGCACCCAGGCGCCGGTGTTGTAGATGCCGGCCATCCACGCCAGGCTGCCATCGCCCCGTCCGATGGCGCGAGAGACCGCCTGGATGTCTCGGGTGCTGGCTGCGAGCCCGCCGAACCTCCGGGGGGCGGAGACGCGGAACGCACCCGTCGCCTCGACGGCGTCGAAGATGCGTTGCGGGACGCGCCGGGCATCGTCCGCTTCGCGTCCTGCCGCAGTGAGCTCGGGGCGCAGGGTGTCGAGCTGATCGATGATCGCAGCGATGTCGCCGCGGACGAGTGTGTCAGTCATGGGGTGCTCCTTCGCGAGATTTCGTCATGCGCGTGTGTGTGGGCGAGCCGGGGTGCGGGGCGACTCATGTCAGCAACACGGCCGCGCCCTGGGGCCGACGGGACTTCTCGTTCTCGCGGAGGTTGAGCTCCGTGATGGAGTTGCCGGTGGGGGAGAGCCAGGAGTTGTGACGCAGGGCGTACTCGGGGTCGTGCCCGGGGATGATGCGGCTCGTCTCGTTCTTCAATTCCTCCTGCATGGTCCGGTAAGTGCTGATGAGGTTGAACGAGTTGCCCTGTACGTAGCCGGGGGCCCACATGCTCTCGATGTTGGAGTACCAGTACACGACGTCGCCGGCGGCGACGAAGGGGCCGTTGCGGGTCTGGATCTTGAACCACTGCGAACCGAAGGTGTGCGTGTCCTTGGCGAGACGTGCGGTGACACCGGGGATGATCTCCTGGTCGCCGTGGACGAACTTGATGCGTCCCTCGGCCAATCCCTGCGCCGCCTTCGCCAGGTCTACGGGATCGAAGGAGGAGAACACCCATGCCTTCTGTTCGTCGCTCGACATGCCGTTTGCCATGTCGAGCGCCGCGGACCAGCCGGTGAACTCTTCGAACTGGACGTAGAGGGTGGCGTTGGGAAAAGCTTCGAAGTTGCCGACGTGGTCGAAGTGCATGTGCGAGACGAGGATGATCTCGACGTCCTCGGGACGGATGCCGACTTGGCCGAGCACCTGCGTGGGGTTCTCCCAGTTCCACAAGGGGTAGCGCTCGAGCCAGTAGTCGTCACGGAATCCGCAGTCGACGAGCGCGACGTGCTGCTTGCCGCCCACTTCGCCGCCGACGAGGAGTGTGTAGAGCATGGGGACGCGCACCATGCCCTTGTTGCTGAGGACGCCCGAACCGCCGAAGAAGTCGTGGGGCATCTCGCCGTGGCAGTACTCGAGGGTGTAGATCGAGTAGTCGGTGTCGAGCGTGGAGGCGAACTTGGTGGAACCGGTGCTGCTCATGAGACTCCCTTGTGTGATGAAACAGGCTGTCGGATGGAGGAGGAGGATCGTCGCGCCAGCCGTTTCTGCAAACGATTGCTAAGCGCGATGTTAGGAAGCGAATATTGCCGTGATGTTTCCGTGCCGTGCCGAAATGCGTCGGTTTCCGCTGCCTCGGAGGTCGGGCGGATCAGGGCAGGCCGGGGGCGCGCCGCGCGAGGGGATGTCGGCCTCCCGTGGCGTTGTGGCGCGGTCTACGGATCGAACACCTCCGGATGCCGGACGAGTTCCAGTCGGCTGCGACGGATGTGCCTCGTGAGCACGTGTTCGGCCTCGTCGACGTCTCGGCGGCGAAGAGCCCCGACGAGGAGATGGTGGTCGTGGTGTACCGCTCCGTCGCCTTCGAGGGAGAGCAGTCGTGTGGCCTCGCGGCGGTAACGCTGAGTGCGGTTCCAGAGACGGATCACGGTGTCGCCGAGAACCGTCGTGTCGGCAGCTTGCAGGCTCGTGAGATGGAACTCGCGGTCGAGTGCGAGGAAGCGCTCGACGTCATCGGTCGCCTGCATCTCGTGCGCAAGGCTCGTCAGGTGATCGATCACGTCGTCGGTGAGGTTCGGCGCGCTGAGGCGGAGGAGGAGCGGCTCCAGTCGCTCTCGCATCCAGTACATCTCCTCGCAGTCGGCGACCGACAGCGTCGAGACCCAGGCGCCGGTGTTGGGCACGATCGTGACGAGTCCCTCTGCTTCGAGGGTCCTGAGGGCCTCGCGCACGGGAACCCGGCTCGCGCCGAGATGATCGGCGAGATCGTCCTGGCGGAAGCGTTCCCCCGGCGCGTACTTGCCGGAGAGGATCGCGTCGCGGAGCGTCGCTGCCACGCGCGCACCGGTCACGCCGTGCGATGGCGATGTGGTGATCATCGACATGTCGGCCTCATCGATCGGGGTGGGCTGCATGCCAGAGCAGTCGCGGAGCTCCCTGCTCGTACGCCTTGCCCTCCGGGAAGCTCACCAGCTCGAACTGCAGACCCCAGGGGCTGCGGAAGTAGATCCAGCGTTGACCCCGCGCGGCCTGC
Organism: Microbacterium sp. SORGH_AS_0969; assembly: GCF_030818255.1. Taxonomy (NCBI): domain Bacteria; kingdom Bacillati; phylum Actinomycetota; class Actinomycetes; order Micrococcales; family Microbacteriaceae; genus Microbacterium; species Microbacterium sp. SORGH_AS_0969. The sequence continues at coordinate 1,689,130 of NZ_JAUTAG010000001.1, forward strand.
GCGCTCGCGGTGGGCGCACCCATCACCTCGACGCCGTTCTCGTGCAGATAACGCACCGCTTCGTCGAGGTCATCGACGTAGAAGGCGATGTGATATCCGCCGATGTCGCTGTTGCGCGGTTGCGGGGCTTGGCCGTCGACCGCCTCGTAGAGGAAGACCTCGAAGTTGGCGCCGTGTCCGAGGCGGTAGAACCGGATTTCGCGGATGACCGTGCGCGGGTGGACGCCGAGGTGCGTGTGCATCCACTCGTCGTCGGCGCGCTTCGGCCCCAGATCGTAGACCCGGTCGCAGCCGAGGATGTCGACCAGGAAGCGCTCCGCTTCGTCGAGGTCGGGCACGGTGAAGCCGATGTGGTCGGTTCCGCGAATGCCGGGAATTCCCCGGTGCACGATCGGTGTCACGCCTCGACTCCTCTGTCGCTCGTCATTGGATACATGGCATCCGCTGGACATGCTACGCGAGGCGCATCCAGAACTGCAATCGTTTGTATTGGATACGATGTTGCACTATCGTCCTTCCACAGCGGTCCGCCGACCGCGGTGAGAGGAATGGGCGAAGATGCCAAAGAAGAAGCGCCTTCGGACCGGTGTCGACTGGTTCGAGCTGGCGACGACGACAGCCGACTGGGACGCAGCCGACCCGTCGCTGCTCGGGACGATGCTCAGCCAGCTGCACCTGATCCGCGCCTTCGAGGAGACCGTCCTCGAGATCGCGGGAGAGGGACTGGTCCACGGGCCGGCCCACTCGAGCATCGGGCAGGAGGGCGGAGCCGTAGGCTCGATCGTGGGCCTGCGCTCCACGGATGGCGTGAATGGATCCCATCGCGGACACCACCAGTTCCTCGCCAAGGCTCTGACCCACGTGACGGGGGGCGTCATCGACCCCGCCCAGGCTGTCCCGGTCGACGTGCAGACTGTCCTCCAGCGCACGCTGGCCGAGATCCTCGGGCTGGCGCAGGGCTACTGCCACGGGCGCGGCGGGTCGATGCACCTGCAATGGTTCGAAGCGGGAGCGCTCGGCACCAACGCCATCGTCGGCGGTGGCGCGCCCATGGCGACCGGCAACGCGTGGGCGCAGAAGCACTCTGGCACGACGGATCTCACCGTCAACTATTTCGGCGACGGCGCGGCGCAGATCGGCTCGGTTCTCGAGTCCATGAACCTCGCGGCGGCGTGGAAGCTGCCGGTGTGCTTCTTCGTCGAGAACAACCTGTACGCCGTGTCGACCCGTGCGGACGAGATCACCGCGGATCCCCGCTTCTCCGTGCGCGGTCAGGGCTTCGGCATCCCGTCCTGGCGCGTGGACGGCATGGATCCCCTTGCGGTGCATCTGGCTATGGAAGAAGCGTCCGAGCGGATGCGTTCCGGCGAGGGGCCGGCTGTGGTCGAGGCCGAGGTCTACCGCTTCTTCCACCAGAACGGTGCCTACCCCGGTAGTGCCTTCGGGTATCGCAGCAAAGGTGAAGAGGCCGCGTGGCGTCTTCGCGATCCGCTCGATCTCGTCGCCCGCCACATGATCCGTCGCGAACTCATCGATGACGCGGGAGTGAAGGCGCTGCGCGAACGCGTGCAGCAAGCGATGACGGATGCCGCGGCGCAGCTCCTCGAGAGCGACCCCGACCGCCCGGGCAAGCGGCGCATCCGGCCGGAGCTCTGGCCGGAACCGAGCTTCGTCAATGTCGGCGTGCGCGGCGACGCGAGTGAACTGCAAGACCTGCCGCGCCCGCCCGAGACCGGCGCTCGCCGTTCGCTGAAGTTCATCGACGCCGTGGCGCAGGTCATGGACCGCCGGATGCAGGTCGACCCCCGCATCGTTGTGATGGGAGAAGACGTGCACCGCCTCAATGGCGGAACGAACGGAGCCACGAAGGGGCTCGCGAAGAAGTACGGCGACGAGCGCATCCTCGGCACACCGATCAGCGAGAACGCCTTCGTCGGCCTCGCCGGCGGTCTGGCGCTCGACGGTCGCTACCGTCCGGTCGTGGAGTTCATGTACCCCGACTTCATGTGGGTCGCCGCCGACCAGGTGTTCAACCAGATCGGCAAGGCGCGGCACATGTTCGGAGGCGACAACCCCGTTCCTCTCGTGCTGCGGACCAAGGTCGCGATGGGCTCAGGGTACGGTTCGCAGCACCTGATGGACCCCGCCGGGATCTTCGCCACGAGCCCGGGGTGGCGGATCGTCGCGGCATCGAACGCCTCGGACTACGTCGGGCTGATGAACGCCGCTCTCGCTCTGCAGGACCCGGTCCTCGTGATCGAGCACGTCGATCTCTACGGCGCGGCGGACGAGGTGCCCGAGGGCGACCTCGACTATGTCATCCCGCCGGGATCGGCGGCCGTTGTCCGCGAGGGGGCGGACGTCACGGTTCTGTCGTATCTCTCGATGGTCGCGCACACCAAAGAGGCGATCGAGCGGACCGGCATCGACGCGGAGCTCATCGACCTGCGCTGGCTGGACCGCGCCTCCCTCGACTGGGAGACGATCGGCGAGAGCATTCGAAAGACGAACGCCGTGCTGATCGTCGAACAGGGTGCCCAGGGCACGTCGTACGGCGCGTGGCTGGCGGACGAGATCCAGCGCAGGTTCTTCGACTGGCTGGACCAGCCCGTCGCGCGGGTCACCGGAGAAGAGGCGTCCCCCAGCATCTCGCGCGTGTTGGAGAGGGCTGCGATCGCCGGCACCGAAGAGGTTGTCGCCGGTCTCGAAGCAGTCCGCCGCGGATTCGGAGGCTGATCATGGTCGAGATCATCCGGATGCCAGAGATCCTCGCCGGTGCAGAGGAAGCGGCTGTGCAGTCGTGGCTCGTCACGCCCGGTACGTCCGTCGTGCGGGAGCAACCCATCGCCGAGATCGAAACGGACAAGGCCAGCGTGGAATTGACCGCCGAGGCCGACGGCACGATCGGACGCCTCCTCGTCGCCGACGGTGACAGCGTGGCCGTGGGTGATCCCCTCTTCATTCTGCTCGGCGAAGGGGAGAGCGACGAGGACATCGACCGAGCCCTGTCCGTCCTCGGGCTGGGTGAGCTCCCCGCAGAGGTGGCCTCCGAGATCAGCGCTTCGTCTGCGACGGAGTCCGTCGAGTCGGCCGCCGCGTCGCAAACCGTCGCGCCGCAAACCGCCGCGTCTCAACCCGCGGCGGACGACGCACCCGATCCGGGACGACGGCTCATCGCCACCCCGCTGGTGCGGCGACTGGCCGTGCAGCACGCCGTGTCACTCGCGGATGTGCGGGGGACGGGGCCGAACGGTCGCATCGTTCGGCGCGACTTCGAGGCCCACCTCGCCCAGCGGGCGTCGGAGGCCGCCTCGAAGACCGAGCGTCCTGTGGCGACCACCGCTGCCGCGGCGGCGCCGATCGGCGTCACGGCGCCGCCTGCCTCGGCATCCGCCCGGCCCGGGTGGGACGACGTCCCCCTCGATCGCATGCGAAAGGCGATCGCTCGGCGTTTGACGGAGAGCAAGTCGACGGTGCCGCACTTCTACCTCGTCGCCGACTGCCGTGTCGACGCGCTGATGGACTTGCGCGCACAGGTCAACCGCAGCGCACCGCGCAAGATCTCCGTCAACGACTTGGTCGTGAAAGCGGTTGCGACGGCGCTGATGGAGGTTCCGCAGGCCAACGCGATCTGGAACGGCGACAGCATCCGTCGCTTCTCGTCAGCGGACGTTTCTGTCGCCGTCGCAACGGCGGGGGGTCTCACGACCCCTGTCGTTCGAGGGATCGAGAAGATGTCGCTCACTCAGGTCAGTGCGACCATCGCCGACCTGGCGAATCGTGCGCGCGAAGGGCGACTGAAGCAGGCGGAGATCGAGGGGGGCAGCTTCTCGGTGTCGAACCTCGGCATGTACGACATCTCCCAGTTCAGCGCGATCCTGAACCCGCCGCAATCGGGCATCCTCGCCGTCGGTGCCGCGCGCCGGATACCGCTCGTCGATGCCGACGGCCAGCTCGCTGTCGGTCAGGTCATGACCGTGACGCTCTCGGCCGATCACCGAGTGCTCGACGGCGCGGTCGCGGCCCAGTGGCTCGCGGCATTCCAACGTGCCGTCGAGAATCCGCTGGCGATCCTCATCTGACCAGACCGAACCGAAGGAAGAAGACCATGCCGACCATTCGCAGCATCGATCCCACGACGGGGCACGAACTGGCAGCATTCGACGAGGACGACGCCGACGTCGTCGAGCGCAAGCTCGCCGCAGCCCGTGCGGCGGTTCCGCTGCTGGCCGCAGCGGGGTGGGCGCGCCGCGCGGATTTCATGAACGTCGCGGCCGACCTGCTGGAGGCCGACCTCGAGAGCGTCGCCCGGCTCATCACCGACGAGATGGGCAAGCCCCTCGCGCAGTCTCGCGCGGAGGTGGGCAAGTCCGCCTACGCGATGCGGTACTACGCCGAGCACGCCGAGGAATTCCTCACCGGGCGTAGCCTCGACGCACCCTCCGCTGTGGGGGCCACGCGTGCGGGTACGCGGTTCGACCCCCTCGGCGTGGTGCTGGCTGTCATGCCGTGGAACTATCCCATCTGGCAGGTCGTGCGCTTCGCTGCACCCGCGCTGATGGCGGGCAATGCCGGCATCCTGAAGCACGCCTCCAATGTTCCTCAGGCGGCGCTTTATCTGGGCGATCTGTTCACTCGGGCGGGGTTCCCCCCGGGATCGTTCTCGACCCTCTTGATCAACTCCTCACGGGTCGCAGCCGTCATCCGCGATCCTCGGGTCGCGGCCGTCACCCTGACGGGGTCGGAGAACGCGGGACGCTCGATCGCGGCGACGGCCGGCGACGTGCTCAAGAAGGCCGTCCTCGAGCTCGGGGGCTCCGATCCCTTCGTCGTCATGCCCTCGGCCGATCTCGATGCCGCCGCTGACACCGCGGTCCGTGCCCGCACCAGCAACAACGGCCAGGCGTGCATCAACGCGAAGCGCTTCATCGTGCACACCGACGTCTACGAGGCGTTCGTCCACAGGTTCGCTGAGCGGATGGCGGCACTACGCGTCGGCGATCCGCATGAGGAGACCACGGATATCGGACCCCTGGCGACCTCGTCGGGTCGCGACGATATCGTCGGTCTCGTCGAAGACGCCCGGTCGAAGGGCGCGGAGATCATCGTGGGCGGCTCTGTCGACCCCGAGATCGAGGGGTGGTTCTACCCGCCGACCGTGATCGCGGGAGTCACCCCGCAGATGCGGCTGTTCACCGAAGAGGCGTTCGGCCCGGTGGCCAGCGTCTACGAGGCCACGTCGCTGGACCATGCGCTCGCGATCGCCAATGGGCTCGATTACGGGCTGGGCTCGGCCTTCTGGAGCACGGACGAGCACGAGATCGAGCGGGCGATCGAGGGGATCGAGTCGGGCGCGGTGTTCGTCAACGGCATGACGATCTCGTACCCCGAACTCCCCTTCGGCGGCATCAAGCGGTCAGGGTATGGGCGTGAGCTCTCGCTCGAGGGGATCCGCGAGTTCTGCAACCTGAAGACCGTCTGGGTCGCCTGAGTCTCGCCGTGGCGCGGTGAGCTGCGTCGCGACGACTCGCCATGGGTGTCGACGGGACCTTCGAGCGCAAAGGGGAGCACGACTCCTCTCGCTCGGAGGTCCTCGTCGTTCTTGCCGGAGGCCAGCGGGTCGCGCCGCTCCCGGACGCGCGTGGCGACCGTACAGCGGGTGCGCCCCGGGTCGCGTCGAGGTCGTGCTCTGCCCGTGGCAGCCGCGCGATGCGCCGCGGTGCCGCGTCGACGCTTCGTGCGCGGCCGGCGGCCTCGACGTGCCTCAGCGGTCGGGCATCCGGGCAGACCGAAGCCCCCGGGCGACGCCAGAGGCGACGACCGGGGGCTTCGGCAGACCAGTGCTCAGAAGGGCTGCACGGGATCCTCGACGCCGAAGAGCACCTTGCCGTAGACCTCGGCACCGATTTCGGGGTGCACGAGGGCGTGGCGGCTCGCGGTCTCGCTGTTACGCCAGAAGCGCTGGAGCGGGTTGATCTCGGCGAAGCTGAAGGCGCCGGTGATGCTGAGGCACCGGTTGATGGCCTTGCGAGACAGGGCAGCCGCCTGACCGTTGTCCATACGAGCACGGGCACGCTCTGCGATCGTCATCGGACGACGGTCACGTGCGGCCGCGTCGATCGCGGCGGCGGTGCGGACGGCGAGGAAGTACGCCTGATCCGCCTCCGACTGGGCCTTCGCCAGCTCGATCTGGTGCACGACGGAGTTCTTGGCGTGCTGGTAGACCGAGTACGTGACGGCCTTCTCGCCCGAGGCGATCGTCAGGTCGATCGCGCCGCGGGCCATGCCGATCTGCACCGAGCTCAGAATGATCTCGGCGACCGGTACGAACGAGGCGTGGTAGTTGTCTTCTTCGGCCCACACGCGCGGGTACTGCTCGGCGGCGAAGTTGCCGATGGGCTCGATGCGGTGGTCCGGAATGAAGACGTTCTCGACGACGAGGGTGTTCGAGCCGGTCCCGCGCATGCCCACGGTGTGCCAGGTGTCACGGATCGTCGCGTCGGACTTGGGGATGAGCACGAGCGAGTTGACGGGCAGGCCGTTCTCATCGGTGTCGGTACGCACCGGCACGATCGACCAGTCGGCGTAAAGGGAACCAGTGGAGTATCCCCACTCGCCCGACACGCGGATGCCACCCTCGACACGCTCGAACTTCTTCGTCGAGTTCGCCTGCATGAAGGGGCCGCCGGGCGAGAGCACCGCCGACACGAGGGAACGGGGGTTCGCCCCGAACACATCCTCCTGCGCCTGTTCGGAGAAGAGGGTGGCGAACCATGTCGAGGAGTTCAGCAGCGCCGACACCCAGCCCGTGGCGCCGTCGGCACGGCCGATCTCGGAGACGGCGTCGATGAATGTGCGGAAGTTCGCGCCGTACCCGCCCCACCGCTCGGGGATCGAGATGTGAAGGAGGCCGGCATCCTTCATCGCCTCGATGACCTCGTCGGCGACGCGACGGTTCTTCTCTCCCTGCTCCGCGTATTCGCGGATGAGAGGCTGCATCGCTCGCGCCTTCGCGACGATGTCATAATCAGGCCCGGGAGCGCCGAAAAATGCGTCCATGGTCTGCGCTTCTTTCAGTGAGGTGCTCACTATCACTCTCCTAACGAGGATGCGTCGACGTAGGTGTCGCGCTTGTGCAAACGATTGCTGTGCACTGATGTTATAGCGATCATCGTTACTTCGGTGTTTCGAATTCTGGACTTTTTTGGCAGCCCGTCGCCCCCTCACCCGATTCGATCCATCAGAGCCGTCGCTCTTGCGTTCTCGTCCACACCTGCTACAGTCGCGTTCGTGCGCCGACGGGGCGCACCCGGTTGGGATTGTTACGGATACACCGGCAAGACCCAAGCTCGATGAGTCGCTTCGCGGCTCGTATAGAGCTTGGGTCTCTTTTTTTTGCCCTTCGGGCGGCTGCAAAACCGTCCGCCGAAGATTCGAGGAAGAGTCATGGACACGACAACGAGGTTCGATCGTCTGGCGACGGAGGTGGTCGATGCGGTCGGCGGCGCGGGGAACATCCACTCCGTCACCAACTGCATGACCCGGCTCCGATTCGTCCTGAACGACCGTCAGCGCGCGGACAAGGACGCGGTGGAGAAGATCGACGGAGTGGTGACCGTCGTCGAGGGCGGCGGACAGTTCCAGGTCGTCATCGGCAACGACGTGGTCAAGGTCGCGGAGGCGCTCGACAAGCTGACCGACGCCCGGTCAGAGACGGCGCCCTCGCCCGCTGCGCCGGCCGCATCGAGGAACATCTTCAACCGCGTCGTCGAGCTGATCTCGTCGATCTTCCAGCCCATCCTCTGGGTGCTCGCGGGAACGGGTCTGCTCAAGGGGATTCTCTTCGCGCTCGCAGCGCTCGGCTGGCTGCCGCAGGACTCGCAGACCTCTGTCATCTTGAACGCCGGTGCCGACGCGGTCTTCTACTTCTTGCCGATGTTCCTGGCGATCACCTCCGCCCGGAGGTTCGGTGCGAGCCCCTTCACCGCACTCACTCTCGCCGGTGCGCTCATCTACCCGGCCATTACGGCCCTGGCTGCGGCCGACTCGGTGCACTTCCTCGGCATCCCTGTCATCATGACGACGTACACATCGTCGGTCATCCCCATCATCGTGATCGTCTGGGTGCAGAGTCACTACGAGAAGCTGCTGGGGCGGATCCTGCACAGCTCCATCCGCAACTTCATGACGCCGCTCATCGTCGTCGCGACCCTCTTCCCCCTCGCGCTGCTCACGATCGGCCCCGCGACCACGTGGCTCAGCGCAGCGCTGTCCGCAGGGCTCGCGCAGCTGTGGTCGTTCAGCCCGGCGCTGGCGGGCTTCATCGTCGGCGGTCTCCAGCAGCTCATCGTGGTGCTCGGCCTGCACTGGGGCGCCTCATCGCCCTCATGATCAACGACGTCGCCACCACCGGGCATACGCTCCTGCTGGCACCCTTCCCGGCGGCCGTGATGGCTCAGGGTGGTGCCGCGCTCGCGGTGTTCCTGCGCACGCGAAGCCGTCGGCTGAAGGCCGTCGCCGGACCCGCGACGGTCAGCGGCCTCGTCGCCGGCGTGACCGAGCCGATCCTCTACGGCGTCACTCTCCCCCTGAAGCGCCCCTTCGTCTTCGCCTCGATCGCCGGTGCGCTCGGCGGTGGCCTCGCGGCGTGGGGCGGCTCCGCTGCGGGAGCCGTGGTGGCGCCGTCATTCATGACCCTTCCCGTGTACCTGAACTACGGCAACTTCGCCCTGCAGGTGATCGGTACCGTCGGCGCCACCGTTCTCGCCTTCCTGCTCACGCTGGTCTTCGGCTTCAAAGACCCCATCGACGACGACAGTGCCGGAGTCGGTGCACCAAATGCCAAGGCCTCGGCATCCGTCCCCCTTGCTCCTGTCTCCGCAGGCGGCCTGCGTCGGACGGAGGCGCGCTCGGCCGGGTCGACGGCCTTCATCGACATCGCGTCACCCGTGGATGGAGAAGCGATCGACCTCGACGACGTCGCAGAGCCCGCCTTCTCCAGCGGCGCGATCGGACCGGGAGCGGCCGTGCGCCCGGCATCGGATCGGATCGTCTCACCCGCCCGCGGTCAGATCGTGAGCGTCATGCCGCATGCCTTCGGCGTCATCACCGATGAGGGCGTCGAGGTCCTCGTGCATGTCGGTATCGACACCGTCCGGCTCGAGGGGCGTCATTTCCATGCCGCTGTGGCCGCCGGCGATCGGGTCGAGGTCGGGCAGCTGCTCACGACCGCCGACATCGCGGCCATCGAGGCGGCGGGCTACGACACCACGACGCTCGTCGTCATCACGAACGAGGCCGACCCGACGAACGTCGAGGCGGCCGGCCGCGGCGTGGTCGCGGCATCCACTCCGCTGTTCCGCGTGCGCGCGTGACACTCCTCCTTCATCTCCCCTATCGAAAGGACCACGTATGACTCAGCTGCGATTCCCCGACGGCTTCCTTTGGGGCGGTGCCACCGCCGCGAATCAGATCGAGGGCGCGTTCGGCGTCGACGGAAAGGGTGCCTCCACCGCGGACTATGCCGCATTCAAACCCGAGGTGGAGAACGGCGCCGACAATTTCACGTTCAGCGTGAGCGCCGCCGACTTCGCGGCCAATCGGGCCGGTACCGACGGGGGCGTGCATCCGAAGCGATGGGGCATCGACTTCTATCACCGTTACCCCGAAGACATCGCGCTCTTCGCCGAGATGGGGTTCACCGCCCTGCGGGTCTCGATCGCCTGGACCCGAATCTTCCCCACGGGTCTGGAAACCGAGCCGAACGAAGCCGGACTGCAGTTCTACGACCGGTTGTTCGACGAAATGCTGGACAAAGGGATCACCCCCGTCGTCACGCTGTCTCACTTCGAGATGCCGGTCGAACTCGTCGATCGCTACAACGGGTGGCTGAGTCGCGAGCCGATCGCGCACTTCGTCCGCTTCGCGACCACGGTTCTCGAACGCTATGCCCACAAAGTGGGCTACTGGATGACGTTCAACGAACTCAACATGAACCTCACCGATGTCTACACGGGGGCGGGAGTACTGATCGAGCGCACGGATCGTCCTCTGCACGAAGTCGCGTATCAGGCGAGCCATCACCAGCTCGTCGCGAGCGCGCTCGTGGTCGCCGAGGCTCGTCGCATCCTGCCCGACGGAGGCCGCATCGGCATCATGGTCAATCGGATCGAGACCTACCCCGCCACCCCGAAGCCCTTGGACGCCTTCCAGGCGGTGAAGGAGGATCAGCGCAATCTCTTCTACACCGACGTGGCCGTGCGAGGGGAGTACCCCGGCTACATTCGGCGATACTTCGCCGATACGGGTATCTCGATCGAGGTGGACGACTCCGATGCCGAGGCGCTGCGAAACGGCACGATCGACTACATCGCTTTCAGCTACTACGTCTCGCACGTCTCGCTGTACCGTGACGGGGCGGACGACGAGTACGGTTCGCTGCTCGGCGCGGTCAAGAACCCCTACCTCCAGGACGGGAGCGAGTGGGGATGGCCGATCGACCCTGTCGGCCTGCGTTCGAGTTTGAACCGCATGTACGACCGCTATCAGTTGCCGCTGTTCGTGGTCGAGTGCGGCCTGGGCGCGATCGACACCGTCGAGGCCGACGGCTCGGTCCACGACCCGTACCGTATCGACTTCCTGCGCCGGCACATCGAGCAGATCCGAGAGGCCATCGCCGACGGCGTCGAGGTGGTGGGGTTCACCTCGTGGGGGCCGATCGACTTCCCCTCGTCCGGCACCTCGCAGATGAGCAAGCGTTACGGTTACATCTACGTCGACCAGGACGATTACGGGCAAGGATCCCTCACCCGGATCCGCAAGGACTCGTTCTTCTGGTATCGCGACCTCATCGCCTCACACGGCGAGAACCTCTGAGCCGAAGCGCCCGGGCCGGGGTGTCCCCTCGGCCCGGGTTCCCGACAGACCGCGGAGTCATTCACCATGCAGGTTGTGCGCGTCTTCAACAACTCGGTCGTCCTGGCGGTGGACCGCCGCGGGATCGAGCAGATCCTGATGGGTCGCGGCGTGGGGTTCCACGTGCGGGCGGGTTCCACCGTGGACATGCGTCTCGTCGAGAAGCGGTTCACCCCGGGGCCCTCCGCCAGCGTCGAGCGCATCGTCGCCCTGCTGCGGGACATCCCCTCCAAACACCTCGCTCTCGCCGACGAGGTGTTGCGCGTGGCGCGCGGCATCCTGGGCAAAGGTATCGGCGGGCACGTCCTGCTGCCCCTGGCCGACCACATCTCCTTCGCTTTGCGACGCGTTGCAGAGGGCACCACGCCGATCGACTACCCGTTGCGGTGGGAGGTGCGACAGCTGTATCCCGCAGAGGCGGCGGTGGGAAAGCGTGCGCTCGACATCATCGAGCATCGAACTGGTATGCGATTGCCCGACCAGGAAGCCATCCCCCTCGCGCTGCACTTCGTCAACGCGCAATTGGGCGACGCCGATGTGAAGGCGGCCCTGCAGATGACACAGGTGCTGAGCCAGACCCTCGACATCGTCCAGAGCACCTTCGGTCTCGCGATCGACGAGGAGTCTGCGCCGGTCGCGAGGTTCGTCACTCACCTGCGTTTTCTGTTCGCGCGCGAACAGTCAGGGCGCATCGTCGCGGGGGACGGCGACGATTCCCTTCTCGAGGCGTTGCGGGCCTCGCGTCCCGACGCGTACGCAGCGGCGCAGCGCATCGCTGATCTCTTCGCCGCTCGGTTCGATCGAGCGCTTTCGACCGACGAGGTGCTCTACCTCACACTCCACGTCAGCCGTCTGACCATGTGACCGTGACCGTGACCGTGACCGTGGCGTGTTCGGGCGTCGGAACGGTGGCGGTGGCGGTGTCGGATCAGAACTCGCGCAGGCGACCGCCCGACCACCCGAACCACTTGTCGATGGCCACCCGCACGGTGACGAGCGGGTCTTCACGGGCCGGGTAGTCGGTGCCGAGGTAGTGGCGGGCGAGGCGGTCGATTCCGGCGAAGCCCTCGTCGGGCTCGATCGAGACGACGTGGCCCTGCAGCGACAGGTGGCTGCCGAAGTCGTCGGCGGCGAAGGCGGTCAGGGCGACGTGGCCGTTCTCGCGCAGGTGCTTCAGACGGGCGCGGTCGGTGTTCATGCAGAACATGAGGTGTCCGTCGTCGTCGAGGAGGTACCACGTCGCCACCGAGACGGGCTGCCCCTTCTTGTTCACGGTCGCCATCACGGCGGGGTTGGGCTTGCGCAGGAACTCGAGCGCAGCCTCGGGCAGAGGGGATTCCGGCATGTGTTTCGCCTTTTGTTATGGGTCGGTCAGCGGGAGAGGGCTTCGTCGACGGAGTCGTCGGGGAGGGCCACCGTGACGGAAGTGTTCCACGGGTCGGTGAGGGTGACGGCGCGACCGTCCGCGGCGAAGGGGATGGCCTTCTCTCTCAGTCGCGCGACGAGCGCCTCGAGCTCGGTCGGGGTGGGCACGGTGATCGACACGTCGCCGAGCCCGAGGCTCGCCGCGCGGGGGCCGGCACCGGCACTGCGCCAGGTGTTCATGGCGACGTGGTGGTGGTATCCGCCCGCCGAGGCGAAGATCGCACCGGGGATGTCGGACTGCGTCGTTTCGAATCCGAGCGCGTCGACGTAGAACGCCCGCGCCCGGTCGACGTCGCCGACCTGGAGGTGCACGTGCCCGACGCGTCCCGCGCGGGCGGGTGTGGCATCCCCCTGCGACGGTGGCAGGTGGCGACGCAGATAGTCGTTCGGATCCAGGTACTCCGTCGTCATCCAGATCGCGCGTCCGAAGCGGCCCCACTGCGAACGGTCGCGGTCGATGTACAGCTCGACATCGTTGCCCTCGGGGTCGGTGAAGTAGAACGCCTCGCTGACGTGATGGTCGCTCGACCCGGCGAACCTGCTTCGCGGATGCTGCGCGGCGCGATAGACGGCGGATGCCAAGGAGCCCGGGTCGTCGAAGAGCAGCGCGGTGTGGAACAGGCCCGCCTCGCCGGGGCGCGCGACCGGGAGATCGGGGGTGTGGACGAGGCGGACGAGGGGGGTGTCGGCCCGCCCGAGCACGCGGTGCACCTCGCGACCGCGGGCACGCTCCTGCAGCGGCTCCATCGAGAAGGCCGAGGAGTAGTACTGCGACATCATCTCGAGGTCGGCGACGCGCAGGGTCACAGCCCCCATCGTCGTGTCGGGGTGAAGGATGCGGTCGTCGGTGGCGATGGTCACGAGGAACCTCCGGTGCTCGGGCGTCTCGGGGTCAGCGGATGACGGCGAAGCCGGCGTTCCAGCCGACCTTCTCGCTCACGGCGAGGGTGAGCTGCAGGAAGCCGATCGCCTCGAGTTCGCGGGCGCGGCTGAGGGAGCCGGCGTCGAGGGCGGCGACTCCGCCGGCGGTGACGGCCGAGATGAGCACGTTCTTGGCGGCGTCGTCGTCTCCGGCGACGAGGACGGTGGTCGCCACCCCGCCCAGCTGCGCCGCCGAGAGGGTCGCGGCGAAGTTCGTGTTGAAGGCCTTGACCACGGAGCTGTCGGGCAGCTTCGCCTGGAGCTCTGCCGCGGCGGAACTGTCGGCGGGGACCAGGAGCGAGTCGAAGGTCTCGAAGTTCAGGGGGTTGCTGATGTCGACGACGACCTTGCCGGCGAGTCGGTCGCCCACGGTCGAGAGGATCTCCGCGATGGCGCCGTAGGGGACGGCCAGGATCACGGCGTCGGTGTCGATCGCCGCTGTCGCGAGCTTGTCGTGGCTGACGTGCACGACGTCGTTACCGCCCGCGGCGAGCACTCCTCCGATCGCGCTGCCCATGTTGCCGGTTCCGATGATGGTGAAGCTCGACATCTCGTCTGTCCTCTCTGCCGGGGGCCCTCGGTCGACGGCCCGGTTTGTTGTACCTGCAACTATACGACATGTACTTGTAGGTGCAACCAAAGATAGGATCGAAGGTATGCACGCTTTGAGCCACGAGGAACGCGTCGCGATCGCGCGGCTGCGGGCACTGCTCGAGCTCCTGCCCACCGCGCTCGATCGTCACCTCGTCGACGCGGGCGTGACCGCGTTCGAGTTCTCGCTCCTCGAGGCGCTCGCCGAGGCCGACGGCAACCGGATGCGGCTCACCGCCCTCGCGGCCCGTACCAACGCCACGCTGCCGCGGCTCTCGCGCGTGGTCAGCGGGCTCGCCCAGAAGGGGCTCGTGCACAAGGCCGCGTGCGAGGAAGACGGTCGCGCCACGAATGCGCTCCTCACCGACGAGGGGGCGCGCGTGTACGCCCGCAGTCGGCCGGGCTTCGACGCGGCCGTGCGCGAAATGATCCTCGACGCGCTCGAGCCCGGCGGAGTGAAACGGCTGGCCGACATCTCGTACGCCATCCTGGGCAGGCTCGACCCCGATCGTCGGATGGCGGTGACCGCCGAGGCGGACGTGTGCGCCGCCGACCCGGCCGACGCGGAGGGGTGCCCGGCCGACCCCGCGGGCGAGCAGAGCGCCGGAGGCGCGCAGGCGTGCCCGGCGGATCCCGCGGCGTAGCCGGTCGCTCGCGGGCTACGCGGACGCGACGGGACGGGTCGTGTCGTCGGGACGCCCCATGCTCGTGGCGAGTCGCTCGATGTGCACCGTGAGGTACAGCACCTCTTCGTCGGTCAGGGTCGACCCGGTCGCCGCGAGCACGTAGGCCTTCACGCCCTCGGCGATGCCGAAGGCGCGGGGGTAGCGGTGCTTCGCGAACTCGAAGAACGACGAGTCGCCGCTGGTGAGCATCGCCCGGTTCACGAGTCGCTGCAGCAGGAACCGCACGTGCAGGATGAATCGCGCGTAGTCGGGGCTCTCGGTGTCGAGAACGACTCCGAAGCCCGTCTCGACCGTGCGGACGACGTGCTGCACGCGGCGGAACAGCAGCGCCGCGGTGCCGTTGGGCTCGTCGCGCGTGGCGTTGAGCAGGTGCATCGTGAGGAACACGCCCTCCTCGGGCGGAAGCTCACGATCGAGGGATGCCGCGATCGAGGCCGCCATGCGCTCCGCGGCGCGCGACTCGTCGGGGTGGAGGATCCGCAGCTCGGGCATCGAGGTGCCGGGGATGCGGATGCCCTGGTCGAGGCGTTCGATGACGTAGTTCACGTGATCGATCACGGCGAGCGGCAGACGCCGCCCGAGGTCGCGCCCGAGGTCGCGCTCGGCCTGGTCGACGGCGTGCAGGACCGCCTCGACGAGCGCGTACGGGGCGTCGGTGAGGAGCTTCTGCGCGTGCGCGGTGTCGCTGCCCTGCTCGAGAACGAACGTCTTCTCGACCTTGGCGGGGTCGATGCGCCCGTCGTGCTTGAGCTGGAAGCCGATGCCCCGCCCCATCAGCACGCGCTCGCGACCGTCGGCGTCGATCGCCACGACGACGTTGTTGTTCAGAAGCTTCTGGACGCCGCCGGGCGGGAGGGAGACGTCACCGGCACCGGGCATGGGATGAAGTTTAGGGCGGTGGCGTCGCGCGTGAGTTGCCGCGGTTTGTCGCTTGGTGCTGCTCGTGGTGGCGATGTGCGGCAAGTGTCCGTGCGGGCGCTCGTGAGTTGCCGTGCGTTGTCGCGTGACTCCGCGTGAGGCGACCAAGTGCGGCAACTCACGCGCCTGCGCCGCGCCCAGCCACGGCGCAGGCGCGGCCGGTACCCTGGAAACCATGACTGACCAGCCCCCCGTGCGCTCCACCACGCCCCGGCAGGCGCGCCCCGCGGGGGCGCCGGCCGACACCGGCATCCGCGAGACGCGTCCTCGGACCGCTCCGGCACGCCAGGTGCGGCCGAAGACCGAAGGCTGGCAGCAGGCAAAGGACGAGACCGGGCGTCCGCTGCTGCAGTTCGCGAGCCCCAAGCGCGGCAAGCCGCCCGTGCACCTCGCCGACATGACCGCCGCGGAGCGCGTCGAAAAGGTGAAGGAGCTCGGCCTCCCCGGCTTCCGCGCGAAGCAGCTCGAGAAGCACTACTTCACGCACTACACCTCGGATGCCGCCGACATGACCGACCTCCCGGCATCCGGTCGCGAAGAGCTCGTCGCGGGAATGCTGCCGCCGTTGCTCACCGAGGTGCGCCGGCTCGAGACCGATCGCGGCGACACGATCAAGTTCCTCTGGAAGCTGCACGACGGCGCCCTCGTCGAGTCGGTGCTCATGCGCTACCCCGGCCGCATCACCCTGTGCGTGTCGTCGCAGGCGGGCTGCGGCATGAACTGCCCGTTCTGCGCCACCGGGCAGGCGGGCCTGACGCGCAACATGTCGGCGGCCGAGATCATCGAGCAGATCGTGCGCGCCAACGCGCTCATCGCCGCCGGTGGCCTGGGCGGCAAGACCCTTCGACAGGCTCAGGGACCCGGCCAGGTGCCCGAGCGCGTGAGCAACATCGTCTTCATGGGCATGGGCGAGCCGCTCGCGAACTACGCCCGCGTGATGCAGGCCGTGCGCGTCATGGTCGACAAGGAGCACGGCCTGGGCATGAGCGCCCGCGGCATCACGGTGTCGACCGTCGGCCTGGTACCCGCGATCAAGAAGCTCGCCGACGAGGACATCCCGGTGACCTTCGCCCTCTCGCTGCACGCGCCCGACGACGGTCTGCGCGACGAGCTCATCCCGGTGAACTCCCGCTGGAAGGTCGACGAGGCACTGGATGCCGCCCGCGCCTACTTCGACAAGACCGGGCGCCGCGTCTCCATCGAATATGCCCTGATCAAGGACATGAACGACCACGCGTGGCGCGCCGACCTGCTGGCCGACAAGCTGAACGCCCGCGGTCGCGGCTGGGTGCACGTCAACCCGATTCCTCTGAACCCGACCCCGGGCTCGATCTGGACGGCATCCGAGGTCCCCGTGCAGAACGAGTTCGTGCGCCGCCTCAACGACGCCGGCATCCCGACGACCCTCCGTGACACCCGCGGCAAAGAGATCGACGGCGCGTGCGGCCAGCTGGTGGCGACCGAAGAGGACGAGGTCGCCGCCGCGGCGACGCCGGTCGGCTGAGGCTCGCGGCGGATCCTCCGGTTCGCGGGGGACGGTGTACGCCAGGATGAGGACGATGCGTACCTTCTTCACCCCGCGCCTGCTCGTGGCGGCCGCCGTCGCGGCGGTCCTGTGGATCGCCACCGCCGGAATCCGCGACGCCCTGCTGCAGATCCCGAACGGCGTCGCCCAGCTGTCGAGCATCCTGCCGGAGCTGGTTCCGACGAGCCTGACCGCGTACCAGAGCGGCGGTTTCGGCGTCGTCGCGACCATCGTCGGCGGTGTCGTCCTCTTCGTCGTCTTCGTGGCGCTCGCCGCGGTGCTCCGGCGTCACGGGGCGACGGTGCTGACATCGTGGTTCGCTCTCGTTCTCGCCGCCGCCCTCGTGGGGCTGGGTTTCGACCTCGGTGCGGGGTGGTCGTGGATCGTCTCGTTCGGCCCGCGTGGGCTGTTGTCGAGCGGCTTCGGTGTCGCGACCGCCGCGGGGGCCCTGTGGGGGCTCGCGGCGGGCTGGATCCCTGCCCTCATCGCCCGAGGGACTGCGGCGGAGTCGGCACCCGCGCGCACACCCGCGTGGTTCCTGCCCGCCGCCGCCGTCGCGCTCGTGGGTGCGGTCGTCGCGGGCGCGGTGGCCGACGCCGGCCGCGAAGCCGCGATCGAGGCCGAGGTGGCCGCGCAGCAGGAGATCGACGCCGCCTCCAGCTTCGGTGCGCTCCCCGATCCGGACGCGCCCGGGGTGCCCGTGCCCGAGACCGCCGACGCGGTCGTGCCCGACGATCCGCAGTGGTGCACCGAAGACAGGGCCACCGTCCTCAAGGGCGAGCCCGACGCGGCGACGGGGCATCGTGGCATGCCCTTGCGCCTCTTCAACTTCTCGGAAGAACCCTGCGTCATCGAGGGATACCCCGACATCGCGTTCGGCGACCAGAACGGCCACCTCCTCGACGTCACGATCGAGCACGGCGGGTCGTTCATGGCGCAGGACCCCGGCCCGCAGCGCATCGAGATCCCGGCGGGAGGCGAAGCCGTCACCGTCCTCGGCTGGGACGCGGCCTCGCCGCACGGGGCGCTCGTGACGAATACGGTGTGGGCCGCGCAGACACCGGGCATGGTGCGCGGATCGTGGCCCCTCGAACTCGACATCGTCGAGGGCTCGACCGTCGCCGTCACGGCGTGGACCGTCGACGTCGATCCGACCAGCCCGGGCTGACCCGGGACTCCCGTCGCTCCCCTTTCGCCCCGCGACTCCCGTCTCCCTCTCCCCCGGGGGATACTCGCGTCTCCTTCCCTGAAACGCTGACTTGCGTCTTGTGCTCGCGGCGCCCGCGTCTCGGCGGACATATGACGCAAGTCATCGACGGGGGCCGGCGGCGGGGCCGGCGGGGGTCGGCGGCGGGCGGCGGGGGCCGGCGGCCGGCGGGCAGCGGGCGGGCGGCGGGTGGCAGCGGGGGAGGCAGCGGGCGGCGGGCCGTGGAATCCACCGATCGATGGATGCCGAGTCCACCGGCCCGTCGTTCCCGTCGGGCGCGCGCCCGGTCAGACTGAGGGCATGAGCGAGAACGTCGTGCGGGTGGAGAACCTGCGCAAGACCTACCGCGGGGGCCTCGAGGCGCTGCGCGGGGTGAGCTTCGACATCCGCCGGGGCGAGACGTTCGCGCTGCTCGGGCCCAACGGCGCCGGGAAGAGCACCGTGATCGAGATCCTCGAGGGCTACCGTGATCGCACGAGCGGCGAGGTCAGCGTGCTCGGCGTCGACCCGCACCGCGGCGGCCTGGAGTGGAAGGCGCGCCTCGGCATCGTGCTGCAGAACACCGGCGAGGCGCCCACCGCGACCGTGCGGGAGCTGCTCGCGCACTTCGCCTCCTTCTATCCGCGGCCCCGCGACGTCGACGAGGTTATCGCCGCCGTCGGTCTGAGCGACAAGGCAAAGGTGAGCGTCCGCAAGCTCTCGGGCGGGCAGCGGCGGCGCGTCGACGTCGCCCTCGGCATCGTCGGCCGCCCCGAGCTGCTGTTCCTCGATGAGCCGACCACGGGTTTCGACCCCGAGGTGCGCCGTCAGTTCTGGGATCTCATCCGCAGCCTCCAGGCCGAGGGCACGACGATCCTGCTCACCACGCACTACCTCGACGAGGCCGCCGAGCTGGCGGAGCGCGCCGCGATCCTCGTCGCCGGGGCCGTGGCATCCGTGGGTCTCATCGACGAGCTCGGGGGTGCCGATGCGCGCGTACCCCTCGTGCGCTGGCGCGAGGGCGGAGTAATGCGTGAAGAGCGCACCGACGACCCGGGGGCGTTCGTCGCGGCGCTCTTCGCGCGCGGCGGGGAGCCCGAGCGGCTCGAGGTCGTGCGCCCGAGCCTCGAAGACGTGTACCTGTCATTCCTCGGTGCCGACCAGCGTCGCACGGCCGCTGGAGGTGTGGCGTGAGCCGCGTGCTGCGGCTGGGGGCCGCGCGCATCGCGTTCGAGGTGCGGTCGTACTTCCGTCAGGGCGACTCGGTGTTCTTCACGTTCCTGTTCCCGGTGATGATCCTGCTGATCTTCTCGGTGGCGTTCAGCGGTTCGACGTTCGGCCCGCCCGGGTCGGAGATTTCCGCGCCGGAGTTCTACCTTCCGGCCATGCTCGCCGCGGGTGTCCTGCTCTCGGGGCTGCAGAACATGTCGATCGACATCGCGATGGAGCGCAGCGACGGCACGCTCAAGCGCCTCGGCGGCACACCCCTCAGCCCCGTGTCGTACTTCATCGGCAAGCTCGGACAGGTGCTGGTCACCGGCTTCCTGCAGTCGGTCCTGCTGATCGCGGTCGCCGCGGTGTTCTTCGGCGTGCCGCTGCCGACCGAGCCCGAACGCTGGCTGACCTTCGCGTGGGTGTTCGTGCTGGGGGTGACCACGTGCGCGATCCTCGGTATCGGTTTGTCGGCGCTGCCGCGCACCGGGCGCAGCGCCACGGGCGTCGTCATCCCGATCGTGCTCCTGCTGCAGTTCATCTCGGGCGTCTACATCAACTTCGCCGCCCTGCCCGAGTGGCTACAGAACGTCGCCAGCGTCTTCCCGCTGAAGTGGCTCGCGCAGGGCTTCCGTTCGGTGTTCCTGCCCGAGGGTTTCGCCGCCGCCGAACCTTCGGGCTCGTGGGACCACCCGCTGATCCTGCTCGTGACGCTGCTGTGGCTCGTGGTCGGTCTCGCCGTGGTGCGCGCGACGTTCCGCTGGGTCCGGAAGGACGCGTGATGGCTCGCGCGACCACGCGGGATGCCGGGACCTCCGTCGTGCGGGGATGGTCGCTCGCCTACGGAGTGGCGGGTGCGGTGGGCGTGATGATCGTCGTCGTCGCGGCCCTGTGGGGGACCGTTCCGTGGTCGTCGGCGGTCATCGCGCTCGGGGCCGTTACCGCGCACGCCGCGATCGTGCTGGCGGCGCTGCCGCGCGTGCTCGACGGCGACGGGTCGCCGGCTGTGGCCACCGTCGTGGCGGTGTCGGCCGTCGTCCTGCTGCCGACGGCTGTGATGGCGGTTCCCTGGGTCGCGATGCTGCAGTTCGCCTCGTATCCGTTGCTGTGGGTGATCTCCTCGTCCCGGCGGACCGCCATCGCGTGGACCGCGGCGTCGACCGTGCTCGTGCTCGTCGCCCTGGCCTGGGGCGGCGATGCCGACACGTGGATGCGCGCCGCCCTCATCCAGGCGATGGCGTTCGCGGGCAACGTGGGCCTCGGGCTGTGGTTCACCGCCGTGTATCAGCACGGTGTCGAGACCCAGGCCTTGCTCGACAAGCTGACCGCCGCGCAAGACGAGGTCGCCGTGCTGCACCGCGACGCCGGCGTCGTCGCCGAGCGGGAACGCCTCGCCGCCGAGCTGCACGACACGATCGCCCAGACGCTTGCGGGCACCGTGCTGCTCGCCCAGCGCGGACGGCGCGACCTGGCGGCGGGCGTGCTCATGGACTCGACGCTCGCTCTGGTCGAGGAGGCCGCGCGCGAGGCGCTCGCCGAGACTCGTGCCCTCGTCGCGGCGGGTGCCCCGGTGTCGCGCGGCCAGGGGCTGGCTGAGGCGCTGAAGGTCCTCGTGTCGCGGATCGCGCGGGAGTCGGACCGTGACATCGCGGTGCGGGCGGATGCAGTCGGCCCCCTCGACCGCGAGAGCGAGGTCGCTCTGCTCCGCTGCGCACAGGAGGGGCTGTCCAACGCCCGCCGTCATTCCGGGGCTCAGCGCATCGAGGTCGCACTCGTCGAGGCCGATGAGGCCGTCGAGTTGCGCGTCGCCGACGACGGCGCGGGGTTCGACCCGGCTGCCCGGGTGGACGGGTTCGGTCTCGAGGGGCTTCGGGCGCGACTCGCGTCGCTCGGAGGCGAGCTCCACGTCGACGGCACCCCGGGTGCCGTCGTGCTGACCGCCCGCGTGCCGCGTGAGACGGTGGGTTCATGATCCGCGTCGTGATCGTGGACGATCATTCCATCGTGCGGGCCGGGCTCGCCGGCATCCTGGAGACCGCCGACGACATCGTGGTCGTGGGGGTCGCTTCCGACGGGGTCGAGGCGGTGGCGGTCGTCGAGAGCGAGCGCCCCGATGTCGTGCTGATGGACATGAGGATGCCGCGGCGCGACGGCGACGAGGCCACGGCGCTGCTGCGTGAGAGCGTGCCGTCGGCACGGGTGATCGTGCTGACGACCTACGAGAGCGACGACGTCATCGTGCGGGCGATCGCGGCCGGGGCCGCGGGGTATCTGCTGAAGGCCGCGCCCGAGGCGGAGCTGCTCGCCGGGGTCCGCGCGGTGGCCGCGGGCGAGGTCGCGCTGGCTCCGAGCGTCGCCCGAGTCTTGGTCGCTCGCGCGGGTCGCCCGGCCGAGAAGCCCGTGCTCACCGCGCGTGAGGTCGAGGTGCTGGGCCATGTCGCCCAGGGGTTGAGCAATCGCGAGATCGGGCGGCGACTGCACCTGGGCGAGGCCACCGTGAAGACGCACCTGTTGAAGGCTTTCGCGAAGCTCGACGTCGCCGACCGCACCCGTGCCGTGACGCGCGCGATGGAGCTCGGCATCCTGTGACGCACGGCTCCGCGAGCGGCGAAGAGGTGTTTCCTCGGGATTAAGTTTTCATCTCGCACTGAAACTTCTGAACGTTTCTTATTGATCATCGGTGAGCGCGGGTGTTCGCTGGGCGCAGTTCCACCTGCATCCCACCTTGGGCGCGGAACGCCGCCCTTTCCCGAGAGGCTCCTGATGAAGAGAAGAATCGCGCTCGCCGTGCTGGTCGCCGGCGCGCTCGCGCTCGCCGGCTGCTCCGGCGGCGACGGTGGTGACACCGGCTCCACCGACACATCCATCCGCGTGGCCGTCACCGACCCGCAGCAGCTCATCCCCGGCCGGCAGTCCGTCGCCTACGACTTCAACATGGCCGTCTGGTCGCCGCTGGCCTTCCTGCAGTCCGACGGCACCCTCCAGGACGTCCAGGCCGCGTCCATCGAGTCGGACGACGCCCAGACCTGGACGATCACGCTCCGCGACGGATGGACGTTCCACGACGGGACCCCCGTCACGGCCAAGAGCTACGTCGACTCCTGGAACGCCGTCGCGTACGGGCCCAACGCCTTCGAGAACTCGGGGCAGTTGGCATCCATCGTCGGATACAGCGATCTGAACCCCGCCGACGGTGCGCCCACGACCACCACGATGTCGGGCCTGACGGTCGTCGACGACCTCACCTTCACGGTGAAGCTCGTCAGCCCCGACGGCCAGTTCCCGCTGCAGGTCACGCAGGCGCAGACCGCGTTCTTCCCGATGCCCGAGTCGGCTCTTTCGGACTTCGACGCCTACAACAAGCACCCGGTGGGCAACGGCCCGTTCCAGATGACGGGTGACTACGTCGAGAACGAGCCGATCACGGTGTCGGCCTACGACGGGTTCAAGGGCGAGGCGCCGACCGTCGACCAGATCACCTTCGTGCCGTACACCGACTCGGAGACCGCCTACACCGACGTGCTGGCCGGCAACCTCGATGTCGCGGGCGTGCCCGCGAGCCGTCTCCTCCAGGCCGGAAGCGACTTCGGCGACCGGCTCTATTCGTTCGAAGCGCCCGGCATCTCGTTCCTCGGCCTTCCCCTGTGGAACGCCCAGTACCAGGACGTGCGCGTGCGTCAGGCCCTGTCGATGGCGATCGACCGCCAGACGATCATCGATCGCATCTACGGCGGCACCTACACCCCCGCCACGGCGTGGACGCCCGCGATCGAGCCCGGGACCCCGACGGGCATCTGCGGGAAGTACTGCGAGTACGACCCCGACGCGGCCAAGGCTCTGCTCGCCGAAGCCGGCGGGTTCAGCGGACCGCTCGAGATCACGTACCCCGGCGGTGGGGGACTCGATCCGCTCTACGAGGCGATCGCCAACCAGCTGCGCCAGAACCTGGGCATCGACGCGACCGCGACGCCGACCGCGGACTGGGCCGAGTTCCTGCAGAAGAGGACGGATGCCAACCTCAGCGGGCCGTTCTTCTCGCGCTGGGGTGCGCTGTACCCGAGCCAGCAGGCGACACTGCGGGTGTTCTTCATCGAGGGCGGCGGCTGCGCCAACTGCATCCCCTTCTACAGCCCTGAGGTCGCCAGCGCCATGCAGACCGCCGACGCCGACCTGACGGGCGACGGCACGGCGTACGCCGATGTGCAGAGCATCATCCAGAAGGAGTTCCCGGCGGTGCCGCTGTTCAACGAGACGTACTCGTACGTCACCTCCGAGCGCGTCGCCGATCTCGTGAGCTCCCCGGTGGGCAACCCGACCTACCGAGCGATCCAACTGCGCTGACCCCTCGGCCGGCGCGCGGGACCCCCGCCCGCGCGTCGGCCGTCGACCCACGGAATCCCGATGCCTTCACCCACCCTTCCGCAGCCCGCCCTCACCGGCTTCCCCACGGTCGACGCCCTCGAGGCGGCCTTCCTCGCCCTGTCCGAGAACGCGCCGCACCTCGTGCGGCGCCGCATCCTCGGGTGGTCGCGGCTCGGCGAGCCCATCCCCGTCTACGCGATCGGCGACGGGCGCGCGCACGCCGTCATCGCGGGGGGCGTGCACCCGAACGAGCCCATCGGCTTCCACACCGCGCTCACTCTCGCCGAGCGGCTCGTCGCCGACGAGGGGCTCCGGAGAGAACTGGGGATGACGTTCCACATCGTGCCGTGCATCGACCCGGACGGCACACGCATGAACGAGGGCTGGTTCGCCTCCCCCGGCGACCGCGGCTCCTACGGGCGGGCCTTCTACCGTCCGGCACCCGACGAGCAGGTCGAGTGGAGCTTCCCTCTCTCCTACAAACGGCTCCACTTCGATCGGGTGCTCCCCGAGACCCGCGCGCTCGCGGATCTGTTCGACGAGGTCGAGCCGGCCCTGTTCGTCGGATTGCACAATGCCGAGGTCGGCGGCGTCTACTTCTACGTGAACCGCGACGACGACGCGCTCGTCCGGGAGCTTTCGGCGATCCCTGCCCGCCACGGCCTGCCACTCGACATCGGCGAGCCCGAGTCGCCCGACCTGGTGCGCCTGGGCGACGCCGTGTTCCGCTGCCCCACCGTCGCGGAGCGGTACGACTACCTCGAGGGTCTCGGACTCGACCCGCTCGCCGAGGTGTCGGGCGGAGGCTCGGCCGACTATCTGCAGCGCCACGGCACCCTGGTCATGGTCGCCGAGCTTCCGTACTGGACGCACGACGACGTCGTAGACGAGGGATCGGGCGGGATCTCGTACCGCCGCATCGTGCAGGACCGCGCCGAGGCGCTGAGGGCGCTCGGCGAGACCCTCGGGGGCGCGCTCTCACGGGTCGACGCGCACCTGACGATCCCGAGCCCGATGCTGCGCGGTGCGAGGGCCTTCGCCCCGCTCATGACGGCGCTCGCCGATGCGGAAGACGAGCGGGCGCGGCGCCTGGCCGTCGACCGCATCGCGACGCGGGCGGAGGTGTTCTCGAACGAGGATGCCGTGAGGTCTTTCCGTCTGCGGTTCGGCGGCATGCTGCTCCGAGCACTCGAGGTGGAGTGTGCGGCGGGCGTCGCCCACGACACGGTCCGTCGCGAGCGCGATGCCTTCCGCGATGTCTACGAGGAGTGGGTCGCCGAGGCGGAACGCGTGCCGCTTCGGGCGCTGCCCCTCGCAGACCTGGTCGGTGTGCAGCTCGACGCCGTCCTCGCGGCCGCCCGCGCGGCGGTGATCGCGTGAGGTTCGCGCGCGCCGCGGGCGCCCGACTGATCGAGGTCGGCATCGTCTTCCTCGGCGTCACCTTCATCATCTACGCGATGGTCTGGGCGCTCCCGGGCGACCCGATCGCTGCTCTGGGCGGCGACCGCCCGCTTCCGGCCGCCGTGGTCGCCGAGCTGCGCCGCCAGTTCCACCTCGACGATCCGCTCCTGCTGCAGTACCTGCGCTACCTCGGCGGGCTCTTCACCGGCGACCTGGGAACCACGTTCGACGGCGTGCCCGTGGCCGATCGCATGGCCGCGCGCTGGCCGGTGACGATCACGCTCGCGATCACGGCGTGGGTGATCGAGGTCGTGCTCGGCGTGCTCCTCGGTCTGGTGGCGGGGTTGCGCAAGAACAGCTGGATCGACCGCGGCGTGCTGCTGACCACGATCCTCGCGACGTCCATCCCCATCTTCGTCGTCGCCGTGGGGGCCCAGCTGATCTTCGGACTCCAGCTGAAGTGGCTGCCCATCGCGGGTACGACGGCGGGATGGCCGACGGCCTACATCCTGCCGGCGGCCGTCATCGCGATCTTCGGTCTCGCCGCGATCGCCCGCCTCATGCGCGGCAGCGTCATCGACACGCTCCAGTCCGACTTCGTGCGGACGCTGCGGGCCAAGGGGGTGCCGCGTCGGACGATCGTCGGCACGCATGTGATGCGCAACTCCGTGGCTCCCGTGCTCACCTTCGTCGCCATCGACCTCGGGTACCTCCTGGGCGGCGCGGTGGTGGTGGAGGGGGTGTTCAACCTGCCCGGTATCGGACAGCTGCTCTTCACCGCCATCCGTACGCACGAGGGTCCGACCGTGGTGGGGGTCGGCACGACGCTGATCCTCATCTTCCTGGCCCTCAGCCTGCTGGTCGACCTCGTCAACTCCGCCCTCGACCCGAGGATCCGCCATGTCTGAGATGATCGCCGCCACCGCGCCCGACGCGCCGACCCTCGTCGACCGCGGCCTGTGGTCTGTCCTGCGCCGTCGCGTGACCTTCTGGGCGCCGGTCATCGTGCTGGCCCTCCTGGGGCTGATCGCCCTGCTGCCCGGCCCGATCGCGATGCTCTTCGGCAGCGGTGACCCCCGCGCGTGCGATCTCGTCGACAGTGCTCTGCCACCGGGCCCGGGGCATCCCTTCGGCACCGACCTGCAGGGCTGCGACATCTACGCGAACGTCGTCTTCGGCACGCGCACCTCGCTGTCGATCGGACTGCTGACCACCGCGCTGTGCCTCGTCGTCGCGATCGTGCTCGGCACCATCGCCGGCTACGCCGGAGGCATCGTCGACACGGTCATCTCGCGACTGACCGACGTGTTCCTCGGGTTCCCGTTCATCCTGGGCGCGATCATCGTGCTCAACAGTCTCGGCAAGCCCGACCCCGTGCTCGTCTCTCTCGTGCTCGCCTTCTTCTCATGGCCCACGATGGCGCGTCTCGTTCGAGGCGCCGTGCGCAGCGTGCGCGGCACCGACTACGTGCGCGCCGCGTCGGTCATCGGGCTCTCGCACGTGCAGATCGTCGTCCGCCACGTGCTCCCCAACGCCATCGGGCCCGTGCTGGCGATCGCCGCGACGTTCGTGGGCAGCGTCATCGTCGCCGAGTCGACACTGACCTTCCTGGGTGTGGGGCTGCGCGCCCCCACAATCTCGTGGGGTCTGCAGTTGGCGAACGCGCAGTCGTACGTCGGCACGGCCCCGCATATGCTCCTGTTCCCCGCGCTCTTCCTCAGCATCACCGTGCTCGCGCTCATCACCCTGGGCGACACCGTGCGCGACGCCCTCGACCCGAAAGGACGCTGACCGTGTCGACCCCTCCCGAAGCCCCCGCCGCCACGTTGACCGACGCCACCGCCCCGGACGCCCCCGCCACCGCCCTCGCCTCCGGTGCGACGACGGGTGACGTGGCGGCGGCCGGTGACGCCCGGCGCGACGCGCTCCTGCGTGCCGGTGCCGCCTACGTCGCCCAGTGGATCGGCTTCCAGCACGAGCTGCGGGGGGTTCCCGGCATCCAGGTCGCGATCCGCCACCGCGGCGAGCTGCTGCTCGACGAGGCCTGGGGCGTCGCGAACGCCGCGACGTCGGAGCCGCTGACGACGGGACACCTCTTCCGCATCGCGTCCCACTCCAAGACCTTCACCGCGACCGCCGTCCTGCAGCTCGTCGAGAGCGGCGCGCTCCGCCTCGACGACCCGCTGTCGCGGTGGCTCCCCGAACTCGCGGATGCCGAGGTGGGCGACGTCAGCGTGCGCGAGCTCCTCGGCCACCAGGGCGGCGTCATCCGCGACGGCGTCGTCGCCGACTTCTGGCAGCGCGGGCTGCCCTTCCCCGACCGCGCCGAGATCCTTCGCATGGCGGCGGAGGAGGGACGCGTGTTCGCCCCGAACGAGCACTTCAAGTACTCCAACGTCGGCTACTCGCTGCTGGGCCTCGTGATCGAGGCCGCGGCGGGCGTCTCGTACGCGCAGTACGTCGTCGACCACATCGTGCGCCCGCTCGGTCTCGACGACCTCGGTCCCGAATGGGATGCCGATCGGGCCGACGACTTCGCCGCCGGCCACAACGCGGCTCTGCGAGCCGGGGCTCCGCGGCGCGTGATCCCGCACGTCGACACGCGCGCCATGGCCGCGGCGACGGGATGGTTCGGCACCGCGCGCGACCTGTCGGCGTACTTCGCCGCTCACACTCCCGGCGACGACACCCTCGTGTCGGACGCGGCGAAGAGGCTGCTGCAGCGGCGGGAGTCCGACATCGAGTACGCCGGGGTCCTTCGCCACTACGGGCTCGGCTTCGACGTGCGCGATCTCGACGGGGTGCATCTGGTCGGACACAGTGGCGGATACCCCGGCCACATCACGCGCACGTGGCTCGACCTCGACGACGACATCGTGGTGAGCGTGCTGACCAACGCCATCGACGGTCCGGCCGACGTCCTTGCGACGGGGGCCATCGGCATCCTGCGTCTGGCCCTCGCCCAGGCCGACCGCGAGCCGGCCGAGGCTGCGGTCACCGGACGGTTCGCGAGCATGTGGAGTGTGGCTGACCTCGTGGATCTCGGCGGTGCCGTGGCGGTGCTGCACCCCGCCGATCCCGACCCCGCTCGTTCCGCCGAGGTGCTCGACGTCGACGACGACGGGACGCTGCGCCTCCCGTCGCGCGCGAGCTTCGGCGCGAGTGGAGAACCGGTGAGCGTGGAGAGGGATGCCGCGGGCGAGGTCGTGTCGATCCGCTTGAGCGGCATGTCCATGTGGCCGTTCGAGCGCTATCGCTACGCTCTGTCGACGGAGCAGCCGTCGGAGTTGCTGAAGGGGATGGCCCTGTGACGGACGAAGAACGCATCACGCCAGACGGCGCGCCCGCCGACGTGCTCGACGAGGCCGTGAGCGCCTTCGTCGAGGACTTCGCATACGCGTGGGGCGCGGCGGGCAACCCGCGGATGGAAGGGCGTGTTCTCGCGTTGCTCCTGATCGTCGACGAGCCCTACCTGTCGTCGGCCCGCATCGCCGATCTGCTTCAGGCGAGCGCGGGTGCCGTGTCGATGTCGACCCGGGCGCTGGTCAACCTCGGTTTCCTGAAGCGGCACGCGATCCCCGGGGACCGCAGCCACTACTTCCGCACCGAGGACGACGTGTGGGGAGGATTCCTCGCGGGTGAGCGCGACTACGTCCGCCGCATCAACTCGACCCTCGAGTTCGGCCTCGATGTGCTCCCCGAGGACGCATCGCGACCTCGGACGCGCCTGACCAACGCCCTGCGCTACATGACCTGGCTCGTCGGGCACCACCGCAAGATGCTGGCCGAGTGGCAGGAGTACCGCGACAGCACCCTCGCCGCCGACGCGGCCGCGGCGGTCCCCGAGGCGGCCGCGACGCCCGCCGACGCCGCCGACACGCCCGAGCGGGAGCCGGGCTCGTGACCGCGCCCGTGCTCGAGGTCACCGGTCTCGAGGTCGTCTTCGACCTCGGCGAAGAAGAGGTGGTGGCCGTCGCGGGCCTCGACCTGACCGTCGGACGCGGCGAGATCGTGGCCCTCGTGGGGGAGTCGGGCTCGGGCAAGAGCGTGAGCGCCCTCGCCCTCGTCGGTCTGCTCCCCGAGCGGGCGCGCGTGCGCGGCACCGCGGTATTCGACGGCGTCGACCTGCTCGCGCTCGACGAGAACCGCCTGAACGCCATCCGCGGCTCGCGGATCGCCTTCGTCTTCCAGGACCCGATGAACGCCCTCGACCCCGTCTTCCCGATCGGTCATCAGATCGACGAGGTGCTGCGCGTGCACCGTCCCGACATGGACCGCGCCGCCCGCCGCGCCCGCGTGGTGGAGCTGCTGACGATGGTGGAGATTCCGGATGCCGCCGCGCGCGTGCGCTCGTATCCGCACCAGATGTCGGGTGGTCAGGCCCAGCGCGTCATGATCGCGATGGCCCTCGCGTGCGATCCCGAGCTGATCATCGCCGACGAGCCGACGACCGCCTTGGACGTGACGGTGCAGCGCGAGGTGCTCGACGTGATGCGTCGGCTGCGCGAGCGCACCGGCACGGCGATGCTGCTCATCACGCACGACATGGGCGTGGTCGCCGACATGGCCGACAGCGTCGTGGTGCTGCGACGCGGCGAGGTGCAGGAGCGCGCCGAGGTGCAGCGCATCTTCGACGCGCCGTCGGCGCCCTACACGCGCGAGCTGCTGTCCGCCGTTCCGCGCCTGGGCGCGTCGGAACGCGTCGCGGTCGACGCGGAGGGAGAGCCCGTGCTCGAGGTCGACGGCCTCACGGTCGTTTACGGCCGCGGGGCGCGCGCGCTCACCGCCGTTGACGACGTGAGCCTTCGCATCCCCCGCGGGCAGACCACGGCACTCGTGGGGGAGTCGGGGTCGGGCAAGAGCACCATCGGCATGTGCGCCCTGGGCCTCGCCCCGATCACCTCGGGGCGGGTGCTCATCGACGGCGTCGACCTCCGCACCGCCCGTCGGGCCGCGTCGCTCGCGGTCAAGCGGTCGGTCGGGGTCGTGTTCCAGAACTCCACCGCGGCACTCGACCCCCGCATGAGCATCGGGGCCTCGATCGCGGAGCCGCTGCGGGCGCACGCCGCCCTTTCTCCGCGCGAGCGCGAGGCACGGGTCGCGGCCCTGCTCTCGGACGTCGAGCTCCCGGCATCCTGGGCGGGCCGTTTCCCGCACGAGCTGTCGGGCGGTCAGCGTCAGCGCGTCGCGATCGCCCGCGCCATCGCGCTCGAGCCCCGACTTCTCGTGGCGGACGAGCCCACCTCGGCGCTGGACGTGTCGGTGCAGGCGACCGTGCTCGACCTGGTGCGACGGCTCCAGCAGGAGCTGCGGTTCGCGTGCCTGTTCATCAGCCACGACCTCGCGGTCGTCGACCAGCTGAGCGACCGGGTGGTCGTGCTGCAGCGCGGGCGCATCGTCGAGGAGGGGACTCGCCGCGAGGTGCTCGCCTCCCCGCGCGAGGAATACACGCGGGCGCTCATCGCCGCCGTCCCGGTTCCCGATCCGCGCGTGCAGGCGAGGCGTCGCTCCGCCGCCGCCTGAGCTCCGCGGCACCCGTTCAGTGGTGGAACCCCGGGCCCGTGCCCTCGGTCGGCATCGGCGACTGCAGCTTGTCGAGGTAGGCGACCTCGGTGCGGATGTCATCGAGCAGGTCGTCGGCGAGGTCGAGGCTGAGTCCCGCGCGCACGACGATCCGCTGCACGGTGCGGTCGGACATGTCGTCGGGCAGGGGATACGCGGGCACGAGCCAGCCGTGCATACGCAGCCGGTCGGACAGGTGATACAGGTTCCAGTTCTCCGTGTAGCCCGGGCGCATGCGCCACGCGAACACCGGCAGGTCGCTCCCGTCGCTCACCAGTTCGAACGGTTTCATCGCGCCGATCCCGTGCGACAGGTGCAGGGCGACCTTCTGCAGCCCCCGTTGCACGGTGGCGTATCCCTCGAAGCCGAGACGCAGGAACAGGTAGAACTGCAGCAGCACCTGGGCTCCGGGGCGTGAGAAGTTCAGCGCGAAGGTCGGCATGTCGCCGCCGAGGTAGCTCACGCGGAACACCAGGTCTTCGGGGAGCCACTTCTCCTCGCGCCAGACGATCCACCCCACGCCCGGGTACACGCCGCCGTACTTGTGTCCCGAGGTCGAGATCGAGTGCACGCGCTCGAGCCGGAAGTCCCACACGAGCTCGGGCCGGAGGAACGGCGCGACCATCGCCCCCGAGGCGCCGTCGACGTGAATGGCGATGTCGAGACCGGTCGCCTGCTCGATGGCATCCAGAGCTTCGGAGATGGATGCCACGGGCTCGTACGCCCCGGTGTACGTCACGCCCAGGATGGCCACGACGCCGATCGTGTTCTCATCGACGTAGTCGGCGAGGTCGTGGCCGTCGAAGACCGGGTGTTCATCGGTGACGGGGACGTAGCGGGCCTCGACGTCCCAGTAGTTGCAGAACTTCTCCCAGCACACCTGCACCGCGCTGCTCATGACGAGGTTGGGCTTCTCGGTCGACTTCCCGGCGGCGCGGCGGGCGTGCTGCCAGCGGCGCTTGAGCGCGAGCCCGCCCAGCATGCACGCCTCGGACGAGCCGATCGTCGAGGTCCCCGCGGCACCCTCGACCGAGGGGGCGTGCCAGAGGTCGGCGAGCATCCGCCAGCACGTGCGCTCGATCTCGGCGGTGCGCGGGTACTCGTCCTTGTCGATCATGTTCTTGTCGTACGCGTCGGCGTACAGGCGGTCGGCGTGCTCGTCCATCCACGTGCCGACGAAGGTCGCGAGATTCATGCGCGCGTTGCCGTCGAGCATCATCTCGTCGTGCACGATCTGATACGCCGTCTCGGGCAGCTCCGGCGTGCGCGGGAAGCGGTCGCGGCGACGGCGGGTGGCTTCGCCGGCGCGGTCGAAGACGGGCGTCAACGCATCGTCGGGTCGGTGGGTCATGGGGGTGTCCTCCGTCGTTGCGACGCCGACCGGCGCGCTCGCCCCGAGCCTGGCAGAACCCGCTTCCGGATGCCACGACCCCGATGTCTGAGGGGAGGACTAGCGTTGAACAATGGTCGGTTATCGCTACCTCGGAAACAGTGGATTCAAGATCTCGGAGATCACCCTCGGCAACTGGGTGACCCACGGCTCGCAGGTCGGTGACGACGCCGCGATCAAGACGGTGCACGCCGCGCTCGACGCGGGCATCACGACGTTCGACACCGCCGACACGTACGCCAACACGGCGGCCGAGACGGTGCTCGGCAAGGCCCTCGAGGGGCAGCGTCGCGAGTCGCTCGAGATCTTCACGAAGGTGTACTTCCCCACCGGTCCCATGGGGCCGAACGACACCGGGCTGAGCCGCAAGCACATCCTGGACTCGATCAACGGGTCGCTGAAGCGCCTCGGCACCGACTACGTCGACCTCTACCAGGCGCACCGTTTCGACTACGAGACCCCGCTCGAAGAGACCTTCCAGGCCTTCGCCGACATCGTCCGTCAGGGCAAGGCGCTCTACATCGGTGTGTCCGAGTGGACCGCCGAGCAGCTGCGCGAAGGTCACGCGCTCGCGAAGCAGCTCGGCATCCAGCTCATCTCCAACCAGCCGCAGTACTCGATGCTGTGGCGCGTGATCGAGGGCAAGGTCGTTCCCACGAGCGAGGAACTCGGGATCTCGCAGATCGTCTGGTCGCCGATGGCGCAGGGCGTGCTGAGCGGCAAGTACCTGCCGGGCCAGCCTGTTCCCGAGGGATCGCGCGCGACCGACGAGAAGAGCGGCGCGAACTTCATCAAGCGGTTCCTGAACGACGACACGCTCGAGGCCGTCCAGCGCCTCAAGCCCATCGCCGAAGGGGCGGGTCTCACCATGCCGCAGCTCGCGATCGCGTGGGTGCTGCAGAACCCCAACATCGCCGCGGCGCTCGTGGGCGCCTCGCGTCCCGAGCAGCTCGCCGACACCGTGAAGGCCTCGGGCGTGACTCTGGATGCCGACACCCTCGCCGCGATCGACGAGGCCCTCGGCGACGCGGTGTTCTCCGACCCCGAGAACACCTACGACGTGTCGCCGAAGAAGCGCCTGGTCTGAGACACAGGGCGAAGCGGGCCGGGCGTCGTGCGTCCGGCCCGCTTTCGCGTGTGCGTCTCCGCAGGGCGTAGGTGGCTGAGCCTGTCGAAGCCCCGGGACGCGGCGCGCGGGGCGTCGTGCGTCCGGCCCGCTTTCGCGTCGCCGTCTCCGCAGGGCGTAGGTGGCTGAGCCTGTCGAAGCCCCGGGACGCGGCGCGCGGGGAGTCGCACCCCGGGATCGTGCCCTTGAGCGTCCAAAACACCCGGACATCTCGAAAATCCGTCCGGGTGTTCTGGACACTCACGCCCGTGAGGCGCGCTGGGCTGCGCCTCAGGCGCCGCTCAGGAGAGCGCAGGAATCGCGTCGTAGCCTGTGCGAATGCCTTTTTCCGCTGACCGGCCCGGTCGTCCCGAAGCACCCGGCCGCCTCGACCGCATGACGGACGAGGAGCGCGCGCAGTACGTCGACGACATCCTCGCCGCGCAGAACCCGGCGCCCCGTGACAGCGCCCTTCACGACAACGTCACCGCCGACCTCGCGGAGTGGGGCGCCCCGTCCGGCCATCCCGACGGCGCGCAACCTCCGACGGGCGCCACCGCTCTTCTCGCCCACTTCGACGACCCCGCCACCGACCCCGCCGAGCACCCCTCCTCCGGCGACGACTCCGCGAACCGGACGGAAGTGCTCGACGGCGATCGTCGGGTGTCGCTCGTCGAGACGGAGCTCGGCCGGTCCGATGCCGCGGGTTCTGGCGGCACCACCGAGCCCGTGGCATCCGGCCCCCGTCCGCCCCGCCTCCGGCGCGACGATCCGCGGCGCCCGCGACTCTCGCTCATCCGGCGCATGGCCGTGCTCGGCGGTGCCGACAACGATGTGCTCAACGAGGTTCCCGAAGAGGTCCCGCGCTTCGTTCAGATGTTCTTCGTCCTCGCGGGGACCGCTCTGGTCTCGTCGCTCTCGATGATGTTCGCGTTGCTCACGGGCGTGCGCGTCAGCCTCTTCCTGGCGATCCCCCTGGCCCTGGTCTGGGGCCTCATCATCTTCAACCTCGACCGCTTCCTCACGTCGACGATGCGCTCGACCCGGAACGTGTTCCGCCTGCTGGGTCTGGCTTTCCCCCGCATCGTCCTGGCCGCGCTGATCGGCGTCGTCGTCGCGGAGCCGCTCGTGCTGCAGGTGTTCCAGAACGACATCGCCCGCGAGGTGAATTCCACCAACGTGACCCAGGCTCTGAGCGACCAGGATGCCGTCACCAACGGCCCCGAGAAGCAGGCGCTCGACGCCGCGTCCGCCCAGGTCGCCGCCCTCGAGAACCAGGCGGCGACGGGCATCGTCGCGGGAACCTCCTCGACCTCGGCCGAATCGGCTGCCGCCCAGCAGACGGTGGACCAGCTCACGCAGCAGCTCGCCGCCCAGCAGACGGTGATCGATCAGGCGCGCGCGGTGTACCAGTGCGAGCTGACCGGTCAGGGTGCGGGCACCGTGCCGGGCTGTACGGGAGTCGCGGGCAACGGCGCGAGTTCCGACGCCGCGCAGGCCCAGCTGGCCCAGGCGCAGTCGGCGTACGACGCCCTCTCGACCCAGCTGCAGCAGGCGCAGACCGCACTGGCTGCCGCCAACGCCGCGGGCACCGAGGCAGCGGCATCCTCTGCCGAGCAGAACAAGCAGCAGGCCGAGGACCAGCTCCCCGCCGCCCGCACGCAATACGAGGCGGCGCTGGCCGCGTACAACCAGCGCGCGGCGTCCGTCGCCGACGGCAACGCCGGCGCGGTCGGCCTGCTCAGCCAGATCACGGCCCTCGAACGCCTCTCGGATCGCGAACCGGTCCTCAGATGGGCGCACTACCTCATCGCCGCGCTCTTCTTCATGATCGAGCTGCTGCCGGTGCTGGTGAAGGTGCTCACCGGATTCGGTGGACCCTCGCTCTACGAGAAAGCCGAGAAGATGCGCGGCCAGATCGCCCTCGACCGCGTGACGGCCCGCACCTACCGCAAGCGCGCCGACGTGATCGTCGACGAAGCCGCGCGCGTCCCCGTGGCGACCGCCTGATGGTCGCCTGGAGCGCGGGGCTTCTGCTCTACCGCCTCACGCCCGCGCCCGAGGTGCTCATCGCGCACATGGGAGGGCCGTTCTGGGCCAAGAAAGACGCCGGCGCCTGGTCGATTCCGAAGGGCGAGTACGACCCCGAGACGGAGGGGGCTCTGGATGCCGCCCGCCGCGAGTTCCGCGAAGAGCTCGGCGTCGAGCCGCCCGAGGTCGACTGGGCCGAGCTCGGGACGTTCGCGTACTCCAGCGGGAAGAAAGTGGTTGTGTTCGCCGGCGACGGCGCCGGGTTCTCGGCATCCGGCTTCACCTTCGGGGAGTTCGAGATGGAGTGGCCGCCCCGCTCCGGCAAGCGGGCGTCGTTCCCCGAGGTCGACCGCGCCGAGTGGATGGGTCTGGATGCCGCCCGCGAGGCCCTCGTGAAGGGGCAGCGCCCCGCGCTCGACGCTCTCGCGTCTGCGCTCGAGGCCCTGCCCGGCGCCTGACGCGGCGCCGTCGCCCTCGAAGCTCTTTCCGGGCGCCGACGCCACGCCCTCCGCGCCCGCGCGTGCCCTGCCGCGGCTCGACCCGGGGCGCGGGCGAAACTCCTGAGAAACGGCGAGCGCCCACCCCGCCTCCCGCGTGATCACGCGGGGAGGAGGGTGGGCGCGGACGATTCCTCAGGAGTTTCGCACGGAGGGGTGCCGCAGCGGCGGCGCGGCCGACCTCACGGGCGCAGCAGCACCTTGCCGACGCGGGGCGAATCGCTCGCCGTCACGGCCTCCACGATGTCGTCGAGGCCGAAGGTCGCCGCGACCGGGAGGGTCAGGGTGCCGTCGGCGAGGTAGCGCGACAGCTCGCCGAACAGGGCGCCGCGGGTCTCGGCATCCATCGTCTTGCTCACGACGCTGCCCCAGAAGCCCTTCACGGTGGCCTGGCGGAAGATGAGGTCGCCGGCGCCGATCTCGAGTTTGCCTGCCCCCATCGACCCGAAGATCACGAGGGTGCCGTTCTCGCTCAGCAGCGAGAGGACCTGGCCGGCGGCGGGGCCACCGACCGAGTCGACACCCGCGACGACGGTGCCGTCGCCGATGATCGCGAGAGCCTGGTCGCGCCAGTCGTCGGCGTCCGTCGACACGACGTTGTCGATGCCCTGCGCGGCGAGTTCCTCGACGGCGCTCTGTCGGCGGACGAGACCGAGGACATGGATGCCACGGGCCTTGGCGATCTGCGCGACCATGCGACCGACCGCGCCGTTGGCGGTGTTCTGCACGATCCAGTCGCCGGGCTTCAGATCGAGCGAGTGCAGCAGGCTGATCGCGCTGAACGGCATGGACACGAGCTGTGCGGCCATCTCGTCGGGGAGTCCGTCGACCACGGGGATGAGGCCGGCCGCCTTCGTGACGACCTGCTCGGCCCAGACGCCGAAGGTGCCGCCCGTGGCGACGCGCTGGCCGACGCTCAGGCCCTCGACGCCCTCGCCGAGTTCTTCGATGACCCCGACGGCCTCGGTGCCGGCGCGCGCGGGGAGCTCGGGCTTGAAGCCGTAGGTGCCGCGGATCGTCCACAGGTCGTGGTTGTGGATGGGCGACAGGATCACGCGCAGGCGCACCTCGCCGGGGCCGGGGGTCGGGGTCTCGACCTCTTCGACGCCGAGGACGTCGGCCGGTTCGCCGAACTCGTGGTGGATGACTGCGCGCATGGATTCCTCCTGTGGTTATTTTGTAACGACTGGTCTAATATAGACCTCGGGCGCGCAAAAGCAACCGTGAGGACTCTGAGCCGGTCGAGGGGTCCGGTGGCTTCGACAAGCTCAGCCACCTGCGCCGGAGGACCCTGAGCCTGTCGAAGGGTCCGGCACCAGCAAGGGGTACGGGGAGAGAACATGGGCAGGATGCCGAGCTTCGAACGCTCCGCCGTCATCGACGCCGCGCGCGACGTGTTCTGGCGGCGCGGCTACGCCGAGACCGGTATCGCCGAGCTCGAAGAGGCCACCGGCCTCACACGCTCCAGCATCTACAACGCCTTCGGAAGCAAGCGCGGACTCTTCGACGCGGTGCTCGCCGCCTACCTCGACGACGTCGTCCGCACGCGTCTGCGCCCCCTGGGCGGGGGAGACCCGGGCGCGCTCGAAGCGTACGTCGCCGAGATGGCCGCCGGGATCGCCGCCGACACCCCGCGGGCCCGCCTCGGCTGCCTGCTCTTGAACGCAGGATCCTCGCCGCTCGCGTCCGACGACGCCGACGTCCGCACCCTCGTGTCGGATTACGCGGCCGAGATGCGCGCCGCGATCCGCGCCGCCGTCGCCGACCGTCGCCCCGATCTGACTCCGGATGCCGTCGACGCCCTCGCCGCGGTCTGCGCCTCGCTCGTGGTGGCCGGTCTCACCCTCGCGCGCGCCGACCGTGACGGGGCGATCGCGACCCTGGCATCCATCCCCACGACCCTGGAGTCGTGGGGTCGGAGACTTGAGGCGCGGCCGGCGGTCTGACGCGCTCTAGTGGCTCGTCAATGAGTTGAAGAGCAGGCTCGTGCGCGTGTCGGTGACGCCCGGAACGGCGCGGATGCGTTCGAGGGCGGTATCGAAATCGGACAGGGTCGACGAGCGGAGATGAACGACGAGATCCCACTCGCCGATCGTTGAATGAAGCTCATCGACGTCGGGGAAACCGCGGATCGATCGGATGACCGCCTTGCCCTGATTGGGGGAGATGGACACCATCGACACCCCTCGGATGGCGTTGCGGTCCACGTCATTGCCCAACCGCACGGTGAACGCTTCGATTACGCCGTCCGAGACCATTCTGTCGATCCGTGAGGTGACCGTCGAGCGGTTCACTCCGACCTGTCTTGCCAACTCCGCGACGGGGGTTCGCGCATCTGCGCGTAGCAGTGAGATCAACTTGTGGTCGATTGCATCCGGCATGACGATCAGCTTAATACGACTCCGCATTCCGTTCAGAGACTATGCACAATGTCGTACATCTGTCCGTTGAGTAACCACAGTGCTTACTTCTACCGTTAGACCTGCCTCGCGATCGGTACCCGATCGGTCAGCGTCGCGGCCGAGCCCATCCGGCCTCAAGCCCCTCCCGGAGAGTTGAATGATGAACCCTGTCCTGTGGGCGCTCGTATCGAGCGGTGCATTCGGTCTGAGCGATTTCGTGGGCGGCGCGGCCTCGCGTCGCGCTCCCGCACTGCGGCGCGCCTCTGCGTACGGGAGGTCAGGCCAGCTTCACCGCGGTGCCGTAGGCGACGACCTCCTGGAAGTTCTGCGCCACCTCGCTCGTGTCGAAGCGCATCGCGATCACCGCGTCGGCGCCGAGCGCCTGCGCTTCTTCGATGAGGCGCTGCTTGGCCTCGTCGCGGCTTTCCTGGAGCTGCTTGGTGAGGCCCTGCAGCTCACCTCCGAAGATCGACTTGAGGCCGGCGCCGAACTGCACGCCGAGGTTGCGGGCGCGCACGGTGAGGCCGGTCACCTCCCCGAAGACCTCGGTGATTTGACGGCCAGGGACATCGTTCATCGTCGTGACGAGCATGGGGTCAGTGTGGCAGCGAGGGTGCGGGATGCACCAGACCCGATCAGGCGACCCCTGGATCGGCGCGCGGCACTCCCGTACTGTGCACACGTGTCAGAATCGCGCATCGTCATCGTCTCGGGCGCACGAACGCCCATCGGCTCGTTCGCCGGATCGCTCTCCGGTATCGACGCATACGAGCTCGGGGCCATCGCGGTGACCGAGGCTCTCCGCCGCGCGGGCGTCGAGAAGGACGCGGTCGACGAGGTCGTGATGGGCTGCATCGCGCAGAACGGTCCCGACGCTTACAACGCCCGTCGCGTCGCGCTCGCCGCGGGGTTTCCCACCCGGGTCCCCGCTTTCACGGTCAACCGTCTCTGCGGCTCGGGTCTTCAGGCGATCTGGTCCGCGGCCCAGGAGCTCCGTTGGGGTGGCATCGACGTCGCCGTCGCCGGCGGTGACGAGAGCATGTCGCGCACGCCGTTCCTCGAGTACGGCGCCCGCGGCAACGCGCGTCTCGGCGACCGCGTGCTCCTCGACGGAACCCTCGCGATCCTCACCGACCCTTTCAGTGGCCGGCACATGGGCACGACGGCCGAGGTCGTGGCATCCCGGTACTCCGTTTCGCGTGAGGAGCAGGACGCCTTCGCGGTCGAGAGCCAGCGACGGGCGTCGACGGATGCCGCGCGCGCGGCGTTCGCGGAGGAGATCGTGCCCGTGACGACCGGCGGAAAGCGCCCGGTCGAGGTCTCGGTCGACGAGCACCCGCGGCCCGGAACGACCATGGAGGCACTGGCCGGCCTGCGCCCCGCATTCGAGAAGGACGGCTCGGTCACCGCGGGCAACTCCTCCGGCATCAACGACGGTGCCGCCGCGACCGTGCTCATGCGCGAGGACGACGTGCGCGACCGCGGGCTGAAGGGACTCGCGACCCTCGAGGCCGTGACCACCGCGGGCGTCGACCCCGAGATCATGGGGTACGCGCCCGTTCTGGCGCTTCAGCGCCTCTGGGACCAGACCGGACTCAGCCCCGCCGATGTCGACGTGATCGAATTGAATGAGGCGTTCGCCGCACAAGCGGTCGCGGTGATCCGCGATGCGGGCCTCGACCCGTCGAAGGTCAACCCGTACGGCGGCGCAATCGCCCTCGGTCACCCGGTCGGAGCGACGGGCGCGATCCTGACGGTCCGCGCCGCCCTCGACCTGCAGCGCCGCGACCTCGAGTACGCGGTCGTGACGATGTGCATCGGCGGCGGTCAGGCGCTCGCGGCGCTGCTGCGGCGGTACTGACGCGGGCGATCTCTCGCGGAGGTGTGAGGCATACTTCGCAGTTCGAGGGCGAGGCGCGGGTTCGCGGCTGCCCGTGCCGGAGTTTGTGGGTCGACTCCGGCAGGACGATCCGGCTCGCGGAACGGGCCCTCATCAGGGGACGAAGACGTCTGCGGCGCCTGCGCCCATGAGGAAGAGTCGACCGCCGAAGAGCACCTGCGCGGCGACCATGCCGATGAGCGAGGCGACGGCGACACTCACCATCGCGTACCGCCAGCCGCGGCCGGTGCGCGGTTGCCGCGGGAACACCGTGAGCCCGAGCGTGAGGACGCCGATGGCGTGCGCCACGAGCAGGGGGACGGTGCCGAACTGAAACCCGAAGCCTGCCATCGTCGTGCCCGCGGAGAGAGCCTTCGGCTGGTCGCTCATTTCCTCCTCGAACGCCATGCCGAACCACAGCCATGACGCGACGGCCATGACCACCCCGAGTGCGCTGAGCACCCAGAACGTCGCCCCCGGCGAGCTGCGTCGCGAGGTGGCCGGGCGTTGTGTGGTCCGTGTCGAGCTCATGGGGTTCAGGGTAGGGCGCGTGACCGCGATACTGAGCGGATGAGTGTTCATCTTCTCGGTGGCGGGCGCGACGTCGCGCGCTGCGGTGCCCTGCTGGAGCCCTTCGTTGCGGAAGCGCGGGAGCGGGCGGGCGATCGCGACCCGGTCATCGCCATGCTGCTCGTACTCGAGGCCGATGACGACAGCTCGGTCGCGCGTTTCCGCAGCGCCCTCGAGGCCGGAGGCGCGGGAAGCATCCGAGTGGAGGCCATCGTCGAGGGAGAGAGCTTCACGGATGCCGCGATCGAGGCCGACGGCGTCTTCGTCGGCGGCGGCCTGACCCCGGCATACCACGATGCGTTCCGCGTCATCCGGGAAGAGCTGCGCGAACGGGTGGCCGGGGGAATGCCGTACGCCGGCTTCTCGGCGGGA
The DNA here is from genome assembly GCF_030818255.1 of Microbacterium sp. SORGH_AS_0969. Taxonomy (NCBI): domain Bacteria; kingdom Bacillati; phylum Actinomycetota; class Actinomycetes; order Micrococcales; family Microbacteriaceae; genus Microbacterium; species Microbacterium sp. SORGH_AS_0969. The sequence continues at coordinate 1,730,079 of NZ_JAUTAG010000001.1, forward strand.
GCGGCGATCGCGGCCGAGCGTGCGCTCGTCGGCGGATGGCTGCGCGGCGGCGTCGAGGTCTGCGTGGAGGACGCGGCCGAGGAGCTCGGCGAGCTCGAGGTGCGCCCGGGCCTCGGACTCCTCGGCTTCGCCGTCGACGTCCACGCCGCCCAGTGGGGCACCCTTTCGCGTCTCGTCGCCGCGGTCGACGCGGGCCTCGTCACCGACGGCGTGGCGATCGACGAGAACACGGCCCTGGTGGTCTCGGCGCAGGCGGCCCCGGCCGTGCGTGGCAGCGGGCAGGTCTGGCGCGTCGAGTCCGCGGCATCCGGGGTTCTGGTTCAGCTGCTCCGCGCCTGACGGCGGCCCCCGGGACAGAAACGGCCCCCACCCGCGAGGGTGAGGGCCGCTCCGGTTCGGCGTGTCAGACCGTGCGTCGCCGCCGCAGCGCGAAGGCGAGGCCGCCCGCGACCACGAGGAACCCGCCCGCGAGGGCCACGCCCCACGGAGCCTCCGCGCCCGTGTTCGCGAGCTTGCCGCCGGGGTTCGTGGGCTGCCCCGGAGCGGCGGGAGCGGGCGTCGGCTGGGCGCCGGGGTCCTCGCCCGGGGTCTCACCCGAGGCGAGCACGGCCCGCCCGAGTGGCGCCGGGTCGACCACGGGGGTCGCCTCGAAGTACGCGAGCGTCGCGTCGAGGTCGATCTGTCCGGTGTCGGTGCGGCCGGTTCCCGCCGCGAAGGTCGGGAAGCCGTCGCCGCCGTTCGCGAGGAACGAGTTCGTCACGACCGTGAACGTGTCGGTGTCGGCGATCGGCTTGCCCTGGTACGCCATCGACACGACCGAGCCGACGCGCGGGTTCGTCGCGTCCTGCTCGTATTCGTACGTGAAGCCGTCGGAGACCCCGAGGTGCAGCTTCGGTCGGTCGCCCTCGGCCTTCCACTGCTCGTTCAGGATGCCGCGCAGCTGCTCGCCCGTGAGCGTCACCGTCACGAGGGTGTTGGCGAAGGGCTGAACGAGAGCGGCCTCCTTGTAGGTGACCACCCCGTCGTCGCCCTTCAGCAGGTCGGCGCGCAGACCACCGGGGTTCATGAGCGCGATTCGCGCCTTCGTCCCGGCGTAGGCGGCGTTCTTCGAGGTCGCCCACAGGTAGACGTCGGCGACCCAGTTGCCCATCGACGACTCGACGCCGCGGTCGGCTCCCGAGGGGGTTCCGCCGCGCAGGATGTCGCCGCTGATCTCGCCGACCGGCTTCGCGCCGATGACGTCGGCCTGCGCGACGTAGCCGGCGACCTTCGCCTCGATCTCGGCATCCGGAGCGAAAGCGCCCGCGAGCGGGAACGTCGTTCCGGTGAGGGATGCCAGCGAGTCAGTGCGCGTGTCCCACGTGAGCGACAGCTGGCCCATGGCCTTGCCGTACTCGTACGCCTGGATCACCGGGCGGGTGCGGTCGGTGCCCGCCACCGGCAGGTCGCACGCGTACGTCTGGTGCGTGTGCGCCGAGACGATCGCGTCGATCTCGGGCGAGGCGTTGACGGCGAGGTTGCCGAAGCCCGACTGGTCGGCGGCGATCGCGGCGCAGTCGTCGGAGACGGCGGCGCCCGAGTGCGTCAGCAGCACGATCACGTCGGCGAGGTCGCCCCGCGTGATCTCGTCGGCGACGCGGTTCGCCGCTTCGAGCTGGTCGCCGAACTCCAGGTCGGCGATACCGGCCGGGTCGACCATGGTCGCGGTGTCGGGGGTGACGGTGCCGATGAAGGCCACGCGCACGCCGTCGACGTCCTTGATCGCGTACTCGTCGAGCGCGGGCTCTTTCGTGCCCTTCTTGTACACGTTCGCGCCGAGACCGTACTCCCCGCCGCCGTACTCGGGCAGCACCCGGTCGGTGAGGTCGGCGAAGCCGCGGTCGAACTCGTGGTTGCCCACGGCCGATACGTCGAGACCGGACGCCCTCAGCGTGTCGATCGTCGGCGAATCGTTCTGGATGAGCGAGGTGAAGGTCGACGCGCCGATGTTGTCACCCGCCGAGACGAAGAGCGTGTTCGGGTTGGCGGCTTCCTTGGCCTTCACGGCGCCCGCGATGACGGCCGCGCCGGCCTCGCCCTGCGAGCCCGCTTCGAGGCGGCCGTGGAAGTCGTTGACCGTCAGGATGTCGATGTTCTTCACCGTCGGGTTCGAGACCTCGAACAGCGTCGTGGTGCCCGACACCTCGTTGCCGACGGCGACCAGCGGTCGCCCCGTGGGAGACGCGTCGGCGGGGATGAAGTCGACTCCCTCGGGGCCGAGGTCGCCGGCCTTCGCCAGCAGCTCGCGGTCGGCGGTCTCGTCGCCGGTGAGCTGGTCTTCCATCGACACCGAGAAGTCGCGGTTGTTCACATATCCCGCGTAGGCGGCCTTCGTCGGGTCGGTGATGTCGTACGTCATCACGCCGCCGACGCGCTCGAGACCGATGAACGCGTACGTGCGCCCGTCGACCTCGCCGATCGCGAGGTTCTCGGGCTCGGGACCCTTGTCGTCGCTGCGTCCCTCGAGGTTCGAGGCCGAGTGGTTCGAGTTGAAGAAGCCCGGGTTCGCGTCGTGCGTGATGCGCTCGAAGTCCGCGCCGGAATCGAACATCTGCGCGCCGTCGGCGTTCCACACCGAGAAACCGCGGCCGCCGAACGTGTAGAGCTCGGCGTAGCAGCTGCCGTCGGCGTTCAGTCCCATGTCGGTCGCGACGTTGAGGCGGCCGAGGTCGGCGTCGTCGAGCGAGCCGGCCAGCGGGCTGTCGGCGCAGACGGGCGCGAGACCATCCTCACCGAGATCCTTCACGCGGGCCGTGTCGTTGAAGTCGCCCCACTCGCGGCCGTCGCCCTCGTTGGCGGTGACGAGGTAGGTCTCGCCGTTCGTCTCGTACGCCTGGATGCCGTCGGGCATGTACATGCCGTACAGGCCCGGGTAGCTCTTCTCGTTGGAGGTCGGAGCGTCCTCGGGGTCGCGGTCGCTCGCGTCGAGCGTCTCGACGCCGTAGTCCTTGTACCCGAGGGGACGGATGCCACTGACCTCCGCCGACGCCAGGTCGACGATCGCGATCGCGTTGGCTTCCTGCAGCGCGACGTACGCGGTCCCCCCGGCGATCGCGACGTACTCGGGCTCGAGGTTGCGGCTGACGCGGTTCGCGGCGAGCGGGGTGTCGCCCTGGTCGGGGGCGGCGACGTCGGGACCGAAGACGCGGACGGCGGGGTCGAGGGTCTTCGATCCGCCCTTCTCGAACGCTCCGAACCCGGCCGTGCGCACGGCATCCTGGCTCGGGGCCGCTTTCTCGGCGGGGAGGGTGACGATCCCGACCGAGCCCTCGGGGTCGACCGAGAAGTCGTCGGCGGGCTCGCCCTCGTTCGCGACGACGGCGACCGTGCCGTCGGCCGAGATCGTGACCATGTCGGGGAGGGCTCCGACGGTGACCTCTCCGAGAACGGTCGGCTCGGCGGCATCCGCGTCGAAGAACACGAGGCGGCCGGGCGCGGTCTTGTCGGTGTCCTCGAGGGCGATGACGCCCAGGCCGTCTTCGCGCACCGCGAGCGAGTTCGCCACGCCCGTCCCCGTGATCGAGTACAGCTTCGTGGGGGCCGCGGGGCTGCTCATATCGAGCACGTCGACGGCGCCGGCCTGCGCGTTCACGACGAACAGGCGGTTCTTGTAGGCGTGGACGATCTCGGCGGCCGACTGGTCGAACACGCCCGTCTCGTAGGTGCCGATCGGGCGGAGGCTCACCGCACTGTCGGCGGGAGCGTCGCGAATCGGGTCGGGAACGATCGCGGCGGACGCCGCGGTGGCGCTCGAGAGCGCGAGCGCGCAGACGGCCGCGGTCGTCGCGGTCAGCGCGACGGTACGGCGAAGGAAGGGCGAAGGCATGGCTGTGTCCTCGGGGCAGGGGATCGACGCACCGCGGGGGCGGCACACCGGACGCCGCGGGGGGCGGCGGACGCGCCGAGTCTGGCCGCGGTCCGTGACGCTCGGATGAACGAGAGGCGAACGCTCGCACGCGCGCCCGCTCCCGTGCGAGGCGGTCTAGCCTGGGCGCATGACGGAGCCTTCCGGTGCCCACGCCGACGAACCGCATCGCCAGGGCCTCGCCCAACGACTGAACGGCCTTCGTGCCGGAGTGCTCGGTGCGAACGACGGCATCGTGTCGACCGCCGCGGTCGTCGTCGGCGTCGCGGGAGCGACGAGCGAGGTGGGGCCCGTGCTCGTCGCCGGGCTCGCCGCCCTCGTGGGCGGTGCCGTGTCGATGGCGCTCGGCGAGTACGTCTCGGTCTCGAGCCAGCGCGACAGCGAGCGGGCGCTCATCCAGAAGGAACGCCGCGAGCTCGCGGAGGATCCGGATGCCGAGTTCGCCGAGCTCGTCGGGTTGTACGAGGCCCAGGGGCTCACGCGCGACACGGCGACCCGCGTGGCGACCGAGCTGACGGCATCCGATGCCCTGAAAGCGCATCTGTCGATCGAGCTGAACATCGATGCCGACGACGTCGTGAGCCCGTGGACCGCCGCGCTGGCGTCCGCGGTGGCTTTCACGATCGGCGCGCTGCTGCCTCTCGCGACGATCCTGCTCGCGCCGGTGGAGGTGCGGGTTCCCCTGACGTTCGCGGCGGTGCTTGTCGCGCTGGCCGTCACGGGGTACGTGGCCGCGTGGATCGGCGGCGCTCGACGTGGTCGCTCGATCCTGCGCACGGTGATCGGCGGCGCGCTCGCGCTCGGGGCGACGTATCTCGTGGGGTCGTTGTTCGGCGTGGCGGCGGGGTAGCGCTCAGGATCTCAGCCGGCGATCGAGGCGTTGGCCAGGCGGTTGTCGCTCTGCACGTCGATGAGGATCACGTGGCCGAAGAACAGGTCGCCGTCGTCGAAGTACGCAGTGGCCGAGCCGTCGGCGGCGATGCTCAGCTCGCTCAGGCGGATCCGCTCCGCGAACGTCTCCCGGGTGATCGGTTCCGGAGCCGGCGCGTCGTCGTCCTCGTCCTCCTCCTGCCAGTCGTTCGCGAGGTCGGTGAGCTCCTCCGCGGCGAAGGCGCGCCAGCGGGCGTCGACGTCCGGCATCTCGGCGAGCAGCGCCCGCAAGCGGGCGAGGGACCCCTCGCAGGTCTCGGCGCCCTCGGCAGCGTCATCGTCGATGCTCAGGGTGACCGATATCTGTTCCCCCGCCCACTCGATCCCGCCCGAGAACCACCCGTAGGAACGATCGAGGGTGAATTCGCCGAGCTCGGTGGAAAGGACGATCGGGCGGAGCCACCGGTCGCGCCGGCCGTCGAGCGCGGGGATGCGCAGGTCGCGCTCGATCACCTCGTCGAGCGCGAAATGGTGCGAGAGGTCGGGCACGGGGAGGTTGTACTTCGCGTATTCCGCAGAGTCCGGAGTGGCGCGACGGACCCGCACGCGGTATTGCGTCAGGGCCTCGAGGTCGTGGATCCACCCGTCGCGTTCCGCGTCGGTGGCGAGCCACGACAACCGCCCCTCTTCGGTGACCACGGCGCCGGATCCGTCGACGTACGCGAGGACGTCCGCGGACGGTGTCCACAGCTCCGCGCCGCCCGCTTTCCCCGCCCCTCCGACGCTCTGGCCGGTCAAGACGACGATCTCGATGGGCTCCGGGGCGTGACGGCGGTCGAATTCGGCTCGCTCTTGCTGTGCAGGCATGCCGTCGAGGGTACCGACTCGGGAATCATCGCAAGCCCTCCCATTTAGTAGGACGTCCATGTAATCTGTGAGGGCGACGACGCCGTCGCCCCACGAAGGAGAGCCGCATGGACACCACCCCTGCCCCCGCGCTCGATGCCCCGCCCGCCGGTACCCTCTCGGCGGACGAGCGCGAAGCCATCCTCGAAGCCGTCCGTGACTTCGCCGCGACCGAGCTCGCCCCCCACAGCCTGGAATGGGATGCCGAGAAGCACTTCCCCCGCGACGTCCTCCGCCGCGCGGGCGAGCTGGGCCTCGGCGGTGTGTACGTGAGGGACGACGTCGGGGGCGCGGGCCTCTCGCGCGCCGACGCGGTGGCCATCTTCGAGGAGCTCGCCTACGGCGACCCCACCGTGACGGCCTACATCACGATCCACAACATGGTCGCGTGGATGATCGACGCCTACGGCACCGACGCCCAGCGTCAGCGCTGGCTGCCCGGACTCGTCGCGATGGACGACCTCGGTGCCTACTGCCTCACCGAGCCCGGCGCGGGATCCGACGCGGCGGCGATCACCACCTCGGCGATCCGCCACGGTGACACCTACGTGCTCACGGGCGTGAAGCAGTTCATCTCGGGTGCGGGCGAGGCATCCGTCTATGTCGTCATGGCCCGCACGGGCGAGCCGGGCGCGCGGGGGATCAGCGCATTCCTCGTTCCTGCCGACGCCGAGGGGCTGTCGTTCGGCCCCCTCGAGAAGAAGATGGGCTGGAACGCCCAACCGACCCGCCAGGTCGTCCTCGACGAGGTGCGGATACCCGCCGAGAACCTCCTCGGCGGCGAGGGCCGCGGCTTCTCGATCGCGATGACGGCGCTCAACGGCGGCCGATTGAACATCGCCACCTGCTCGATCGGCGGGGCGCGCTGGGCCCTCGACCGCGCGATCGCCTACGTCCACGAGCGTTTCACCTTCGGCGAGGCGCTCGCCGAGAAGCAGTCCGTCGTCTTCGCGGTGGCCGACATGGCCACCGAGCTCGAGGCGGCGCGCCTGCTCGTGCGCGATGCGGCGACGGCGCTGGACGCGAAGAACCCCGACACCGCGACCCGCTGCGCCATGGCGAAGCGTTTCGCGACCGACGTCGGCTTCCGCGTCGCGAACGAGGCCCTGCAGTTGCACGGCGGCTACGGCTACCTGCAGGACTACGGCATCGAGAAGGTCGTGCGCGATCTGCGCGTGCACCAGATTCTCGAGGGCACGAACGAGATCATGCGTCTCATCGTCGGTCGGAGCGTTCTGGCCGCGTGACGTCGAGTCCCTCGGCGATGTCGGGGGAGCGTGGGAGCATGCCAGAGCGGGCCGTCCGCGCCGACAGAACGGGAGTGACATGACGGATCAGGATGCCGGTTACGAGACGATCCGCGTCGAGCAGCGGGGTCGCGTCGGGTGGATCACCCTCGACCGCCCCGAGGCGCTGAACGCGTTGAACACACGCACCATGCACGAGGTGGTCGCCGCGGCCGAGGCGTTCGACGCCGACGAGGGCGTCGGTGCGATCGTCGTGACCGGGAGCGAGAAGGCGTTCGCCGCGGGAGCCGACATCAAAGAGATGGAGGGCAAGTCCAGCGTCGAGATGATCCTGACCGACCACTTCGGCGGCTGGTCGCGGTTCGCGGCCGTTCGCACACCCGTGATCGCCGCCGTCTCGGGCTACGCCCTCGGCGGCGGCTGCGAGCTCGCGCTGATGTGCGACGTCATCCTGGCCTCCGACCGCGCGAGGTTCGGCCAGCCCGAGGTGCAGTTGGGCGTGATCCCGGGCATGGGCGGGACGCAGCGGCTCGTGCGTGCCCTGGGGTACTACAAGGCGGCCGAACTCGTCTTGACCGGCCGGATGATCGACGCGGCCGAGGCCGAGCGGGTGGGGCTGGTCTCGCGCGTCGTGCCCGGGGCCGACCTGCTCGAGGAGGCGCAGGCGGTCGCCGAGACGATCGCCGCGAAACCGCTGCCCGCCCTCTACGCGGCGAAGGCCGCGCTCGACGCGGCGCTCGAGACCTCTCTCGCCGAGGGCCTGCGTTTCGAGCGGCAGGCGTTCGCCGGCCTCTTCGACACGGCCGACCAGAAGGAGGGGATGGCGGCGTTCCGCGAGAAGCGGGCACCGTCGTTCACCCACCGATGATCGAGACGACGCGACGGAACCCCGCTCGATCGGCCGCGCCGCGCGCGGCTACGGGCCCACGTCAGAGCGGGTCGGGCACCGGAGCGGGATCGGCGAAGTCGCCGGCACCCTTGCGGAAGCGCGCGATGATCCGCACGAGCGCCGTCGCGTCGTCGTCGTCGAGTCCGAGGTCCGCGAACACGGTGTTGAGCGCCGCGGTCGCTTCGTCCACCCGTCGTCGCCCCTCGTCGGTCAGGGCGAGCAGCGCCGCGCGTCCGTCGGTGGGGTGCGGTTCACGAGAGACGAGCCCGTCGCGGGTCAGCCGCTCGACCGTGTTCGTGACGCTCGTCGGATGCACCTGCAGCCGGGCGATCGCGCTGGCCATCGGCATCCGTCCCTCCCGTGTGAAGGCGAGCAGCCGCAGCATCTCGAAGCGCGAGAACGACAGGTCGAAGGGCTTCAGCGCCCGGTCGATGGATGCCATGAGCAACTGGTGCGCCCGGATCACCGAGGTCACGACCGTCATGCCGTCGGCGGCGTCGTCCCACCCGTGCGCGAGCCACTGGCGTTTGGCCTCGGCGATGGGGTCGACCGGCAGTCGTCGCGTCATGGGTCCTCCTCGTGCTTCACGGTACCGCGCGGGCGGTATCCGCGGCGCGGGGTGGGTACCGCGCGGTGAACGGTGGCCGGGAGCCAGGGTGTGGCTGGGCGTGCAGCGGTGGCCGGGCGGCGAGCGGTGGTCGGGCGGCGAGCGGTGGCTGAGCCGGTCGAAGCTTCCGCGGGCGTCGAACGGGTGTCCGGTCCCTTCGACGGGCTCAGGGACCTGCGTTGTGCGGTGGTGGCTGAGCGTGTCGAAGCCTCCGCGGGCGTCGCGCGGGGGCCCGGTCCCTTCGACGGGCTCAGGGACCTGTGTTGTGCGGTGGTGGCTGAGCGTGTCGAAGCCTCCGCGGGCGTCGCGCGGGCGGCGGGGCGTGCAGCGGTGGCTGAGCCTGTCGAAGCCTCCGCGCCCCGAACGTGGCCGTGGCCATGAGGCCGTGGCATCCATCCCCCGAACGAAGGAGCCGCGTCGATGAAGATCGTGGTGCTGATCAAAGAAGTGCCCGACACGTGGGGCGAGCGCCGGCTCGACCTCGAGACCGGGCTGACCGACCGGGCGGCCGCGACGCCCGTGCTCGACGAGATCGACGAGCGAGCGGTCGAGGCCGCGCTCGCCTTCGCCGACGCGCACCCCGGTACCGAGGTGGTCGCGCTGACGATGGCGCCGGCGTCGGCCGCAGCCACCGTGCGCAAGGCGCTGGCCATGGGAGCGACGTCCGCCGTGCACGTCGTCGACGATGCGCTGCACGGGGCCGACCTCCTGCTGACCGCCGAGGTGCTCGCCGCGGCGATCCGGCGCACGGGATTCGACCTCGTGATCGCGGGTAACCTCTCGACCGACGGGGGTGGCGGCGTGCTGCCCGCGATGATCGCCGAGATGCTCGGTGTGCCTCACCTGACCGCGCTGTCGAGCCTCGAGCTGACGGACGACTCCGCTACCGGCGACCGCGTGAGCGACGCGGGCACCATGCGGGTGTCGGCCGCTCTCCCGGCGGTCGTCTCGATCACCGAGGCGATGCCCGAGGGGCGGTTCACGACCTTCAAGGGCATCATGGCGGCGAAGAAGAAGCCGTACGAGACCGTCGATGCCACGGCCCTCGGGGTCGAGCCCGACGATCCGGCAGTGCCCCGGTACATCATGCTGTCGGTCGCCGAGCGTCCTCCCCGCGAGGCGGGGATCAAGATCACCGACGAGGGGGATGCCGCCGAGAAGCTCGCCGCGTTCCTCGCCGACGAGGGGGTGCTGCGATGACCGTCGCGCTCGTGCTGCTCGAGGTACTCCCCAATGGGGCGCTCGCCGCGTCGTCCGCGGGGCTGCTGGCCGCGGCCGGCCGGGTGGGGGAGCCGGTCGCCGTCATCGTGGGACCGTCGCGCGCCGCGGAGGAGGCCGCCGGCCTCGGCGCGGTGCGCGTGCTCACCGCCGACGCCGATTCCGACGCCCTGACCCTTCCCGTGGTCGACGCGCTCGCCGCGGCGGTCGCGCGCGAGCGCCCCGACCTCGTGCTCGCGTCGAACTCCATCGAATCGCGCGACGCCGTGGCCCGCTTGGCCGCACGTCTGCGGTTGCCGCTCGCTGCCGACGTGGTGGGTCTCGACCGCGACGAGCTCGGGATCGTGGCGCGGCATTCCGCCTTCGGCGGGGCATTCACGGTGGAGGGTGCCCCGACCTTCGGGCCGCTTGTCGCCACCCTGCGGCCGGGCGCGGTCACCGAGCGCCTCGACACGCAGCCTCTTGTCGTCGAGCGGCTGGAGGTCGTGGCATCCGGAGTCCCGGCGGGTCGAGTCGAGAGTTTCTCCGAGACCGCCGCGCCGTCGTCGCGCCCCGAGCTGCGCGGCGCGGACATCGTGGTGGCCGGAGGGCGCGGCGTGGGCTCGCGCGAGAACTTCGCGCTCGTCGAGCAGCTCGCCGACGTGCTCGGCGCCGCGGTCGGCGCATCGCGCGCGGCGGTCGACGCCGGATACGTGCCGGCCGCCGCGCAGGTCGGACAGACGGGCGTTACCGTGTCGCCGCGGCTTTACATCGCGCTCGGGATCTCGGGGGCGATCCAACACCGCGCCGGCATGCAGACCGCTACCACCATCGTCGCGGTCGACAAAGACGCCGAGGCGCCGATCTTCGCGATCGCCGACTTCGGTATCGTCGGAGATCTGTTCACCGTCGTCCCGCACCTGATCAGCGCGCTCGAGGCTCCGAAGAAATAGATGGCGTCCACACCACGCAACCCGCGTCGCGGGCTGCCGCGCGTCCCCGGCGGGGAGCCCTGGCCGCCCGCGGTCTCCGGCGCGCCCGAGGCGGGGGACGACATCTCCGTGGTGGGCGCCGCGCCGGTGCAGGGTGCGCGGGGCGACGGCGAGCCGTGGCCGCCAGGTTCCGTTGTTGCGGATTCGGAGAACGGCGGCGGATCCGGACGTAGCGGCGAGATCGATCCGAATCCGGTGACGCTTTCCGAATCCGCGGCCGTGTCGGTCGCGCAGGATGCGGCCGGTCTCGCGGATTCCGCGAGTTCCGGGCGTGAGCCTCTTTCGGATCCGGATGCCGCGGACTCCGCGCCCACGTCGGAGGTGCGGCGGGGGCTGCCTCGCGTTTCGGGTGGCGAGCCGTGGCCGCCGGCTTCCGCGCGCGCAGATTCGGAGAACGGCGGCAGATCCGGACGCATCGGCGAGATCGATCCGAATCCGGTGACGCTTTCCGAATCCGCGACCCCGTCGGCCGCCCCTCGCCCGCCCCTCGCGGTGCGGAGGACGGTGTGGCCGGGCGTCGCGGCATCCGCACCTCGCCCCGCGAAGGCCGAACCGCACCGCATCGGCCCCTACACGCCGCTGCAGTGGCTCGGCTCGATGATCGTGCTCGGAGTCTTCGCGTTCGCGCTGGCCGGGATCGCGGTGCTGCTCGCGCGGTTCGTCCTGGCTCTCGAGCCGGGGCGCGACTTCCTGGCCGCCTTCCCGGGCGAGTACCCGCTCCCCGAGGGGGCGCCGGTGGGGCTCCCCGTCTGGCTGAACTGGTCGCACTTCCTCAACAGCTTCTTCCTACTCTTCATCATCCGCACGGGATGGCAGGTGCGGCGTGAGAAGCGGCCGAGCGCCTTCTGGTCCCCGCGGAAGAACAAGAAGCGCCGCATCAGCCTGACGCTGTGGTTCCACCAGGCTGTCGACATCCTATGGATCGCGAACGGTGTCGTCTTCGTCGTGCTGCTGTTCGCGACCGGGCAGTGGATGCGCATCGTCCCGACGTCGTGGGAGGTCTTCCCGAACGCACTGTCGGCCGCGCTGGAGTACGTCTCGCTCGACTGGCCCACCGAGAACGGCTGGGTGAATTACAACAGCCTCCAGCAGCTGTCGTACTTCGCGATCACGTTCGTCGCCGCGCCGCTCGCGATCCTCAGCGGCGTGCGGCTGTCGGGGGTGTGGCCGAAGAACGCCGAGAAGCTCAACAGGATGTACCCCCTCGAGTGGGCGCGCAGAATCCACTTCCCCGTGATGCTGTTCTTCGTGGCGTTCATCGTCGTGCACGTCGGGCTGGTGCTGGCGACGGGCGCCCTGCGCAACCTGAATCACATGTACGCCGCGCGCGGCGCGGTCGACCCCGACTCCTTCACGAGCGACCCGACCGGGTTGCTGATCTTCGCGGCATCCCTGCTCGTGATGGCCGCGGGATGGGTGGCCGCGCGACCGCGCGTCCTGGCGCCGATCGCTCGGCTCTTCGGCGACGTGAAGATGCGCTGAGCGGGCGGGGCCTTGCGGCTACTGCTCGGGCGAAACGATGTGCGGCACGCTGCGCGCTCATCGCGTGCGCGCGGGCGTCCGCGCGGCTCCGCGCCAGCCGCGCATAAACGCTGTTTGCACGCATAAACGCGTGCAGAGCGTGTTTCTGTGAGCGGATGGCGTTTATGGATGCCGAATGCCGGCCGCGGCCTCGCGCCCACCCAACCGCGGCTCCGTGCCACGCCTCCCGCGGCTCCGCGCCGCGCCTCCCGCGGCTCCGCGCCGCGCCTCCCGCGGCTCCGCGCCGCGCCATGCCCTCGCCCCCGCTCTGGTCCCGCGCTCCGGCCCCGCGCTCCGCGCTCCGCGCCAGCGCGCATAAACGCTGTTTGCGCGCATAAACGCGTGCAGAGCGTGTTTCTGTGAGCGGATGGCGTTTATGGATGCCGAATGCCGACCGCGGCCCGGCGTCTGCCCGACCGCTACCTCGCGCGGTCCCCGCGCGCCCCGCGGCTCTGCCCTCTGGTGGCCTCGCGCCAGTACGCATAAACGCTGTTTGCGCGCATAAACGCGTGCAGAGCGTGTTTCTGTGAGCGGATGGCGTTTATGGATGCCGAATGCGGCGCCGCAGCGCTCCCGCCCTCAGCCGCGGCGCCGCCCCGCCCGCAGCCCCGCCGCGCCGCCCGCAGCCCCGCCCGCAACCCACCCCCTACGCGAGCGGCCCCGCGCCCGCACGCGCCCGCAGCCCGCCGGCGATGAGGTCGAGTCCGAAGGCGAAGTCGTCGCTCTCGAGGCCCGAGGTGCCCTCGCGCGCGCCGAGGCTGTCGTACTGCAGGCGCTGCTGCTCGTGCCAGACGAAGCCCAGCACGTAGTGCAGCACCGTGGTGGCGCCGCGGCGCGCGGTGTCGGCGTCGAACCCGGCGGCGGCGACCGCGGCGGTCAGCCGATCGTGCGCCAGCGTCGACCCGAGGCCGAGCGCGAGGGTGCTCGAGACGACCTCGGCGCCGTCGCGGTACGCGAGCAGAGCGTCCCGCAGGGCGAGAGCTTCGGTGCGGAGGTCGACGGGGATTCCGGATGCCATCCGGCCGACGATCCTGTCCGAGAGCTCCGCGAGCAGGGTCTGCTTGTTCGGGAAGTGCCAGTACAGAGCGCTGGGCTGCACCTCCAGGGCTGCTGCGAGTCGGCGCATGGTGAGGTCGGGGAGTCCGTGATCATCGAGGATCCGCAGGGCGGTCTGGGCGACGTCGTCGGCGGAGTGTCCTCGGGGTGCCATGCGTCTGAGTATAGTGAACGCTGTTCAGGTGAACACCGTTCAGGAAAGGCGTGCTCATGACCCGCACTCTCGATGCCACCGACCTCGCCCGCGTCGCCGTCTTCGCCGCGCTCATCGCGGTCCTGGGGCTGCCTGGCAGCTTCCCCCTCTTCGGCGGCGTGCCGATCACGGCGCAGACGCTCGGAGTGATGCTGGCCGGCGCGGTTCTCGGACCGTGGCTCGGTGCGCTCTCGGTGTCGATCCTCCTCGCGCTCGCCGCAGTGGGACTCCCCGTCCTCGCGGGCGGGCGGGGAGGATTCGGCGTCTTCCTGGGACCGACTGCGGGGTACGCCCTCGGGTGGATCCTCGGGGCGATCGTTATCGGACTGATCGTGCACGCGGGCGGACGTCGTCCCGTGGCGTGGCGCACCGCCGCGGCGATGATCGTCGGGGGGATCGGCGCCATCTACGCCCTCGGCATCCCGGTGCAGAGCCTGGTGACGCGTCTGCCGCTCGCCGAGACGGCGCTGACGAGCCTGGTGTTCGTGCCGGGGGATCTCCTCAAAGCGGCGATTGCGACGATCGTGGTGTCGGTGCTGGTGCGTGCCTATCCGCGAGGTTTCCGGCGCGCGTGGCGCGGGGCTGCCGGTGAAAGGACGCCGGCCGACGTGCACGCGTGATCCGCTGCCGGCGCCTGACCGCCCGCCTCGGCGACACGGAGGTGCTCCACGACGTGACCCTGGACCTCGAAGCCCGGACCATCGCGATCATCGGCGACAACGGCTCGGGCAAGTCCACCTTCGCCCGACTCGCGGCCGGGCTCTTGCGGCGGGCGGCGGGAGAGCTGGAGGTCCTCGATCTCGATCCGGACAGGGATGCCACCGACCTGCGCCGTCGCGTCGCCCTCGTGCTCAGCAACCCCGACGCGCAGATCATCATGCCCACCGTCGCCGAGGATGTCGCGCTCTCGCTCCGTCCGCTCCGCCTCGCGCGCGAGGAACGGAACCGCCGCGTCGCCGCGGCACTCCAACGCTTCGGCCTGGACGCTCTCGCCGACCGCCCCGCCCACGACCTTTCCGGGGGTCAGAAGCAGCTCCTCGCGCTGTGCGGTGCGTTCGTGCGCGAGCCCGACCTGGTCGTCGCCGATGAGCCCACGGCGTTCCTCGACGCGCGCAACGCCCGCGCCGTCGCCGACCACCTCTTCGCCGACACCGGGCACGCGCTCATTGTCGTCACGCACGACCTCGCCCTGGCACGCCGGTGCGAGCAGGCCGTGCTGTTCGCGGACGGCGGGGTCGTGGCATCCGGTGCATCCGACATGGTCGTCGATGCCTACGAGAGCGCCCTGGCGTGCTGACGATGTACCGCCCCGGCGCGGGATGGATGCACCGGATGCCGGCCGGCCCGAAGCTCGCGGTTTTCGCGGTCGTGGCGGTCATTGTCGCGGCGCTGCCGCCGGTGTGGATCACGGTCCCGATCGCGGTCGCCGTTCCGATCGCGGTGTATGCCGCGGCGGGAATGGGCGTCGGACGGGGGCTTCGCGCGCTCGGCGGCCAGGCCTGGGCACTCCGCTGGATGATCGCCATCACGGCGGCGGGGCAGCTGATCTTCCTCGGGCTCGAGCCGGCCGCGGCGAACACCGCCCGGGTGGCGGCGGCCGTCCTCATCGCGGGGGTGGTGCCGCTCACGACCCCCGTCTCCGCGATGCTCGACGCGCTCGAGAGAGGGCTGCGGCCGCTGCGTCTCGTCGGCATCGACCCAGCGCGCGTCGCCCTGCTGTGGATGGTGACGCTCACGACGATCCCCGTCCTCGCCCGCCACGCCGCGGAGGTGCGCGATGCCCAGCGCGCGCGGGGGCTCCGTCCGTCGCTCGTGCGCGGAACCTTGCCGTTCCTGGTGGTCGCCCTGCGCCACGCGGATGACCTGGGCGACGCGCTCGCCGCTCGCGGCATCCGCTGACTGAGCCCCCTCGTCCCACTTCTGGTCGGTGCGGGCCTCTCCAGGTGACCACAAGTGGGACGTGCACCCCCATAAGTGGGACGAGGGGGGACAGGGGGTCAGTCGCGCGCCGCGCGACCCGCCGCGAAGCCCTCGGCGTATGCCTCGTCGGCTCCCTGGCGGAACATGTCGCGCTCGGGATCCCGCACGATCGAGCGCGCCCCGGGCAGGTCGAGATCGCCCACGAGGTCTCCGCGCCCGCGCACGATCGCGACGGGGCGGCGCGACGCCTTGCCCTTCACGAGGTCGGTCGCCGCGGCGATCTCGTCGGCCACGCACGGCAGGGTGACGACGAGGGGGCGGCCCTCGGCATCCGACGTCCCGCGGAGGTCTTCGAACACATGGATGCCGCCGGCCCCGATCGCGTGATCCGTCTGGCCCTCGCGCCAGGCGCGGCCCAGGGTGTCGGTGATGATCACGCCCACTCGGGCGACGGAGCGCAGGCCCTCGGCGATGCGCCGGGCCGAGGCGTCGGGGTCGACCGGCAGCAAGAGCACCGTGCCCTCGGGGGTGTTGCTGGCGTCGACCCCGGCGGCGGCCGAGACGATGCCCAGGGGGTTCTCGACGATGCGGGTCACGTGTCCGGTGGGGGATGTGCGGGATGCCACGAGCCGCACGGTCTCCCGGGTGATGGCGTCTTCGCGGTCGGCGGCCTGGATGATCCGGCCCTCCGCCTTCGACACGATCTTGCTGGTGACGACGACGATGTCACCGTCTCGCAGCGCCGTATCGGCTCCCGGCGCCGCGTCGACGGCATCCAGGATCACCCGGACGAGGTCGTCTCCCGGGGTGATCTCTCGGATGCCGTCGAAGGCCCAGACCTGCAGCACGTCAGCGGACGAAGCGCACCTCGGTGAGCTCCTCACCGAGGAAGGGCTCGACGTGCGACGCGCCGTCGAGGGCGAAGCCGTTGCGCGTGTAGAAGCGGTGCGCGCGGGGGTTGTCCTCCGCGACCCAGAGGTAGGCGCCTTCGCCGTCGTGGATCGCGGCGTCGAAGAGCTGCTGGCCGATGCCGGTGCCGTGGAAGGCGTCGAGCAGGTAGATGAAGTACAGCTCGCGCTCGCGCGGAGCGTCGTCGTCGCGCGCGGGGCCGGAGCCGACGAAGCCGACGATCTCGCCGTCGACGAGAGCGGCGTGCATGCGGTAGCCGTCGCCCTGGGCGGCCCAGTGGGTCCAGAGCTCGGCCATGCGGCGGGGGGAGACGGCCTTGAGGGCCGCCTCGCTGATGAGGTGATCGTAGGTCTCGTGCCAGCAGGTGGCGTGCACGCGGCCGAGGGCCTCGGCATCCACGTCGCGCACCGGACGGACGACGGTGTCGGTTCGGGTTTCGGCGGTCATGGCGTGACTCTACGCGGGGGTTTCGCCTGGGGGAAATCGGCGGCGGGACGGCGCCGGATGCGGTAAACGGGCGCTTTGTCAGACGCGCGTGCCAGCATGACGCCGTGTCGGAACGCCCACGGTTGACGTCGGTCGAGGCGCGTCTCGACGCCCTCGCGAACCGCCTCCTCGCCTCCGCCCCGGCGTCGGGGGCGAGGGCGCGCGCCGTCGAGTTCGCCGTCTTCGTCCTCAAGCAGGCGTGGGCGTGCGTCTTCGGGGCCGCGTTCCTCGCCGTCGTGCTCGCCGCGAAGCTCTGGTACCCCGACGACGCCCCGCTCGCGCGAAACGACGCGCTCACGATCGCGGCCGTCGCGATCCAGGTCGTGATGGTGGTCGGACGCCTCGAGACCCTGCGCGAACTGCGCGTGATCGTCACCTTCCACATCGTCGGCACCGTGATGGAGCTGTTCAAGACCGACGTCGGCTCCTGGATGTACGCCGCCGACGGGGTGCTGCGCCTGGGCGGTGTACCGCTCTACAGCGGCTTCATGTATGCCGCGGTCGGCAGCTACATGGTGCGCGTGTATCGCCTGTTCGACCTGCGCTTCACCCGGTACCCGCGCCAGTGGCTCACCGCGGTCGTCGCGGCGCTGATCTACCTCAACTTCTTCACGCACCACTGGATCATCGACCTGCGATGGGTGCTGATCGTGGCGGTGCTGGTGCTCTGGGGCCGTACCGTGATGCACTTCCGCTTCTTCCGCGGACGATTCCGGATGCCGATCCTCCTGGCGTTCGTGGGGGTGGCGGTGTTCATCTGGCTCGCCGAGAACATCGCGACGTACGCCGGGGCATGGCTGTATCCGTCGCAGGTCGGGGGATGGCATCCGGTCGACGCGTCGAAGCTCACGTCGTGGTTCCTGCTGATGATCGTGTCGGTCGTCCTCGTGACGTGGGTGTACCCGCCGCGGGAACCGGACGCCCGCGCACAAGACGAAGACCGTGCGCTTGTGGGCTGACCACAAGGGAATCGCCGATCCGTCGTGGGATCGATACGCTCGCCCCTCGTGAACGTCCTCTGGCGGACCCTGCTGGTCCTCTTCCGCGCACGCCGTCGCCTCCGCCGCGAGGGGGCCATCGACCCGAACACGGTGACCCGCATCCGGATCCGGGTGCTGCCCACCGACATCGACCTGCTGCGGCACCTCAACAACGGTCGATACCTGTCGCTGTTCGACCTGGGCCGGTGGGATCTGCTCACTCGCGCCGGCCTCATGGCGGCCATGACGAAGCAGGGGTGGTACGCCGTCGTGGCGGCCGAGACCATCACGTTCCGTCGCTCGCTCGAGCTGTGGCAGCGCTTCGACCTCGAGACGCGCATGATCGGGCACGACGACCGGGCGGTCTACCTCGAGCACCGCGCGCTGGTCGGAGGCGAGATCTACGCCCGCGCGATCATCCGCGCGCGGATCCTCCGCCGCACCGGCGGAACGGTGCCGCACGACGAACTCTTCGCCGCTGTCGGGCGCCCCGAGGGGCTGCCCGACATCGAGCAGTGGGTCCACGACTGGGCCGACGGCTCGGCACTGCCCTCGACGAAGCGGCCCGCGCCCAGCGTCTGGGGCTGAGGGTGCGGGGCTGATCGGGGCGGCGTCCCGCGGTGGGGCGCGGGTGCCGTCGTGTGGCGAGCGGCGGTGCAGGGACGAGCGGAGGAGCGATCCGCCGCGGTCGTCCTCCGCCCGTCCCTCGTCCTCCGCTCGTCACGCCCAGGCGGGCCTGATCAGCGCCCGAACCGGGCGTCGAGCCAGGCGACCTGCCGCATCCAGTGCCGGTAGCCGCCGCCCTCGTGGCCGTTGTACGTGTACTCCTCGAGCGCGGCGTCCTCGGATGCCAGCGCGTGGAACGCCGCGAACACCCCCGACGGCAGCACGACGTCGTCCATGAGCGCCACCGAGAAGAGCGCGGGCGCCTGGATCCGCCGGGCGAGGATCGCCCCGTCGACGTACGACAGGGTCCGCAGCACGCTCGCGGCCGCATCGCGGTGGATCGCGAGGAAGCGGGTGATCTCGGTGAACGGGGCCGACGGCGTGCGCACGATCGCGTTCGGGAAGTCGCACAGGAACGGCACATCGGGCATGACGGCGGCGACCTTGTCTCCGGAGAGGGCGGCCGCGGCGATCGCGAGCCCACCGCCCTGGCTGCCGCCGGTGACGGCGATGCGCGTCGGGTCGACTCCGGGCAGCGCGCGGACCTCATCGACGAGCCGCGCGGCATCCGTGTACAGGCGGCGGTAGTAGTACTCGCGGGGATCCAGGATGCCGCGGGTCATGACGCCCGGGAAGGCGGCGGCGGAGCCGTGCGGGTCGGGCGTCTCGCCGACGCTCCACGTCGATCCCTGGCCGCGCGTGTCCATGATGACGTGCACGTACCCCGCGGCCGCCCACTGGTTCTTCTCTCCGGCGAGACCCCGGCCGCCGCCGTAGCCGATGAACTCGACGACCGCGGGGAGCACCTCGTCCCCGTGGGGGCGGACGACCCAGCCGCGGATGGCGTCTCCGCCGAAGCCCGTGAACGTGAGGTCCTGCACGGACAGCGCTCGCAGCGGACCGTCGACCGGGGTCAGGACGGCCGGGCGGGCGGCATCCCGGGCCTCGGCGAGGGTCTCGTCCCAGAAGGCGTCGAGGTCGTCGGGGGCGGTGAGCGCCGGACGGTACTCGCGCAGCAGCTCGAGGGGCATGTCGGTGAGAGTCTGGGCCATGCGGGAACTCCAACGGTGAGGGGGCTGCACCGACAGTAGCGAAAGCGGTGCCCAGGTGGGGCGGACATGACGCCCGGCACGCGGGGTACCGCGCATCGGTGGCGTGCGCTGAACCATTCACGGAAAGGGCGCCGATCCGCGGCTTGCGCGGCGGGCCGCCGGGATGCCACGCGCGCGATGCCTAGGCTGACCGACATGAGCATCGAAGACCCGCGCGCGACCGGATTCACGCTCTCCTCGGCCGTTCCCCTGCGGGCCGCCGCCCGGGTGGCCGCATTCTCGACCGTCCCGCGCGAGTCGCTCGACCCCGCCGTCGCCGTCTTCGTCGCGGCCGCGGCCGACGGCGTGCTCCGCCCGGAGGGAGCGACCGCGGCCGCGGCCGCCCTGCACCGGCTCGCGGGCGAGGTTCCGGCGAGTCTGCCCTGGTTCGCGCGCGGCGCTCTGCAGTTCGGCGGTGCCGTCGCGCCGGTGATGCCGGCCCCGGTCGTCCCGCTCGCGCGACGCGCGCTGCGCGATCTGATCGCCGGTCTGACCGTCGACGCGCGGCCCGAGCGGCTGGGTGCGGCCCTCGCGGCGCTCGGTGCGCACGGGGGCGTGACCGACGTGCGGCTGGTCGGCCCTGTGGTCCTCGGCGATTCCGCCGCGCGACGGCGGGTCGACGGCATCCGTTCATTGCTGAGCCGCGACGACATCGACCGGGTGACGCTCTCGGTGGCCGATGCGACGGGCAAGACGTCGCGGTGGGCGTTCGACGCCGACGTCGAGGCCGCCGCGGAGCGCCTGTTGCCGCTGTTCCTCGCCGCCGCCGAGCACGCCACGCACCTCACGCTCGCGGTCGAGGGGCGCGACGATCTCGACCGGACGGTCGCCGTCCTCACCCGCGTGCTCGAGGAGCCCCGCTTGCGCGAGGCCCCCGCCGGGATCGCTCTGCCGATCGCCTTGGTCGAGAGCGTCGACGCCGTGCGCGAGCTCGCCGCGTGGGCACGTCAGCGCGCCGACGACGGGGGTGCCCGGCTGACGGTCCGCCTGGACGATGCGCCGCTGCACACCGCGGATGCTCTGACCTCGGCGCGCCGCGGATGGGTCGCCCCCGCACTCACCCGGCGCGACGACATCGACGCCCAGGCCGTGCGCGCCCTCCGCGAGGCGTTCAGCGCTCGCGGGAGGGAAGGACTCGCGGTCGAGTTCGCGACCGGTGACCCCGAACGAGCCGCCCTCGCCCTGGCCGTCGCCGACGACACCGACGCCGCGCTGACCCTGGCCGTGCCGGCGGGTGCGTCGTGGATTCCGGACGACTCGTTCGTCGTGACGGTCGCCGCCGTGCACCCCGACGATCTCGACGTCGTCGCGGCGCGGCTCACGGCCGCGTACGCCGATGCCGTCGCCGCGTCGCCGGACCTCCCCGTCGCGGTGCCGGGTGCGGCTGAAGCCGCGGATGCCGGCGCCGAGACCGCCCAGGACACCGTGCCGCTCGACGACCTCGAGGGCGGCCTCTTCGCGCCCGAGACCGCGGCCGTCGCGGCGCGCGCGCACCGCGCGGTCTCCGCCGCGGAGGGTCCCGCGCCGACCGGCCGCGTCCCACGGCGGAGCGTGACGGCCGACCCCGCTATCCTGCGCGACCCCGCCGACGCCGACGCGGTCGATGCGGGGCTGACGCAGGCGGTGCTCGGGATCGCGCGGGAGGCCGCGGCATCCGGAGACACGTCCGCCCTCGGCCCCGACGTGCAGCAGATGCTCTTCGGAGGGCAGGCGTTCGTCGATACCGCGGTGTTCTCGGTACGCGAGAGTCCCGAGGTGGCGGGCGGTGCACCCGGCTTCCGCAACGTCGCCGACACCGACCCCGGAGTGGCGGAGGACCGCGCCTGGGCGCTCGCCGCGATCGGCCGGGCGAGCGGGTCGACCGCCGGAGACGCGACCGCCGCCGCGGGACGCATCGACGACGAAGCCGGTCTCGATGCGGCGCTGGCGCGTGTGCGAGAGGCCGCGGAGCCGTGGGGCGCGCTGGCCGCAGCCGACCGAGCGACGGTGCTGCAGTCCGCGGCGCGCGCGCTCGAGGACCGCCGCGCCGAGCTCATCGAAGTGCTCGCGTCCGAGGCCGGGGTGCTCGTCGACGAGGCCGACGCCGAGGTGAGTCAGGCTGTCGACGCGGCCGCGTACTACGCCGTCACCGCCAAAGAGCTCGACCGCGTCGCGGGCGCCGTGTTCGTCCCCGACCGGGTCACCGTCGTCGCGCCGCGCTGGAACGCGCCCGTCGGGCTGTGCGCCGCCGAGACGCTCGCGGCGCTCGCGGCGGGCTCGGGCGTCCTGCTCACGCCGTCGCCGCGCGCGCGACGCGCGGGCGCGGTCGTCGCCGAGGCCCTCTGGGCCGCCGGGGTTCCGCGTGACCTCCTGACCTACGCCGACCTCAACGAGGAGGCCTCGGGGCGCGCGCTGATCGTGCACCCCGGCGTCGACCGCGTGCTGCTCGCGGGAGCGCGCACCACCGCGGAGCGCTTCGCCGAATGGCGGCCGTCGCTGCCGCTCCAGGGGTTCACCGCCGGCCGCAACGCCGTGATCGTCGCTCCCTCGGCCGACATCGACGAGGCCGTCGCCGACATCGTCGAGGGTGCGTTCGCGCGCGCCGGGCAGTCGGCCACGGCGGCGTCCCTCGTGATCCTCGTGGGAGCCGTCGCGCGCTCGTCGCGCTTCCTCGATCAGCTGAAGGATGCCGTGACTTCGCTCCGGGTCGGACCCGCCGACGACCCGCTGTCCGACGTGGGCCCCCTCGTCGAGGAGCCCGCGGGCGAGGTGAGGCGCGCTCTCACCGTGCTCGCGGAGGGGGAGCGCTGGCTCGTCCAGCCGCGCGAGCTCGACCTCGGACCCGACATGGCCGGTCGCTTCTGGACTCCGGGAGTGCGCACGGGTGTCAGCGCCGGGTCGCACCTGACCCGGGCGGCGGTCGCGGCGCCGGTGCTCGGCATCCTGCACGCGCCGACGCTGACCCGCGCGATCGACCTGCAGAACGCGATCGGTTCGGGTTACGTCGCCGGGCTCCACGCCCGCGACGCGGCCGACCTCGACCTCTGGCTCGACCGCGTGGACGCCGCCGTGCTGCGCGTGAACCGGCCGACGACCGGAGCGGTGGTGCAGCGCGAGCCCGTGGGCGGGTGGGGCGAGGCTGCCGTGGGCGGCGGGGCGATGTCGGGGGGACCGAACCGCCTGGTCACCCTCGGCTCGTGGCGGCCGTCGTCGGGTGGAGCGTCGTCGTCGACGCTGCACCTGCGCGGGCTCGACAGCCGCATCACCGCGTTGATCGAGGCCGCGCAGCCGACCCTGTCGTACGAGGCGTTCGACTGGCTGCGGCGCGGGGCGCTCTCGGACGCCGTCGCCTGGGACCGCGAGTTCGGCCGGGTGAAGGACGTCTCGCGTCTCGGTGTCGAGCGCAACCTCTGGCGCTACCGGCCCGCCGACGTCGCGGTGCGCGCGACCGCCGACGCCGCCTGGCAGTCGGTGCTGCGCGTGCTGGTCGCGGCGGTCCGCTCGGGCTCGACGTTCAGCCTGAGTTCTCCGGTGGGCCTTCCGGCAGCGGTCCGGCACTTGCTCGGAGACGCCGGTGTCGCGGTGTCGGTCGAGAGCGACGCGGAGTGGTTGCAGCGTCTGGCCGGCGGCATCCCGAATGCCGAGATCGCCGACGGGGGCGAGGACTCCGCGACCCCGGACGCCGCCGCCGAGTCCGCCTTCGTGGTGCCGCGCCCGACGCGCGTGCGTCTGGTGGGACCCGCCGCGACGACCTCGGCGCTGCGGGACGCCGTGGCCGAGACGGTCGAGGGCGACGTGTCGTTGACGGTGTACGCCGATGAGGTGACCACCGCGGGACGTCTGGAGCTGCTGCCGTTCCTGCGCGAGCAAGCGGTGTCGATCGCCGCCCTGCGTTTCGGCCGCCGCGACGCGTGGAGCGCCGAGGTCATCTGACGCGCTCGGTGCGGTTCGGGTGCCGAGAGCACACGTTCCGCGCGAGGTCACACGGGCACGCGGGCGTGCGCGCTCGCATGCTCCCGAATCTCCCTCGAGCGTCCAAGACACCCGGACGATTTTTCGCGACGTCCGGGTGTTTTGAACAGTCAACGACGACGCCCGCCCAGCCTGCGGTGTGCAACGTTGTAGAGTCTCGACCAGAACGAGGGGGATGCCATGACGGCGACACTGCACGACGTGGCCCGTGCGGCCGGGGTGTCGATCAAGACGGTCTCGAACGTGATCAACAACTACCCGCACGTGCGCGACGCCACGCGCGAGCGGGTCGAAGCGGCGATCGACGAGCTCCAGTACCGCCCGAACCAAGCGGCGCGAAGTCTGCGTTCTGGTCGCACCGACATGATCGGGCTCATCGTCCCCGATCTTCGCAATCCCTACTTCGCCGAGCTCGCCGACGACGTCATGCGGGCAGCCCGCGCGCACGGGTTCTCGGTGCTCATCGAGCAGTTCGACGCGGATCGCGACAGCGAGCTGGCGGCGCTCCGGGGGGCGCGCCGACGGGGGCTCGACGGAGTGCTCTACTCGGTGCTCTCGCTCGGCGAAGACGACGCCCCCCTGCTCGACGAGGTCGGCATGCCCATGGTGCTGCTGGGGGAGCGGATCTTCCATTCCGCCCATGACCACGTGACCATGCGCAACACCGAAGCGGCCCGCGAGGCCACCGCCCACCTGCTCGCCTCCGGTCGTCGCCGGGTGATCGCGCTCGGGTCTCACCCGGGCGAGATCGTGGGTTCCGCGGGGCTTCGCCTTCGCGGCTACGAAGCCGCTCTCGGCGAGGCGGGGGTCGCCGTCGACCCCGCTCTCGTGGTGTCGGTCGACCGCTGGCATCGCGTCGATGGGGCGGATGCCATGCGCGCCGTGCTCGACTCGGGCCTCGAGTTCGATGGCGTCGTCGCCTTCAACGACTCGATCGCGCTCGGTGCCATGCGCGTGATGCTCGAGCGCGGCATCCGCATCCCGGACGAGGTGTCTCTCGTCGGGTTCGACGATCTCGACGAGACGCGGTACTCGCTGCCGGCCCTGACGACGATCGATCCCGGACGCTCCGAGATCGCGCGCGTCGCCGTGGAGCAGCTCGTCCGTCGCATCACCGGCGACGCCGCCGACGAGGAGCCGCGTGAGGTCCTCGTCGATTTCCGCCTGGTCGAGCGCGAATCCACAACCCACTGACGATCGGCGCTTGACAACCCGTCACGGGCGGGCGATCATCCATTTACAACGTTTACCTCCATCGTTGTAAATTGCTCTTGCACCACGGTCGGCACCCGAGCCGATATGACGACGCAGTCACACGAAAGGCATCGAAGATGATGAAGCGCACCACCTCCGTCCTCGCGACGGTCGGCGCCGCGGCCCTGCTCCTGGCAGGTTGCTCCGGTTCGTCCGCCCCCGCGTCCGACGGCCCCACCGAGATCACGTTCTGGCACGGCTACACCGAGGCCGACGGCAAGGTCCTCGACCAGATCGTCGCCGACTTCAATGCGTCTCAGCAGCAGTACAAGATCACGACCGAGACCAAGACGTGGGCCGTCATCGACGACACCCTGCTGCCGGCGCTCAGCTCGAAGGAGGGCCCGCAGATCGTCGCGATGCCGGCCGAGCGCATGCCCGTCTACGCCGACCGCGGCGCGTTCGCCGACCTGACCGACTTCTACGGCTCCGCCGACAGCAACACGGCCGACCTCGTCGCCCAGGCCGTCGACATGGTGACCGTGGGTGGCACCCCCTACGGCGTGCCGACGGGGTTCGTCCCCCTCGCGATGTTCTACAACAAGGCGCTCTTCACCGCCGCAGGCATCACCGAGCCGCCCGCCACGTGGGACGCCTGGGTCGCGGATGCCAAGAAGCTCACCGTCGACGAGAACGGAGACGGCACGCCGGAGCAGTACGGCGTCGCGATCCCCGACCACGCCACCGTCGCGAACGGTCTGTGGCCGAGCCTGCTCCTCAGCGGAGGCGGCCAGATCGTCGACGGCGGCGACAAGGCAGTCATCGACTCGCCCGAGAACGCCAAGACCATCCAGTACTGGACCGACGCGATCACGAACGACAAGATCTCGCCCACGGGTCTCGACGGCATCGCCGCCGACCAGCTGTTCAGCTCGGGCAAGGCCGCCATGCACGTCGGCGGTCCGTGGATGGCATCCATCGCGAAAGAGAACAACATCGACTACGGCATCGCCGCGCTTCCCGCCGGCCCCGCCGAGCAGGCCGCCTCGGCCATCGGCGTGGCGATGGGCATCACGGAGTCGGCCGACGACCAGCAGCGCGCCGGTGCCGAGGCCTTCTTCACCTACTTCTTCCAGAAAGACGTCGCGACCCAGTGGTCGCTCGGCTCGGGATGGCCTCCCCTGCGTACCGACATCCCCCTCAGCGCGGTGGAGTCGAACCCCGTCGTGGCCGCCCTCAGCGAGATCGCCCCGACCGGTCGGGCGCTTCTGCCCGGTGTCGTGAACAGCGTCGACGTCATCACCGACATCGACGAGCTCACGCAGAAAGCGGTCGCGGGCGGCGACGTCGACGAACTCCTCTCGACGGCCCAGAGCAAGATCCAGCAGGCCATTAAGTGACGACCGCACGGGAGGGGTGCCCGCGTCACCCCTCCCGTGCCCTTTCGCCCGCTTCTCGAACAGGACGACCATGACCACTCACGCCCCGAGCGCGCCGCCCCGTCGGCGCGGGGCCTACCGGCCGCCGGCACCGATCGGCGGACGCGGGCCCCTGCGGCACAGCCCCCGACACCGCCTCACCGTGGTCGCCTTCCTGACCCCGGCCATCGTGATCCTCACGGTCTTCGTCGCGTGGCCGATGGTCTCGGCCCTGCGCCTGTCGTTCACGGATGCCAGCGGCTTCGGCCGAGAGAAGTTCGTCGGCCTCGAGAACTACGCGCGGGTGTTCACCGACCCCGACATCGTGAGCGCGATGGGCAACACGGCCCTGTACGCGGTGTTGTTCACCCCGATCGCGATCGCCCTGGCGCTGGCCTTCGCGCTCCTGCTGAACAACCCGCTGCTGCCGCTTCGGGGCCTGTTCCGTACCGCGCTGTTCACCCCGTTCATCGTGTCGCTCGCCGTCGCCGCCTTCGCGTGGTCGTACCTGCTCGACCCGCAGATCGGTCTGCTGAACTACTGGCTCCGGGGTCTCGGCATCCAACTCGGGAACGTCCTGCAGGACCCCACGCTCGCGATGCCGGCCGTCGTGCTCGTCGCGGTCTGGAAGAGCTTCGGCTTCTACATGGTCATCTTCCTCGCCGGGCTCCAGGACATCCCGACGAGCCTGTACGAGGCAGCCCGCGTCGACGGAGCGAGCGCGTGGCAGCGTTTCCGCAGCATCACCTTCCCGATGCTCGGCAACACCATGGGCTTCGTCGTGATCGTCGCCCTCATCGCCGCACTGCAGGCCTTCGACCAGATCTACGTCATGACGGGCGGCGGCCCCTACGGCACCACCCAGACGATCGTCATGGAGATCTACCAGTCCGGCTTCCGCAAGCTCGAGCTCGGATTCGCCTCGGCGCTCTCCTACGTCCTGCTGCTCATCACCCTCGTGCTCAGCCTGACCCAGTTCCTCTTCTTCTCACGTCGAGAGAAGGATGCCGCATGACCGCCCTCGCCCCCGTCGCCTCGGCATCCGGGGTCTCCGCCCCGCGGCGCTCGCAGCAGGCGCGTCGTCGACGCCTCGTCTCGGTGGCGCTGCTGATGGTGGTCGCCGCGGCGACACTCGTGCTGATGCTGCCGATCCTCATCATCGTGTTCACGGCCTTCAAACCCGTGGCCGAGGTGAACGCGTACCCGCCGACGCTCCTGCCCGGCCAATGGACGCTCGACAACTTCGCGCGGATCTTCACCGAGCTGCCCTTCGCGCGCCTGATCGCGAACAGCTTCGTCTTCGCGGGCGGAGTGACGCTCTTCGCGCTCGTGTTCGACTCGCTCGCCGCGTACGCGCTCGCCCGTCTCGACTTCCGCGGCAGTCGGCTGCTGCTGATCGCCATCATCGCGAGCCTGATGATCCCCTTCCAGGCCACGCTGATCCCGATCTACCAGCTGGTGTCCGACCTCGGGTGGGTCAATTCCTACGCGGGACTCATCGCCCCGCGCGCGGCCGACGCGTTCGGCATCTTCTTCCTGCGGCAGTTCTTCCTGTCGCTTCCGCGCGATCTCGACAACGCGGCGCGCATCGACGGGGCGAGCGAGTTGCGCATCTTCCGAAGCATCGTGCTGCCCAACGCGGTGCCTGCGCTGCTCACGCTCGGCATCTTCACCTTCGTCAACAACTGGAACGACCTGCTGTGGCCGCTCGTGTTCACGACCGACTCCGAGATGGGCACCGTGACCTCGGGACTGACGCTGCTGACCGGTCCGGGCGGCATCATCCCGCAGGGGGTCATGATGGCGGGCTCGCTCATCGCGGTGCTGCCGCTGGCGATCCTGTTCCTGCTGATCCAGCGGCGGTTCGTCGAGAGCGTCGGAACGTCAGGACTGAAATGAGAGAGAATCCCATGTCGACGACACCCTGGTACCGCGACGGCCGGTTGCACTTCGGTGCCGGCATCGAGAACACCTTCGTGCCGCAGGAGCGCCCGGGCGAGCGCGCGATCGACGAGTACGCCCTCACCGAGCACTACGAGCGATGGAGCGACGACCTCGATCTCGCCTCGTCGGTGGATGCCGAGTTCTTGCGCTGGGGGATCCCCTGGCACGTCGTGTCTCCCGAGCGCGGCCGATGGGACTGGTCGTGGACCGACCGGGTGCTCGACGGCTTCGCCGCTCGCGGCATCCGTCCGATCGTCGATCTGCTGCACTACGGCACCCCGACGTGGATCGAGGGGGAGTTCGCGCACCCCGACTACGCGTCCTTCGTGGCCGAGTACGCCGCGCGCGCCGCCGAGCGGTATCGCGACCTCGCCACCGACTACACGCCCGTCAACGAGCCGATGCTGCACTCCCTGTTCAGCGGCGAATACGCGTACTGGCCCCCGTACCGTCGGGGCGAGGCGGGACTCGTCGAGATCTCGACCGCGATCGCCCGCGGTTTCGTCGAAACCCAGCGGGCGGTGGCCGAGGTGCTGGGGGAGCGCGCCACCTTCGTGCACGTCGACGCGTCGATGCGGTACGCCGGCGACATCGACGCCCCCGAGCACCGCGAGACAGCGGAGCGTTACCGCCACCAGGCCTTCCTCGTCGAGGACCTCGTGACCGGCGCGGTGGGGGCGGAGCACCCGCTCCTTCCTCTGCTGCTTGCACACGGCACTTCGGACGAGACGCTCGCGTGGTTCGCCGAAAACGCGGTGCAACCCGATGTGATGGGCGTCAACTACTACCCGCGGCACTCGACGGAGCTGTTCGAGAGCGGCATCCATCACTCCGGGGGCTTCGCCGACCCGCGCCCCACGCGTGACGACGGCGTCGAGGGGCTGGCCGAGATGCTGCGCACCTACGCCGCCCGGTACGGTGCCCCGGTCATGCTCGCCGAGACCTGCGTGACCGACGACGTCGCGACCCGCCTGCGTTGGCTGGATGACTCCGTGTCCGCTGTCGGGGGGCTTCGCGCCGACGGCCTCGACGTCGTGGGCTACACCTGGTGGCCGTTGTTCGACATGTACGAGTGGACCTACCGACACAGCGACGAGCCGCGGTCCGCCCACCTTCTGACCATGGGACTCCACGACCTCGTGGAGACCGAGACCGGGCTCGCGCGCCGCCGCAACCCCGTCGCCGACCGATTCGCCGAGTACGCATCCCGAGGAGCACGATGACCACCGCCCGCCTGACCCTCGACGCCCGATTCCCGATCGGGACCGTCCGTCGCCGACTGTTCGGCGGCTTCGTCGAACACCTCGGCCGCCACGTCTACGACGGCATCTACGAGCCCGGTCACCCCGAGGCCGACGAGCAGGGCTTCCGCCGCGACGTGCTCGACCTCGTGCGCGAGCTCGGGGTCTCGACGATCCGCTACCCGGGCGGCAACTTCGTCTCGGGCTTCCGGTGGGAAGACAGCGTCGGGCCGCGAGAGCAACGCCCGCGCCGACTCGACCTCGCGTGGCACTCGACCGAGACGAACGAGATCGGCCTCCACGAGTTCGCGGACTGGCTCGACAAGGCCGGCAGCGACCTGATGCTCGCCGTCAACCTCGGCACCCGGGGCGTCCTCGAGGCCCTCGACCTGCTCGAGTACAGCAACGTCCCCGCAGGCACGACCCTGTCTCAGCAACGTATCGACAACGGCCGCGCGGAGCCGTTCGGCGTGCAGGTGTGGTGCCTCGGCAACGAGATGGACGGCCCGTGGCAGCTCGGTCACCGCTCCGCCGACGACTACGGAAAGATCGCCTCGCAGACCGCCAAGGGCATGCGTCAGCTCGACCCGTCGATCGAGCTCGTCGTGTGCGGCTCCTCGGGGGCGTCGATGCCGACGTTCGGTGAGTGGGAGCGCGTCGTGCTCGAGCACACGTACGACGACGTCGACATGATCTCGTGCCACGCGTACTACCAGGAGCACGACGGCGACATCGACTCGTTCCTCGCCTCGTCGGTCGACACCGACCGCTTCATCGAGGCCGTCGTCGCCACCGCCGACCACGTCGGGGCCGTCCGCGGCAGCGCGAAGAGAATCGACATCTCGTTCGACGAGTGGAACATCTGGTACCAGACCCGCTTCCACGACGTCGACCAGATCACCGGCGTCGAGAACTGGCCCGTCGCCCCGCGCCTGCTCGAGGACGTGTACTCGGCCCTGGATGCCGTGGTCTTCGGCAGCCTCATGATCTCGCTGCTCAAGCACGCCGACCGCGTGGCATCCGCTTCTCTCGCCCAGCTCGTCAACGTGATCGCGCCGATCATGACCGAGCCGGGCGGACCGTCGTGGCGTCAGACGACGTTCTTCCCCTTCGCGATCACCTCGCGTCTCGCGCAGGGCGACGCGCTGCGCCTCCGGGTCGAGGGGCCGACCATCGAGACCTCGACCTTCGGCGCGGTCCCCGCGGTGGACGCCGTCGCCACCCACGACGCCGAGACCGGCGCGACGGCGATCTTCCTCGTGCACCGCGGTCGCGACGAGAGCGTCGACATCGCGATCGACGTCAGCGGCCTCGGTGACGTCCGGATCGCCGAGACGCACCTGGTCCACGACGACGACCCGTACGCGCGGAACACGCTCGAGGAGCCGGAGCGCGTGACGCCCGGAACCGTCGACGCCCGGGTGGACGGCGGCATCCTGCACGTGACACTGCCGCCGATCGCGTGGGCCGCGCTCTCGCTCGCGGGCGCCTGACGCCGACTACCGCGCGGGGGTCGTCGCCACGAGCTCGACCTCCTCGTCGGTCCACAGGTACTCCTCCCGCAGAAGACGCAGAACATTCCGTGCCGCTGCGGGGGTGGAAACGCTCGCGCCCCCGTGGACGGGTAATGCCAGCGACTCCACTGCTGACGCCGCTTCACGCAGTTCGTGGACCAGCTCCGGCCGTTGCGCGGTCACGTCTCTGTCCGCGATGACGAGCAGCGTCCGAGACCCGTCGCACGCACGGTGCACATCGCGGTACACGGCGACCCAGAAGACGACGGTCGCCGCGCCCACCGTCACCATGGCGACGACGCCGATGGGAATCGCCGCGATGTCGGTGAACAGCGTGGGCAGCGGCGTGGCATCGGAGCCGGCACGGACGAGGGCGATCGTGCGGACGCCGTTGTAGAGCGCGTAGACCGCGACGGCGATCGCGAGGAGGCGGATGGAGGACCGCCGCGCTTCCGGCGAGATCGCCGCGGTCACGGCGGCGCACGCGCACACCACGGCCAGGGCGCCGGTCCGGCACGTCGCGGCCACATCCTCGTCCAGGAGGAGGGAGGTCACGGCGACGACCGCGACGGAGCCGAACGACGCCAGGACGCACGTCACCGCCGCCCTCGACGGACGAAGGGCGTGGAAGGCGAGCGGGATCATGGCAGGCCCCAAGACGAGAAGGGCGTTCGCCGTCGCGAACGTCGCCGACCCGCCCACGTTGACCCACAGCAGGTACATCGCCGCCGCACCCACCTCGACGACGCCGGCGACGATTCCGTAGCGGATCGAGGTCCCGGTGGGGCCGTGACGCCCGGTGAGCCAGAGCCCTACGCCCAGGATCGCGCTCGTGACCACCAGGGCGGTCACGGAGAGGACGATCACAGAAAGGATCACGGGGCGGACTCCAATGCTCGGTGCAGGCGAGACGCTCAGGGCTTGAAGTCAACGACGCCGGAGTCGTCCAGGCAACCGGTCCGTCGGGGAGGCCCAGACCCACTACTGTTGCTGCCCGATTCGGCGGGCGCCGCGGGCACGCAGAAACGCCCGTTCCCCGCAGAATCCATCGGGACGACTGCGAAGAACGGGCGTCTCTGGGAGCTTCGACCCGGGTTTGGCCGGGCCGGGACCCGGCTAGGGGCCGGGGCGGCGGCGGCTCGGCGCGAGGCAGGCGCGGCCTGGCCGGGTCCGGGTGGGAGGTCAGGCCAGCTGAGCGCGGCGCTCGGCGAGCTGGTCGAAGGTCGCGAAAGACTCGGCGATGGGGCTGCCGGTGAAGTGGCCGACCCAGCCGTCGTCGTCGTGGAAGAAGCGCACGCTCACGTAGTGCGGCGCGGTGCCCATGTCGAACCAGTGCGTGGTGTTCGCCGGCACCGAGATCAGGTCGCCCGCCTCGCAGTACACCGCGTGCACCTTCTCGTTCGCGTGCAGGTAGAACACGCCCGCACCCTTCGCGAAGTAGCGGTCCTCGTCGTCGTCGTGCTTGTGCTCCGACAGGAACTTCTGGCGCGAGGGGGTCTTCACCTCGTCGTAGTTCTCCTGGGCGGGGTCGAGGGCGACGACGTCGACGAGCGTGTATCCCTCGCGCTCCTTCACCTCGCCGATCTCGTCGGCGTACAGCGCGAGCACCTCGTCCTGCGAGGCACCGGGGGCGACATCCTTGACCTCCCAGCGCGAGAAGCGGGCGCCGAGCTCGGCCAGCGCGTCACGGATCTCGGCTTCGTCGATGGTCTCGAGCACGGGAGTGCTCGGGTCGGTCTCTTTCCAGACGGTCAGGAGCGTCACGGCTCCTCCTCTCGGCGCGATGTGGGCGGAATGATCCGATTGTCTCGCCGATTCGACCCGAGTGCCCACTTCGCCGGTGCGATCGTCGGTGTCGGTGTAACAAAGTGCAACCTCGAATAACCCGTGCTCGGTCCGTGCTGCTTGACTGCTCGACGGCCCGACCGGCACAGCACCCGGACGGCCCCTCGCACCCGACTCCTCGACGAAGGGGACCCCGTGTCCGTTCGATCCCACCGCTGGGCGACGCTCCTCGCGACCGCCGGCATCGCCGCCCTCGCCCTCTCCGGCTGCGCACAGCAGAACACCGCGGCCCCCGCGGCCTCGGCGGCTCCCGTGCAGAAGGTCGAGAACCTGCCCGCACCGTTTGACGGCGCGCCCGTCAAGGTCGCGCTCGTGCAGCAGTCCGGCGCCGGCGACTTCTTCACCGCGTGGACGGCGGGCGCGAAAGCCCAGGCGGCCGCGATCAACATCGACCTCACCGTCTATGACGCCCGCAACGACAATGCCAAGCAGGCGTCCGACCTCGAGCAGGCGATCGCCTCGAAGCCCGCCGCGATCATCGTGGACCACGGCCAGACCGACACCATCGAGTCGCACGTGCACGATGCGGTGGCCGCCGGCATCCCGGTCATCGTCTACGACCTCGCCCTCAACGACCCCACCGGCGTCATCGTGACGTCGCAGTCCGACGCGTCGATGGCGCAGGGCGTGCTCGACCAGCTCGTCGCCGACGTGGGCGACGGCGCCAAGGTGGGCCTGGCCAGCACCGACGGCTTCGCACCGCTCGAGCGCCGCAAGAAGGTGTGGGACGAGGTCGTCGCCGAGCACGACCTCGACCAGGTGTTCTTCACCGGCAAGGTCACCGAGTCGACCGCGACCGACAACATCCCGCTCATCGACGCCGCGCTCAAGGCCAACCCCGGGATCCAGGCGATCTTCGCGCCCTACGACGAGATCACGAAGGGCGTCGTGCAGGCCGTCCAGCAGAACAACCTGCAGGACAAGGTCAAGGTCTACGGCATCGACATCTCGAACGCCGACATCGAGGTCATGACCGCCGACGGCAGCCCGTGGGTCGCCACGAGCGCGACCGATCCCTCCGCGGTCGGCGCGGGTGTCGTCCGCGCCCTGGCGCTCTCGCTCGCCGGCCAGCTCGACGAGACGACCGTGCAGTTCCCCGCGATCACGATCACCCGCGACTTCCTGCTCGAGAAGGGCATCACCAACGTCGCCCAGCTGCGGGAGGCCGAGCCGTCGCTCCTGCTGAGCGACACGGTGGTGGCCGACTGGCTCCCCGCAATCTCGGGATGACCTCACCCCTCCACGCCGACGCCGCTCCGGTCGACGACACCCCTGTCGTCCGCCTGAGCGGCGTCGGCGTACGCTTTGGCAGCAATCAGGTGCTGCGCGACGTGTCGCTCACGCTCCGTCCGGGCACGATCACGGCGCTCCTCGGCACCAACGGCGCCGGCAAGTCGACCCTCATCGGGGCCGTCTCGGGCGCCAACGCCGCCTACACCGGCGAGATCGCGGTCGGTGGATCGACCCAGCGCCTGACCTCGCCCGCCCGCGCCCGTCGCGCCGGAATCGAGACGGTGCATCAGCGCATCGCCGACGGGATCGTCTCGGGTCTCAGCGTCGCCGACAACCTCGGGCTCACCGACTTCTCGAGCGCCGGGCATCGTGTCGTGCGCCGGATCGAGTCCGAACGCGTGGCGCGCGCCGCTCTCGAGCGTCTCGGCCTGTCGTGGTCCGACGAGATCCTTCGAGCGGATGCCGCCCGCCTGGGCACCTCCGACGCCCAGCTCGTGGTGCTCGCCCGCGCCCTGCGCTCGACGCCGCGCCTGCTGATCCTCGACGAACCCACCTCCGCCCTGACCGCCGCCGAAGCCGATCGCCTGTTCGCGGTGCTCCGGGTGCTTCGCGACGAGGGGCTCGCGATCCTGTTCGTGAGCCACCGTTTCGGTGAGATCGAGCGTCTCGCCGACCGGATCGTGGTGCTCCGCGACGGACGCATCGAGCTCGAGGCCGAGCGTCCGTTCGACTGGCACGCGGCCCTCGAGGCGATGCTGGGCGTCCCCACCGAGCTCCAACAGCACGTGGACGAGCCGCTCCCCGCGGGTGCGGAAGTCCTCTCGGTCGAGGGGGCGCGGCTTCTGCCCGGAAGCCGGCCGCTCGCGCTCGCGGTGCACGGCGGCCAGGTGACCGGCATCCTGGGTCTGCTCGGAGCGGGCAAGACCGAGCTCGCGGAGCTCGTGACGGGCGTCCGTGCAGATACCGAAGCGCGGTTGCGGCTCGACGGCAGCGAGTACCGACCGGCGGATCCGGCGGCCGCGCAGGCCGCAGGCGTCGTGCTCGTGCCCGAGGACCGCCAGCGTCAGGGCATCCAACCCGGGTGGTCGATCGCCCACACGGTCGGCCTTCCCGTGCTGCGGGCGCTGTCGCGCTTCGGCGTCATGGCTCCGGGCCGCGAACGCGCGGCCGCCGACGCCGTGGTCGAGGACTACGACGTCGTCGCCCCCTCGATCGAGGCCCGCGTCGACGATCTCTCGGGCGGCAACCAGCAGAAGGTCGTCGTGGGCCGCTGGCTCCGCACCGAACCGCGCGTCGCGGTGCTCGACGAGCCGTTCCGCGGCGTCGACATCGGCGCTCGCCGGCGTATCGGCACCGCCGTCCGCGAGCGGGCCGCCACCGGCGCCGCCGTGCTCGTGCTCTCGAGCGACGTCGACGAGATCCTCGAGGTCGCCGACCGGATCGTCGTCCTCGTGTCGGGCCGCATCGCCCTCGATACCCCGGCCGGACGGCTCGACCGTGCGCGCATCGTCGCCGCGCTGCTCGACGACCCCGGCCACCGGAAGGAAACCGCATGACCACCGCCCTCGCTCCGTCCCGACCGAGCGTCGGCTCCCGGACCGTGGATGCCATCGCGAAATGGGGCTTCGTCGCCGTCACGGTGCTGCTGATCGTGTTCTTCGCGGTCACCCAGCCCGCGTTCGCGACCCCCGAGAACATCTTCGGGATGCTGAAGTTCATCGCCCCGATCGGCATCGCCGGTCTCGGCGTGACACTCGCGATGACGGTCGGCGGCCTCGACCTGTCGGTCGGTGCCAACGCGGGCTTCGCCGTCTCGATCGCCGCGTGGACGATGGTCATCGGCAACCAGGTGGGCGGAATCGCGGTCGGCGTCGTGCTGCTCTCGGGAGCGCTCATTGGCGCGATCAACGCGGTGCTCATCGTGTTCGCGCGCATCCCCGACCTGCTGGCGACGCTGGCGACGATGTTCACCGTCGTGGGGCTCAAGCTCATCATCGTCGACGGAAAGTCGATCTCGTCGCAGATGACCCTCGACGACGGCACGACCGCGCCCGGCCGCTTCACCCCCGACTTCCTGTGGTTCGATCGCGGCTCGATCGGCCCCGT
The DNA here is from genome assembly GCF_030818255.1 of Microbacterium sp. SORGH_AS_0969. Classification (NCBI taxonomy): domain Bacteria; kingdom Bacillati; phylum Actinomycetota; class Actinomycetes; order Micrococcales; family Microbacteriaceae; genus Microbacterium; species Microbacterium sp. SORGH_AS_0969. Next base: position 1,765,959 of record NZ_JAUTAG010000001.1, read on the forward strand.
CTCGGTTCCCGTGCTGCTGTTCCTCGGCCTCACCGTCGTGCTGTGGTTCGTGCTCGACCGCACGCGCTGGGGACGCGCCCTCGCGGCGGTGGGGTCGAACCCCGAGGCCGCGCGGCTCGCCGGCATCCGTGTGAAGGCCTACCGCGCCGCGGCGTACATCGGCTGCGGCATCCTGGCATCCATCGCGGGTCTCGTGCTCGCCGCCCGCATCGGGCAGGGCGACGTCTCGGCCGGCAACAGCCTGCTGCTGGATGCCGTCGCCGTCGCGCTCGTGGGCGTCTCGGTGCTCGGCATCGGACGCCCGAACGCGTGGGGCACGGCTCTCGGCGCCGTGCTCGTGGCGGTCATGGTCACCGGGTTCTCGATGATGGGGCTGCCGTACTACATCCAGGACTTCGGGAAGGGCCTCGTGCTGCTCGTGGCCCTGCTGTTCAGCTTCACGTTCCGCCGTCGCAAGACCACCATCGTCGCCGGGAGCACCACCGCATCATGACTCTTCTCACCGATCAGCTGACCGTCGAGTCCGTCCCCGCCTACCTCGTCGCCCGCCCGCACCTGGCGGGGCCGGTGGATCCGGCATCCATCGTCTCGGTCGTCGAGGTCGGCGACGGCAATCTGAACCTCGTCTTCATCGTGAAGGATGCCGCGGGCAACGGCGTCGTGGTCAAGCAGTCGCTCCCGCACGTCCGTGTCGATCCGTCGTGGCCGCTCACGCGCGAGCGGGCGGCGCGCGAGGCTGTCGTGCTCGGCGTGCACGAGAAGATCGACCCCGCGCACGTGCCCGCGTTCCACGGCTTCGACGCCGAGAACCTCGCGCTGTCGATCGAAGACCTCAGCGACCACGAGGTGTGGCGCGGAGAGCTGATCGCGGGGCGCCTGCACCCCTACGCCGCCGCTGAGCTCGGGCGATACGTCGGCGCCGTCGGATTCGCGACGAGCGTGTTCGGCACGCCCGGACCCGAGCGGCGGCGTCGCATCGCCGACGCGACGAACCCGGAGCTCAGCGAGATCACCGAAGATCTCGTGTTCACCGAGCCGTACATCGACCACGAGCACAACGGCTGGCTGCCCGCGAACGAGGAGGACGTGCGGGAGTTGCGCGCCGACCGGGCGTTTGTGCGCGAGATGGGGCTCGCGAAGCAGCGATTCCAGGAGAGCACGCAGAGCCTCATGCACGGCGACCTGCACACCGGGTCGGTGTTCGTGCGCGCCGAGGGTGCCTCGGTCCGGGCGTTCGACTCGGAGTTCGGCACGTACGGCCCTACCGGCTTCGACCTCGGCGCCGTGTGGGCGAACCTCGTCATCGCGGCGGCGCGCGCGCACGTGCTCGGCCGGTCGGCCGACGCCGAGACGCTGCTGCGGCTGCCCGTGGAACTGGTCGACGCGTTCGAGGCCGAGTTCCGGAGCCGCTGGCCCGAGCGTGTCGACCCGCGCGTCTATGGCGACGAGGTGCTCGAACACACGCTGGCGCAGGTGCGGTCGGATGCCGCCGCCTACGCCGCGGCCAAGGCGGTGCGCCGGATCGTCGGGTTCTCGAAGGTCGCGGACATCCAGACGCTGCCCGAGGCGGAGCGCGCTGTCGCGGCGCGTCTCGTGCTCCGCGCGGCGCGGACGCTCGGCACCGCCCGCCTCGAGGACGCCGACCCGCGCGTGCTCACCGAGCGCACGGTGGCGCTGCTCGGCTGACGCCCGGGCGCATGGCATCCGCCGTTCGGGGCGGTGGTGCCGGGTCGCGGTAACGCGTCGCCGTGTCGCGTCGTCGTGTGCCGCGTCGCTGTGCCGCGGTGTCGCCGTGCCGCGTCGCCGCTGCAACGCACCGCCGTGCCGCGTCGCCGGGCCGTCGTGCTGCGTCGTGCGCCACCGGCTCGCGCATAAACGCGATTTGCTCACATAAACGCGAGGAGCGCGTGTTTATGCGCATGGATTGCGTTTATGCGTGGGGCGTGGGGTGCGCCGGGCCTGCGTGCTGGTGCGGCGCCTGGGCAGGAGCGCCGGGCGAGTGGCGGATGCCGGGTGCCGGGGTTGTGCGTGTCCGGTCGGCCTCATGCCGCCGTTGGCAGCGCCCATAAACGCGATCCGCTCACATAAACGCGGGGAGCGCGTGTTTATGCGTGTGGATCGCGTTTATGCGTGGGGCGTGGGGTGCGCCGGGGCCGGGACGCCGGTGCCGGGGCGCTGTTGCCGCAGTGGACGTGTCGCCGGGGCGAACGGTGGATGCCAGATGTCAGGGGTTGTGCGTGTCCGGTCGGCCTCATACCGCCGTTGGCAGCGCCCATAAACGCGATCCGCGCACATAAACGCGGGGAGCTCGTGTTTATGTGAGCGGATCGCGTTTATGCGTGCCGCCGCGCCCGCCCGAGGGCCCCGGCCGCCCCGCAGCGCCGGCCGCCCCGCAGCGCGCACCGCACCGCGTCCGCCCGGCCGCCCCGCAGCGCCCGCCGCACCGCGCCAAGCCGCCGCCCACCCGCGCGACCCGACGGCGCCCGCCGCTCAGCGCGTCGCGACGGCGAAGCGCAGCAGCCACTCCGTGATCTCGAGGTGGCGGCGCGCGCCGGCGACGTCTTCGCCCCACGCGTAGATGCCGTGGCTCGCGACGATGAGCGCGGGCACCTCGGGCACCTCCGCCGTGGCCGGCGCGTAGACCTCGTCGAACCAGGCCGCTTCGACGGTCATGTCCTGGTGGTTGCGGATGACGGGAATCGTCACGGTCTCGTCGTGCGCGCGGTGGCCGATGCCCTTGAGCATCTCCATGTCGCGGATCTCGACCCCGCCCGGCCACCGGTGCCCGGCGACGACCGCGTCGAACGCGTGCACGTGGAACACCGCGTTCGCTCCGGTCCGCGCCGCGATGTGCGCGTGCAGTCCCGCCTCAGCCGACGGCGGCCGGTGGTCGTCGGGGTCGAGAGCCGCCCCGGCGTCGTCGATCAGCACGACGTCGCGGTCGGTCAGCTCCGATTTGTCCAGGCCCGAAGCCGTCACCGCGAGCACGAGGGGGTCGCGGTCGACGACGACCGAGAGGTTTCCCGACGTGCCGCGCATCCAGCCGTACCCCGAGAATCGCGAGGCCTCGGCGGCGAGGGCGGCCCCGGCCGCGCGCACCCGCTCGGGCGCGGGCAGCGTCATCGCGAGAGCTCGATCTCGTCGAAGGATGCCACCGACGGCGCCGTGAACGACGCCCCGTGCCACGGTTCCCCGGCGCGATCCAGCGCGACGACCTGCCAGCCGGCGGCGCGCGCCGCGGTGACCTCGTCGGGGTGGTCGGTGAGGAAGAGCGCGCGCTCGGGGACGACACCGAGGGCGGCGGCGATGCGCTCGTACGACGCGGCCTCCTTCTTCGGCCCGGCGCTGACCGTGTCGAAGAAGTCCTCGACGAGCGGCGTCAGGTCGCCCTGCGGCGCGTGTCGGAACCACGGCACCTGCGACGCGACTGAGCCGGACGAGTACACGGCGAGCCGGATGCCGGCCTCGTGCCACTCCCGCAGGCGCAGCGGCACGTCCTCGAAGAACTGCGAGTGGATCTCGCCCGCAGTGAAGCCCTCGGCCCAGATGATGCCCTGAAGGGTCTTCAGCGGCGTCGACTTCACATCGGATGCCATGAGCCCGCGGAGCGCGTCGGCGACCTCGGCGTCGGTGGCGTCGGCATCCAGGCCCGTCTCGGCGATCGCGGCGGCACGGGCGGTGCGGACCGTCTCGTCATCGCGTCCGAGCACCTCGTCGAGGCGCGGGCGGGCGTAGTCGTACAGGTCGCCCAGGATGAATCCGGCGGCGCTCGTGGTGCCCTCGATGTCGAGCACGACCACGTCGGCGGAGAGGGAGGTCATTCGGAATCCTCGTCGGATCGGGCGTTCACGGGACGGAACGCGATGGTCTCGGGTTGAGCGGTGGATGCCACGGGGGCGGGGTTCTCGAGCGAGCGACGCCGGCGCAGCGCCGGGGCGGGCGGCTCGGCGGCGCTCACACCGGGATCGGTCGAGAAGTGCTCGCCGACGCGGGAGGGCTCGAACGTGCCGCGACTGGTCGCGATGCGGGTCACGAGACGCGGCGGGGTCACGTCGAAGGCCGGATACCACGCCTCGGTGACGAGCGGGCTGGCCGTGCGGCGGCCCAGCACCTCGAGAACCTCGGTCGGGTCGCGGTCTTCGATGACGACGTCGTCACCGGTGGGCGCGCCCGGGTCAGGGGCCTCGATCATCGCGTAGTACGGGATGCCGAACGCCGCCGCCGCGGCCGCGTGCGCGAGCGTGCCCACCTTATTGACGACGGAACCGTCGAGCGCGACACGGTCGGCGGCCGTCACGACAGCGTCGATCGGTCCGGAGCCGACGCCCCGCGGCGAGGCGAGCGCGGCGGCTGCCATGCCGTCGGTGATGAGCGTGACTCTCTGGTTGAGCTCGCGCAGCGAATGCGCGGTCAGCCGCGCGCCCTGCAGGTAGGGCCGGGTCTCGGTCGCGATCCACTCGATCTCGCGGCCGGCTTCACGAGCCGCGGCGACGAGCCCGAAGAGGTAGGCGTCGGCCCAGCAGTGCGTGAGGATGCGCGGCGACTCGGGCAGCAGCGAGAGCGTCGCCCGGCCCAAGCGGAGGCTCGCCTCGCGGTAGTCACGGTCGACGGCTCGGGCCGTCTCGAGCGTCGCGGACACGAGGGCGTCGGTGTCGTCGGCATCCCTCCCCGCCTCGAGGATCCGGGCGACCGCGTCGCGCGGGTGGGCGTTCGTGGGTCGAGCCGTGGCCAGGGCGCGGCCTGCGCGACCGAGCGCCGTGCGCGCCTCGCCGAGCGGCAGCCCGCGTGCCTGCAGCGCCGCGAGCGCCATGCCCGCGGTGGCCGCGTACAACGGACCCGAGCTCTGGGTTACCATGTCGCGGATCGCCGAGGCGACCTCGTCGGGGGTGGTGGCATCCACCCATTCGACGCGAGAGGGGAAGACGCGGCGATCGAGGATGCGGACGGCACCGGCGGCTTCGTCGAGGACGACGGAGTTTTCGAGGGTGGCAGACATCGCCGTAATCCTCCCACGGCCCGCCGACACGCGCCGTGCGGATGACGCCGCGCGACGTTCGGCCGCGGCCGCGCTCGCCTTGGGCCGTGGGGAGGTCCCTGAGCCCGTCGACGGGACCGGCCGCGCCGTCGGGCCGGGCCGTGGCGGTGAGCCCCCACGCGCCTTCGCCGGATCGCCGCCGTGCCCGCACGCGCGCCGCCCGCGCCTCCCCGCTCGCGCGCCGCCCGCGCCTCCCCGCTCGCGCGCCGCTCGCGCCTCCCCGCGCGCCCGTGCGAGAATGAGCGCGGCGTGCTCGGACCGACCTTTCCCCGCACGGTGCCGCCACAAGCTGATCGGCACCGTACGGGTTCGAAGGGCCACCGAGCCCCAGGACAGCGTCCGCCGCACCTTTTCTCCGAGGAGCAGAGATGTCCGCTACCCCCACCGCCGCCGCTGTCGAGACCTCTCCGGTCGATCGTGTTCAGCAGCACCGCCGGTACCTCATGTGCCGTCCCGAGCACTTCACGGTCAGCTACAGCATCAACCCGTGGATGGAGCCGTCGCGCCCCACCGACACCGCGCTGGCTTTGCGCCAGTGGCAGTCGCTGTACGACACCTACACCCAGCTCGGCCACGAGATCGAGCTCATCGACCCCGTCGAGGGTCTGCCCGACATGGTCTACACCGCCAACGGCGGCTTCGTCATCGACGGCGTCGCGTACGGTCCGAAGTTCCGGTTCCGCGAGCGTGCCGCCGAGGCGCCGGCGTTCATCGACTGGTTCGCCGCCAACGGCTTCGAGGTCGCCGAGCCCGTCGAGGTCAACGAGGGTGAGGGCGACTTCCTGCTGGTCGGGAACACGATCCTCGCCGGCACCGGCTTCCGCTCCACGGGCGACAGCCACCGCGAGGTCGGCGAGGTCTTCGCGCGCGAGGTCGTCTCGCTGACGCTGACCGACCCGCGCTTCTACCACCTCGACACCGCGATCGCCGTTCTCGACCCCGTCGAGGGTCCTTCGACAGGCTCAGGAACCGGCGGCGTCGAGAAGGCCAACATCGCGTACCTCCCGAACGCGTTCGACGAGCGCAGCCAGGCAATCCTGCGCGAGCGCTACCCCGACGCGATCCGGGTCTCGGATGCCGACGGCGCGGTGTTCGGCCTGAACTCGGCCAGCGACGGCAAGAACGTCATCATCTCGCCGCGCGCCGTGGGCTTCGAGGCGCAGCTGCGCGAGCGCGGCTACACCCCCGTGAAGGTCGACCTGTCCGAGCTGCTGCTCGGCGGCGGCGGCATCAAGTGCTGCACGCTCGAACTGCGGGGTGCGTGATGGGCGCCACCCTCGAGAACCTCGGTCTCGCCCTCATCCAGGCCGAGAGCGCGCACGTCGCGCACAACTACCACCCGCTGCCCGTCCTCGCCCACAGCGCCGAGGGCGTCTGGGTCACCGACATCGAGGGCAAGCGGTACCTCGACCTTCTGTCGGCGTACTCGGCCCTCAACTTCGGTCACGGACACCCCGCGATCCTGGCCGCGGCCCGTGAGCAGCTCGGGAAGCTCACGCTCACCAGCCGCGCCTTCCACAACGACCGGCTGGGGCCCTTCGCCACGGCCCTGTCGCAGCTGTGCGGCAAAGACCTCGTGCTGCCGATGAACACCGGCGCCGAGGCGGTCGAGACCGGCATCAAGGTCGCCCGCGCGTGGGGATACCGCACGAAGGGCATCGCCCCGGATGCCGCGACGATCATCGTCGCGAACGGCAACTTCCACGGCCGCACCACGACGATCGTGGGCTTCAGCGACGACCCCGTCGCGCACGACGACTTCGGTCCGTACGCGCCGGGCTTCGTGCACGTCCCGTACGGGAACGCGGATGCCATCGCCGCAGCGATCGACGAGAACACCGCCGCGGTGCTCCTCGAGCCGATCCAGGGCGAGGCGGGCGTCATCGTGCCGCCGGAGGGGTTCCTCCGCCGGGTCCGCGAGATCTGCACCGAGAACAACGTGCTCTTCATCGCGGATGAGATCCAGTCGGGTCTCGGCCGCGTGGGCGAGACGTTCGCGTGCGACCGCGAGGGCGTCGTCCCCGACGTGTACCTCCTCGGCAAGGCCCTCGGCGGCGGCATCGTTCCGCTGTCGGCGGTCGTGGCGGACGAGGACGTGCTCGGCGTCATCCGTCCCGGTGAGCACGGCTCGACGTTCGGCGGCAACCCGCTCGCGGCCGCTGTGGGTCTGCGGGTCGTCGAGATGTTGGCATCCGGAGAATTCCAGACCCGCGCGAAGGCCCTCGGCGAGCATCTCGAGGCGGCGCTGCAGGCGCTCGTCGGCCACGGCGTCACCGAGGTGCGCATCGCGGGGCTGTGGGCCGGCGTCGACATCGACCCGGCGTACGGAACGGGCCGCCAGATCGCCGAGAAGCTGCTCGCCCGCGGCGTGCTCGTGAAGGACACGCACGGCCAGACGATCCGCATCGCCCCGCCGCTGACGATCCGCGCGACCGAGCTGGACTGGGCCGTCGAGCAGCTGCGGCACGTCCTGTCGGCCTGACTCGCTGAGGCGCCTTTCCGGTCCTCCGATCGGCCGTGTCCCACTTTGTGCGGTTCTCAGGTGTGATTCCTGCACAAAGTGGGACATGTACGAGGCGTGGGATCGGCTGCGCGGCATCCGGACGTATGCGTGTCCCACTTTGTGCAGATCTCCGTTGTGATTGCTGCACGAAGTGGGACATGAGCGATGCGTGGGATCGGCTGCACGGCATCCGGACGTATGCGTGTCCCACTTTGTGCGGTTCTCAGGTGAGATTCCTGCACGAAGTGGGACACGGGATGCCACGGGCCGACGCACCGCGGCCCAGACGCGGGGCGTGGTCAGGCGACCGAGATCGTGATCTCGTCCCAGCCCGTCGCGCCGTCGGGAGCGGGCGCCGCGCGATTCGGCGTCTGGGTCTCGCCGGTGGCTGAGATCGCGCGGCAGCGCAGCGTGTGGGAGCCGCTGGTCGCGGTCCACGGCAGGCTCCACTGCACCCAGGTGTCGGCCGAGATCGCGTTCGCGAGCTTCGCGGGCTGCCAGGCGCCGTCGTCGACCTGCACCTCGACGCCCTGGACGCCGACGTGGGTCTGCCACGCGACACCGGCGATGACCGCATCCCCCGCGGCCAACCGGGCGCCCGCGCGGGGAACGTCGATGCGCGACTGCAGCTTGACCGGTCCGCGCTCCGACCATCCGCGCGAGGTCCAGTACCCCTCGGCGCGGTCGTAGCGCGTGACCTCGAGCTCGCTCACCCACTTGGTCGCGGAGACGTACCCGTACAGGCCCGGTACCACCATGCGCACCGGGAACCCGTGCGCGAGGGGCAGCGGTTCGCCGTTCATCCCGATCGCGAGCAGGGCGTCGCGGTCATCGGTCAGCGCTTCCAGGGGACTGGATGCCGTGAACCCGTCGACGGAGTGGGAGAGCACCATGTCGGCCTCCGCCGTCGGCTTCGCCCGCGCGAGGACGTCGCGGATCGGCACCCCGAGCCACCGGGCGTTCCCGATGAGGTCGCCACCGACCTCGTTCGACACGCACACGAGGGTCGCGACCGTCTCCTTCTGGGGGAGGGCGACGAGGTCGTCCTACCTCAGCACGACCTCCTGCTCCACGAGTCCGTGCACGCGCAGACTCCAGGTGGCCGGGTCGATCTGCGGCACCACGAGAGCGGTGTCGATGCGGTAGAAGTCGGACGACGGCGTGATGACCGGGGAGAGGCCGTCGATCTTCAGGTCGGCGGTGGCGGGCACCGCGGTCGTGGTGGTCGGGCTCGGAAGGCGGAGGGCGGCACGCACCGCGCTGACCGCTCGGGCGCCGCTGCTCAGCGCGACGGACCCGGCCGCGGCGAGAGCGCCGGCCAGGACCGCCACGCCCGAGAGCGCCAGGACCCTGCGGCGGGTGGGACCGGTGGAGGTCTCGGGAGCGACCGCTGCGGGTCGAAGCCGGCCGATGAGCAGTCCCGCCACGACGGCGGCTGCGGCGCCCGCGATCAACGACGGCACGGGTGACAGCAGCGCCGCGTCATGGCGCGCCAGCGACACGAGAGCGCCGATCACACCGATCGCCGCCAGGATCACTCGGCCCCACGGGGGTCGACGCCGTTCGACGACTCCTGCGGTCCCGGCGACGGCGAGCAGCAGCACCGCGATGCCGACGAGCAGGGCGGTCTTGTCCGCCGTCCCGAAGAGGCTGATCGCGAGGTCTTTCGCCCACGCCGGAGCGATGTCGATCATGCCCCCGCCGATCACCGCGAAGGGGCTCGCCGAGGGCGAGATGACCGCCGCGGCCAGCTCGCCGAGACCCGCCCCGAAGACGGTCGCCGCGATCGACGCGACGACCGCCGGGACGATCGCCGGAAGGTCGCGCGGGCGGGAGGATGCGGGGGCCACGAGGGGAGCCTACGGAGCGCTGAGGCTCGTGGCGCCGGAGGCGCCGAATTCATAGCGAACCGGCATGCACCCCCGCGAGCCGCAGCGAGGTGTCCCAGACGCGCGTCGCCTCGTCGAGGTCGCGCAGCGGACGGTACAGGGGATGCGTCCCGGGCGTCCCACCGAGGTGGCCGAGGCCGGTCGGGCCGTAGAGCACGTCGCTGCGCGGGTCGTCGGTGGTGGCCGCGAGCAGCGCCGGCAGAGCGGCGGTGGCCGCCGTGCCCACGAGCAGCCCGCGCGCCGACATCCAGCGGATCACCCGCACGCCTATCGTGTCGGTCGCGCGGCCGATCTCGGGGCGGGCGGCGAGAAGGTTCGTCGGCGCGACGCCGGGATGCGAGACGACACTGCGCACGCCCCACCCCTCGCGCCGCGATCGTTCGTCGAGCTCTCGCGCGAACAGACCGAGGGCGATCTTCGACGCCGCGTACGCCCGCTGCCCGTCGTAACGACGCTCGCTCTCGAGGTCGTCCCACTCGATGCGCCCGCGAGCGGCGGCGATGCTCACCTGGCTGACGACGCGCGCCCCTCCGGCCTTCAGGAGCGGCAGCAGGTGACCGACGAGGGCGACGTGGCCAAGGTGATTCGTCCCGAACTGCAGCTCGTGCCCGTCGACGGTGGTCTGCCTCTTCGGGGGAGTCATGACACCGGCGTTGTTGATCAGGATGTGCACCGGCATCCCCTCCTTCTCCAGAGCGGCGCCGAACGACGCGACCGACCCGAGCGACGCGAGGTCGAGGTCGTGTACCGCGATCCGGGCTTCCGGGTGACGGTTCCGGATGCCACGCGCCGCCCGCTCGCCCTTCTCCCGGTTGCGGACGGGCAGCACGAGGTCGGCCCCGGCCGCCGCGAGGCGCTCAGCGATGACGAGTCCCATGCCGTCGCTGCCGCCGGTCAGGACGGCGCGCTTCCCGGCGAGGGAGGGGAGGGGGATGTCGCGGGTCATGAGGTCTCCTTCGGGGTTCGTCGTCTCAGTCTCACGCGATCGACCGGGCGGAGGCAGGGCCTGTCGATCCGCGGCTCGCGAGGACGCGGCACGGCAGAGGGGGATCGGCGCGCCCTGGTTCGCAGCGATCCGGGACGGTAGACAGGACGACGTGATCGATCGAGCCGCGCTGGCGGACTTCCTGCGCACCCGCCGCGAGGCGCTGCAGCCCGAGGACGTGGGGCTCCCGCGCGGCGCGCGGCGGCGCACCCGAGGGCTGCGGCGCGAAGAAGCAGCCGCGTTGAGCCACATGTCGACCGATTACTACGCGCGGCTGGAGCGGGAGCGCGGACCCCAGCCGTCCGAGCAGATGTTGGCATCCATTGCTCAGGGGCTGCACCTGTCGCGCGCCGAACGCGATCACCTGTTCCGCCTGGCGGGTCATGTGCCCTCCGAGCACGGGCTGGGCGGGGAGCACATCAGCCCGGGCCTGCTGCGCGTCCTCGACCGCCTGGACGACACTCCGGCAGACGTCGTCACCGAGCTCGGTGAGACGCTGCGGCAGTCGCGGCTCGGGGTCGCGTTGACGGGAGACGCGAGCCTCCGCCGCGGCCCGATGCGGAGCCTCGGCTACCGCTGGTTCGCCGACCCCGCGTCGCGGTCGCTCTACCTCCCCGACGATCACGCGTTCCTCAGCCGTCTCTTCGCCTCGGGGCTTCGCGAGATCGTCGGTCGGCGCGGACCCGGCTCCCGCGCCGCCGGCCTCGCCGACGACCTGCTGCGCCGCAGCGAGGAGTTCCGCGAGTTGTGGGCACGCCACGAGGTGGGCCTGAGACCGGCCGACACCAAGCACTTCGTTCATCCGACGGTGGGCGAGATCGAGGTGCACTGCCAGACGTTGATCGATCCGGGAACGAGCCACTCGCTGCTCGTCTACACCGCGGCACCCGGCAGTGAGAGCGCGGAGAAGCTGCGCCTGCTGGCCGTGGTCGGGCCCACCGTCCCCGCGTGAGGTCGGCGCCCGCGCCCGCGTCACCGCGCGGACGGGTAGCGTGCTGAGCATGCGCGAGAACGTCCGCCGGGTTCGGCGCCCCGCCGCCGACGGGGCGTCGGCGTTCGACCTCGCTTACGTGCGTTCGGGACCGCGCGGAGCGACCCCCGTTCTCGTGATCCCGGGCGGCCCCGGGCTCGCATCGGTCCTGCCCTATCGGGGTCTGCGTCGCTGGGCGGCCCGCGGCGGCCTCGACCTGATCATGGTCGAGCACCGGGGCGTCGGTCGCTCGCGCAAAGACCTCGCCGGCCGTGCCCTCCCGCCCGCGGCGATGCGCATCACGGCGGTCCTCGACGATCTCGCGGCCGTCCTCGACGCCGAGGGCGTCGACCGCGCGGTGATCGTCGGCTCGTCGTACGGCAGCTACCTGGCCATGGCGTTCGGGGCGCGGCATCCGGAGCGCGTCTCGGCGATGCTGCTCGACTCCGCCCTGCAGTCGGCGCACGACATCGACCTCGAACGTGAGTGCCTGAGGGAGTTGTTCTGGGATGCCGACGACGACATGGCGCGCGGGGTGAGGCGTCTCGTGTCCGCCGGGGTGTCGGAGCGGATCGTGCTCGACATCGTGCGAGCCGCGTACGAGCTCGGCGGCCCCGACCTCGTGCATCCGCTCGTGCGGCACGAGCCCGGTTTCGCGTGGCGTGCGCTGGGCGCCTACGCCACACGCGGCGCCGAGATCGCACGCTTCCCGGGCATCTACGAGTTCGACCTCGTCGGCACGATCGCCTTCCGCGAACTGGGATACGGCGGCACCCCCGACGGGCACCCGCTCGACCCGGCCCGCACGTATCTCCCACTCGCGTCGCGGTATCCGGTCTTCGCCGGGGAGCCGTACGACCTCATCGAGGCGGTGCGTTCGTTCGACTGGCCGCTCGTGGTGCTCTCGGGCGACCGCGATCTGCGCACCCCGTCGGCGATCGCCGAGCGCGTGGTCGCGGCGGCTCCGGATGCCACCCTCGTGCGCATCCACAACGGGCACAGCGCCCTCGACACCCACCCCATGGCGCTGCTGAACGCGGTGCGGCGGTTGGTCCGGGGCCAGCAGGATCGGCTGCCCGCCGACGAGCCCGCGCTCGATCGTCTGCCCCGCAAGGGCCTGTCTGCGTCGTTCCCCGCCCTGCTGCTGCACGTCGCCCACCTCGACGCCCTGCTGCGCAAGCGCGTGCTGCATCGCTGATCCGCGGCATCCGTTGTCCGTGCCGATGAGGGATCGGTGGTGCCGTGGGTGTGCCGTCGTGCGGAGTTCGGGGGTGACACGCCGTGCGCGGTGGCCGCGGGGCGGCGTGTTGCCGGTGTTCTCCGCCGGACGGTACAGCCGAGGGCGGCCGGAGCGGCGGCGGGGTCGGCAGTCGTCGGCGGGCCGGCCGGAGTGGGGCCGGCCGGAGTGGGGCCGGCCGGTGGGGTGTCTCCGCGGCCGTGGTCGGTGTGCCGTCGTGCGGAGTTCGGGGCCGACACGCGGTTCGGGGTGGCCGGTCAGCGGCGTGTTGCGGGTGGTCTCCGCGTGACGGTACAGGGCGGGAGTCGGGCAGTCACGGCGTGCCTGCCCGGGATGAGTGACCGTGTCAAGGATCTGGCCCTATCCGACCTCGCCGCGGAACCTGGCGCGCGTGACCGACGGCGACCATCCCCGCTTCCCCCTCCTGCTCCCGCCCGACACCCCCGGACTCGACGACGTGCGTGCGACGCTGACCGGGGCGGATGCCGTCGGCGACCTCGGCACCGACCTCGCCGCCACGCTCGCCTGGGTCACGGGCGTCGGCCGGCCGCGCTCGCTCGCCGCGACGTGGGAGCTGCTCGCCTCGGTCGCCGCGCGCGACGTCGCCGCGGCGCGGATGCTGGAGCCGCACCTCGACGCCCTCACGATCCTCGACGAGGCCGCCGCGGCCGGCTTCGCACCCGACGTCGACACGAGCGGGTCCTGGGGCGTCTTCGCCGCGGAGGGCCCCGGTGTGCGGCTGACGGCGACACAGGATGCCGGCACCTGGACGCTGCATGGCACGAAACCCTGGTGTTCCCTCGCCGCCGACCTCGACCACGCGCTGGTGACCGCCTGGATCGACGACGAGCGTCGGCAGCTCTTCGCGCTCGACCTCCGGCATCCCGCCGTCACGGCCCGCTCCGGACCGTGGCACGCCCGCGGGCTCGACCGCGTCGTGAGCGCGCCCATCGACGTCGACCGAGCTCCGGCCGTCCCGGTGGGGGATGCCGGGTGGTATCTGAGCCGTCCGGGATTCGCGCACGGCGGCGTCGGCGTGGCGGCGTGCTGGTGGGGCGGCGCCGTTCCCCTGCTCGACGCGCTCGCTGCGGCCGCGGCGGGGGAGCGCGCCGACCAGCTCGCGCGCGTGCACCTCGGCCGCGCCGACGTCGTCCTGTGGGCGGCGCGGGCCGTCCTCGTCGAAACGGCGACGGTGTTCGACGCCGGGAGCTCGGCATCCGAGGGTCTGCGGGCGAACCGTGCGCGCCAGGTGGTCGCCGACGCGGTCGAGACGACGCTCGCCGAGGCGGCTCACGCGCTCGGACCCGGTCCGCTCGTCGCTGACGCGGCGCACGCCCGGCGCGTGGCCGACCTGCAGGTGTACGTCCGGCAGCACCACGCCGACCGCGCCCTCGCGAGAATCGGCGGCGATGTCGCGGCGGGGAGGGGCGCGTGGTGAGCTTCGACCACCGTGATCCCGGCACGGACGAGGACGTCTGGACGTCGGCCCTCGTCCGCGACCTTCCCGCGCTCGACCTCGACGTCGATCGGGTGATCGTGGTCGCTGCGCACCCCGACGACGAAAGTCTCGGCGCGGCGGGTCTGCTGGCCACGGCGGCGAGCCGCGGCATGCCGATCGACCTCCTCGTCGTGACCGACGGGGAGGGGTCCCACCCCGACTCGCCCACGCACAGCCCCGCGACGCTGGCGTTGCGCCGCCGTCGGGAGGTGCTCGACGCGGCCGACATTCTCGGTCTGGTCGAGCCGCCGATCTTCCTCGGGCTGCCTGACGGGGGTACGGACCAGCATCGCGACACGATCGCCGAGGCGCTTCGCGACGCCCTCGACCGCGCGGGCCCGCACCGGGTGCTCGTGCTGTCTCCGTGGCGAGGCGACGGGCACCGCGATCACCGCATCGTGGGAGAGATCGTCGAGGAGGTCTGCGCCGCGCGGCAGGTGCGCTCGCGGGCGTTCCCGATCTGGCTGTGGCACTGGGGCGGCCCCGACGATGTGCCGTGGGATCGGGTCGAGCGCCTGCCCCTCGACCCGGAGGCTCAGGATGCCAAGACCCGAGCGCTCGCCGCGCACACGAGCCAGATCCTCCCGCTCTCACCGGCTCCCGGCGACGAGGAGATGATCCACGCCCGCATGCGTGCGCACTTCGTCCGAGACAGCGAGGTGTTCTTCGCCCCGGTCCCGGCTCCCGCCGCGGGTTCGGACCCCGGCGAAGAGGAGGCCCTCGACGTCGGGACGGCTCCGACCGTCGGCACGGCACCGGCGGAGCGACCCTCCGTCGGGCAGGACTACTTCGACGACATGTACGCGCGACACGACGACCCGTGGGGCTTCGACTCGCGCTGGTACGAGGAGCGCAAGCGCGCCGCGCTGCTGGCCGCCCTCCCACGCCGCCGCTACCGCTCGGCGTTCGAAGCCGGATGCTCGACCGGTGCGCTGACGGCCGAGCTCGCCGAGCGGTGCGGTCGCGTCCTCGCGGTCGACCTCGCCCCCGCGGCCCTCGACCGCGCTCGCCGGCGGCTCCAAGGCCGCGCGAACGTGGACCTGCACCGCACCACGCTCCCCGCTGACTGGCCCGAGGGCGTCTTCGATCTCGTCGTGCTGTCGGAGGTGGCGTACTACTGGGCCGGTGCCGACCTCGGCCGCGGTCTCGCTGCGAGCGTCGGCTCACTGAGCGACGACGGTCATCTCGTGGCCTGTCACTGGCGGCATCCTGTCGCCGAATACCCGTGGACCGGTGACGACGTGCACGACGCGCTCGCCGCACGGCCTGATCTCGTGCGCCTGGCGCGACACGAAGAGGAGGACTTCGTGCTCGAGGTGTTCGCCCGCCCCGGGGCGCGGTCGGTGGCGGCCGAGGCGGGACTCGTGCCGTGACGGCCGTGGCCGTGGTGATCCCCGCGCACGACGAGGAGGCGCTGATCGGGCGCTGCCTCGCCTCGGTGACCCGCGCGGTGGGGCACGCGCGCGAACGCGAGCCGGATCTCTCGGCGACGATCGTCGTCGTGCTCGACGCATGCAGCGATACGACGGGCCTTCAGACGCGGCGGTGGCCGGTGCAGGCGCTCGAGATCTCGGCGCGCAACGTCGGCACCGCCCGTCGCACGGGTATCGCGCACGCGCTCGCGTCCCTTGACTCTGCCCCGGGCGACACGTGGATCGCGATGACGGATGCCGACACCGTCGTGCCGCGCGACTGGATCACGCACCAGCTCGAGCTGATGGATGCCGGGATCGACCTCGTCCTCGGCACGGTCCGCCCCGACTTCGCCGACCTCAGCGCCCGCCACGCGGCGTACTGGCGAGCCACGCACGAGCGCGGTCGGCCGCCGGGCAACGTGCACGGGGCCAATCTCGGCGTGCGCGCGAGCACGTACGTCGAGGCCGGTGGCATCCGGGATCTCGTCGAGCACGAGGACGTCGCACTCGTGCGCGCGGTGCGGGCTCTCGGCGCGCGCGAACGCGCGAGCGACGTGCACGAGGTCGAGACGTCGGGGCGGTTCACGGGACGCACCCCCGGCGGCTACGCGGCGTTCCTGCGGAGGGTGCACGCGTGGGTCGACGCCGCGCCGCTCGCGGCGCCGGGTGCCTGACCCATCCAGCGGGGGTTCGTCAACCACCTCGGCCGCTCTCGGGGTGCCGCGCAGACTGGCCGTCCCCCGGATAGAGAGGCACCACCATGAAGGCACTGACCTGGCAGGGCACGCGCAACGTGAGCGTCGAGGAGGTCCCCGACCCCGAGATCCTCGAACCGACCGACGCGATCGTGAAGATCACCTCGACCGCCATCTGCGGCTCCGACCTGCACCTGTACGAGCTCTTCGGCCCCTTCATCGACAGAGGTGACGTGCTCGGCCACGAGCCGATGGGCGTCGTCGTCGAGGTCGGCTCGGCCGTGACGAACCTCGCGGTCGGCGACCGGATCGTCGTACCGTTCAACATCTCGTGCGGACACTGCTTCATGTGCCGTCGCGGTCTGCAGTCGCAGTGCGAGACGACCCAGGTGCGCGAGTACGGCAGCGGCGCGGCCCTCTTCGGCTACACCAAGCTCTACGGTCAGGTGCCGGGTGGCCAGGCGGAGTACCTGCGCGTGCCGCTGGCCGACCACAACCACATCCGCGTCGGCGACGACCTGCCCGACGACCGGTACCTCTTCCTCAGCGACATCGTCCCGACCGCCTGGCAGGGCGTGCAGTACGCGAACGTGCCCGAGGGCGGCACGCTCGCGGTGATGGGCCTCGGCCCGGTCGGGCAATTCGCCGCCCGCATCGGCGTCCACCTCGGCTATCGGGTGCTCGCCATCGAGCCCGAGCCCGAGCGGCGTGCGATGGCCGAGCGGCACGGCATCCTGACCTACGACCTGACCGACACGGTCGTCGACGAACTGATCGACCTGACCGAGGGGCGCGGTGCGGACGGGGTCGTGGATGCCGTCGGCATGGAGGCCCACGGCAACGGCGGCGCGAAGCTGGCGCAGAACGCCGTCGGCCTGCTGCCCGACGCCTTCGCGCGGAAACTCATGGACAAGGCCGGGATCGACCGGCTCGCGGCGGTCTACGCCTCGATCGACCTCGTGCGGCGCGGCGGCACGGTGTCGCTCAGCGGCGTGTACGCGGGCGAGGCCGACATCCTGCCGATGAAGACGATGTTCGACAAGCAGCTGAACCTGCGCATGGGTCAGTGCAACGTCAAGCGCTGGATCGACGACCTGCTGCCGCTGGTCGAGGACCCCGCCGACCCTCTCGGAGTGATGGATCTGGTGACCCACCACGCCCCGCTAGAGGATGCCCCCGACCTGTACGAGACGTTCCAGAAGAAGGAGGACGGCTGCATCAAGGTGGTGCTGCGACCCGGTTCCTGAGGCCCCGCTCGGGTACCGTCACGCGGAGTCCGGCCGTGACACTCCGGACCGGGGTCGTCCCTGGCGGCGTGTCGGCCACGGACTCCGCGGGACGGCCCGGGGCGCTCAGCCAGGGACTCCGGATGCCGGGGAAGTTACGCGCTACCCGCGTGCACGGCCTCGAGGGCCTCGGCATCCGCGTCGCTCATGCCCTCGATCGGCTCGCCGTTCCACACGATGTCGTCGCCGAGCGCCGCGAGGATCTCTTTGCGGTCGCCGTGCGAGATCTTCGCGCCGTGGACGATGGTCGCCGGGCTCCAGAGCATCGCCGCGCCGTCCCACCAGCCCGCGCCGACGTCGCGCACGTGCAGCAGATCGTGCAGGGTCTTGGGCAGGTGCGACAGCGGCTCGGTGAACGCGTCGGCGAGCACCGCGAGGGTGATCTGGCGCTCCGTGCCGGGGATCGCGACCACCGGTTCGGTGAGCTCGCCCTGGATGGCCTTCGACACGTCCTCGGCGTCCAGCAGGATGACGCCGTTCGTGGGGCGCGGGTTGCACTCGATGATCTTGTAGTCGGGGGCCGCCTCGGTGCCGTGGTCGACGAAGTCGAAAGAGATCTGGCCCGTGAACCCGGGGTCGAGGGTGTCGACGAGCTGCTGCGTGTAGCGCAGGGTGTCGGTGCTGTCGACGGCGATGAACGCGATCGCGGTCGAGTGCGCCCACTGCTCGGCGGCCTTGTAGGTCGTGTGCACCTGGACCTTGCCGTCGACGACGACGCTGTAGGTGCACACCATCGGCCCGTCGACGAACGGCTGGACGAGCCAGGGCTGCTCGGGCGTGGGCACGCACTCTTCGACGGGGATCTTGCCGGCGAGCGGGCCGGTGTTCGTCAGCAGGCCGACTCCGCCGCGCGAGAAGGCCGCGCGGGCGAAGTACCGGGGGAAACTGTCGATCGCGGTCCGCAGTTCCTCGGGGGAGGTGACGACGACCGTCTCGGGGATGGGGACCCCGGCATCCTGAGCCAGGCGCTGGAAGCTCGCCTTGTCGTGCAGGCGTGCCAGGTCGGCGAAGGTGCCGGAGAAGAGGCGGACGCCGGAGGGGAGGTCGGCCACGCGCGCGGCGAGGTAGAAGACCTCCTCGAACGTCGGGATGATCAGGTCGATGTCGTGCTTCTCGACGTAGTCGCTCACCGCGGCGATGAACGCATCGGTCTCGAAGCGCGGCGACGGGGTCGCCAGGTGTCCGGCGAGGAAGCGCGAGTGGTTGCCCACCGCGCCGTCGTAGGTGTCGCTCGCGAAGACCGTGTGGCCCACGCTCCCGAGCTTGCGGATGAGGTCGAGGGCGAAGGTGTTACGGGAACTGGTGACGAGCACGCGCATGGAGGCACCCTTTGTCGTGGCGGCGGACGTAGGCGTCACTCTATCCACCAGCCGGGGTCCCCGCCGGGAAACGTGTCGGCAACACGGCCGTGAGTAGAGTCGTCGCATGGGTGACCTGTTCGACGGTTACGGCTCCACGCTGGCGCCGCGCAAGACCGCTTCCGGCGTCCCGGCGTTCGATGAGATGTTCGGCCTTCCGGCGAGTCCCGGAGAAGCCGCCCCCTCTCGTGAGGCGTACCGGGAGCTGTACCAGACGCTCGCGAAGATGACGCAGGAAGAGCTGCGCGGCCGCACCGAGTCGCTCGCCAGTTCGTACCTCGCGCAGGGCGTGACGTTCGACTTCGCGGGTGAGGAGCGACCCTTCCCGCTCGACGCGGTCCCCCGCGTCATCGCGTACGACGAGTGGTCGCGCATCGAGGCCGGCGTCAAGCAGCGCGTCAAGGCGCTCGAGGCGTTCCTCGACGACGCCTACGGCAACCAGCACTGCGTGCGCGACGGCATCCTGCCCGCTGGCCTCATCTCGTCGTCGCAGTACTTCTATCGCCAGGCGGCCGGCATCCGCAGTGCCAACGGCGTGCGCATCCAGGTGTCGGGCATCGATCTGATCCGCGATGAGCACGGCGAGATGCGCGTGCTCGAAGACAACGTGCGCGTGCCCTCGGGCGTCTCGTACGTCATCTCGAACCGCCGCGTCATGGCCCAGACGCTGCCCGAGCTGTTCGTCTCGATGCGCGTGCGCCCCGTCGGCGACTACCCCAACAAGCTTCTCGCGGCCCTCCGCGCGTCGGCCCCACCCGGAATCGACGACCCGAACATCGTCGTGCTCACGCCGGGTGTCTACAACTCGGCGTACTTCGAGCACACGTTGCTCGCACGCCTGATGGGCGTCGAGCTGGTCGAGGGCCGCGACCTGCTGTGCATCGGCGGCAAGGTGTTCATGCGCACCACGCGCGGCCCGCAGCGCGTCGACGTGATCTACCGCCGCGTCGACGACGACTTCCTCGACCCGCTGCAG
This sequence comes from Microbacterium sp. SORGH_AS_0969, assembly GCF_030818255.1. Lineage (NCBI taxonomy): Bacteria > Bacillati > Actinomycetota > Actinomycetes > Micrococcales > Microbacteriaceae > Microbacterium > Microbacterium sp. SORGH_AS_0969. Next base: position 1,785,806 of record NZ_JAUTAG010000001.1, read on the forward strand.
TTCCGCGCCGACTCGATGCTCGGAGCCCCCGGCCTCATGCTGGCGGCGCGCCTGGGAAACGTCACGATCGCGAACGCCGTGGGCAACGGCGTCGCGGACGACAAGCTGCTCTACACCTACGTGCCCGACCTCATCCGGTACTACCTCGCCGAGGAACCGATCCTCAAGAACGTCGACACCTGGCGGCTCGAGGATCCGGGCGCCCTCGAAGAGGTGCTCGACCGTCTTCCTGAGCTCGTCGTGAAGCCCGTCGACGGGTCAGGTGGCAAGGGGCTCGTCGTGGGTCCGGACGCCTCGCCGGCCGAGCTCGACGCGCTTCGCAAGCGCCTCCTCGCCGACCCCCGCGGGTGGATCGCACAGCCGGTCGTCATGCTCTCGACCATTCCGACGCTCGTCGAGGACGGCATGCGTCCGCGGCACGCCGACCTGCGCCCCTTCGCCGTGAACGACGGCGACGACATCTGGGTGCTGCCCGGCGGGCTCACGCGCGTCGCCCTCCCCGAGGGGCAGCTCGTCGTGAACTCGAGCCAGGGCGGCGGGTCGAAGGACACGTGGGTGATCGGCGGCGCCGCCCCCTCGCACGTCGAGTACGGCCAGGGCAACGGTGTTTCGGGCCTCGTCGCCGATCAGGCGGCGGTCACCGAGTCGATCCCGATCATCTACGACGGTCAGCCGGCTCCCGCCACCGCTCCCCGCGACCCGCGCGCGGGCGGGCGAGAGCAGCAGGAACAGCAGCAGCAGGACGCGGTCGTCGAGCACGGTCCGCAGGCCGAGCAGCAGCAGCAACAGGCCGAGCGACGGGTTCCGGACCCTTCGACGGGCTCAGGGTCCTCGGCGGGCTCAGGGTCCTCGGCGGGCTCGGAGACGGGGGAGGCCGACTCATGCTGAGCCGCATCGCAGAAAGCCTGTTCTGGATCGGGCGGTACATCGAGCGCAGCGACGGGACCGCGCGCATCCTCGACGTCCACCTGCAGCTCCTCCTCGAGGACCCCTGGATCGACGAGGACACCGCGTGCCGGTCGCTCCTCAGCGTCATGGGGTCGGCCTGGCCCGAGAACGTCGACACCGTGCGCCGCGACGACGTTCTGGCCCGCCTCGCCGTGGACCGCATGAATCCGTCGAGCATCGCGTACTCGATCACCGCGGCGCGCGAGAACGCCCGCCGCGCGCGGGAGATCGTCTCGACCGAGCTGTGGGAGATCCTCAACACCACGAACTCCCGGATGCCACGGCGTCTGCAGACCGAGAAGGTGCACGAGTTCTTCCAGTGGGTGCGAGAGCGCGCCGCCCTGGCGATCGGCATCGTCGACTCGTCGACGAACCGCGACGAGGCCTGGCAGTTCTTCACGCTCGGGCGCAGCATCGAGCGCACCGACATGACCGCGCGGCTGCTTGCGACGCGGTCGCTCACCGAGGTGTCCGGTCCGTCGTGGACGACGATCCTCCGCTCGTGCGGCGCGTACGAGGCCTACCTGCGTACGTATCGAGGGATGCCGAGCGCCCGCAACGCGGCCGAGTTCCTGCTGCTCGACCGCCTGTTCCCGCGCTCGATCATCTACTCGATCCAGCGCGCCGAAGACTGTATGAGCGCGATCGACCCCCGCGCCGACCGCGTCGGCCACTCGAACACGGTGCTGCGCGCGCTCGGCCAGATCCGCAACGACCTCGAGTACCGCCCGGTCAGTGACGTTCTCACCGACCTGCCCGAGCACATGCAGCGCGTGCAGACGGTGACGCGGGAGGCGTCGGAGGCGATCCGGTCGCGTTTCTTCCCGACGCAGGCCGAGCCCAGCTGGATCGGAGAGATCTCATGACCCTTCGACAGGCTCAGGGACCCCATCGACAGGCTCAGGGACCCCTTCGACAGGCTCAGGGACCCTTGGCGCGACGCCAGGGTGAAGGGAACGTGCGATGAAGCGTCTGCGGATCGAGCACCAGACCGGCTTCGCCTACCCCGGCGACGTGTCGGCGTCGTACAACGAAGCGCGCATGCTGCCGCACTCGACCGACAGTCAGTTCGTGCTGAGCTCGTCGCTCGACATCGAACCCTCGACGTCGGTCAACCAGTACGTCGACTACTTCGGCACGCGTGTCGCGGCCTTCGACGTCCTTTCCCCGCACGCCGCCCTCACGATCACGGCACGGTCGCTCGTCGAGGTGCGGCCTCGCCCGATCGAGCACGCCGACATCACGTGGGAGCAGCTCGCCGTCGAGGCGGCGGGATCGGTGGCCACGGTCGAGCAGCTGACGCAGACGCGCCGCACGGCGCCGCATCCCGAGGTCGTGGAGCTCGCGCGTTCCATCGCCGCCCAGCACGATCGTCCGGGCCCGGCGGCCCACGCCATCGCCGAGGCCATCGGCGACGCGATCGAGTACATGCAGGGTGTGACGGGCGTGCACTCGACCGCCGTGGACGCGTGGGAAGCGCGCAAGGGCGTCTGCCAGGACATCGCCCACATCGCGATCGGGGCCTTGCGCGAAGTCGGCATCCCGGCCCGCTACATCTCGGGCTACCTGCACCCGAAGCCCTCGGCCGAGGTCGGCGAGGCCGTCACAGGCGAGTCGCACGCGTGGGTCGAATGGTTCGCGGGCGACTGGCAGGGCTTCGACCCGACGAACAACATCGAGATCGGTGATCGTCACGTGCTCGTCGGCCGCGGGCGCGACTACAACGACGTCCCGCCGCTGCGCGGTGTCTACGCCGGTCCCGGCAAGAGCCAGCTCAAGGTGAGGGTGACGATCACGCGCGAGACGTGACGGCGCGGCTCAGGCGCGCCTGCACCTCGCGGTGCAGATCCTCGAGGGTGGCGGTCTCGCCGACGTCGTGGCGGCGGGCCCACTCGTCGAGGGTCGTCCTCATCTCGAGGCCGGCGATGCCCAGGGCCGTGCGGACGTCGAGTTCGGCGAGGCCGATCCGCTCGGCGATCTCGGGCACGAAGCGGTCGGCCGAGGTGACCTCTCGGCGGACGGCAGCGCCGAGCAGCGCGGGCTCGTGGGCGATGAGCCGACGCACGCGCAAGAAGCGCTCGCGCGCTCGGGCGTCGGCATCCAGGAGCTCCAGCTCGCGCGCGAACACCTGACGGAGCGCGGTCAGCAGGGCTGCGATGTCGTCGCCGACCTCGGCGACCCCGGCGAGGGCGTCGGCGAAGCGACCGTCGTCGACGAAGACGGCGTCTTCCTTCGTGCCGGCCAGGCGGAAGAACGTGCGCGGGGAGACGCCCGCGCGCGCGGCGATCTCGTCGACCGTGGTGCCGGAAACGCCCTTCTCCTCGAACAGATCGAGGGCGGCAGCGCAGATCTCCACCGCGGTCTCGCGACGGCGGCGGTCGCGCAGGCCCTCGACGGGGGCTGCCGGGGTGCTCATGTCCGATACAGTAGTCGATGTCTTATTGGCAGTAACTGCCAACTTGCCCGTCACTGCTCAGATTGGTCGCTCATGGTCGCCACCGGAACCGTTCCCGCCGCTGCCCCACCCGGAAAGCCTGCCGTCCGCCCGGGCGCCGTCATCGCGCTGCTGGTCGTCGCCGCGTTCGTCGTCATCCTCAATGAGACGGTCATGGGTGTCGCCCTGCCCGAGCTCATGCGCGAGCTCGACATCTCGGCCGCCACGGCGCAGTGGCTGACCACCGCGTTCCTCCTGACGATGGCGGTCGTGATCCCCACGACGGGCTTCCTCATCCAGCGCCTGCCGCTTCGGACCCTGTTCTTCACGGCGATGGGCCTGTTCACCCTGGGCACCGTGATCGCGTCGTTCGCGCCCGGTTTCGGCGTGCTGTTGGTGGGGCGCATCGTGCAGGCGTGCGGCACCGCGATCATGCTGCCGCTGCTGTTCACGACCGTGCTGAACGTCGTGCCGGCCCACCGGCGCGGACGAATGATGGGGCTCATCTCGATCGTCATCTCGGTCGCCCCGGCCATCGGGCCCACCGTGTCGGGCCTGATCCTCTCGGTCTTCCCGTGGCGCGGCATGTTCATGGTGATGGTCCCGATCGCCCTCGTCGCGATCGCGCTCGGCGCCCGGTGGGTGCGCAATCTCACGGAGACGCGACGCGTGACGCTCGACGTGATCTCGGTGGTGCTCTCGGCGCTCGCCTTCGGCGGTCTCATCTTCGGTCTGTCGAGCATCGGCGAAGCGGCCAGCGGGCACGCGATCGTGCCGGTCTGGATCCCGCTGGTCGTGGGCGTGGTCGCCCTCGCGGTCTTCGTCGTCCGTCAGCTGCGGCTCGGCTCGACCGATCGCGTCCTGCTCAACCTCGGAGTCTTCCGGCACTCGTCGTTCACCCTCGCGGTGATCCTCGTCGTCGTGGCGATGACGATGCTCTTCGGCGTCCTGATCCTCCTGCCGATCTATCTGCAGAACGTCCTGGGCCTCGGAACCCTGCAGACCGGGCTGCTCCTGCTCCCCGGTGGTCTGCTCATGGGGCTCATGGCGCCGCTCGTCGGCAACCTCTTCGACCGCTTCGGCGCGCGCCCGCTCGTGCTGCCCGGCGCGATCATCGCGAGCCTCGGGCTGTGGGGCTTCGCGACCCTCTCCACCGAGACGGCCGCCGGATTCGTCATCGCCGTGCACTGCGTGCTGAGCCTGGGCCTGGCCTTCATGTTCACTCCGCTCATGACCTCGGCGCTCGGCTCACTGCCGCGCGAGCTCTACCCGCACGGCTCGGCGATCGTCTCGACCGTTCAGCAGCTCGCGGGAGCGGCGGGCACGGCGGTGTTCGTGACGCTGATGACGGTCGGTGCCGCGTCGGCGGTGAGCGGGGGAGCGAGTGTCGTGGATGCCACGGCCACCGGCATCCATTCCGCGTTCTTCCTCGCGGCGTGCCTGTCGATCGCCGTGATCGTGCTCGCGGTGTTCGTGCGGACGCCGAAGCCGGCCGAGGGTGTGGAGGGGGTGCCGGCGCACTGAGGGGTGCGCGCTGCCTGCGCCGTCCCGCGGCGTGAGCGTCCTGCCATCCGTGACTTGCGGCATATGCTCGCTCGGCGGCTCCCGTCGCGTGCGTATGGCGCAAGTCACCGGAGGGGGCGGGGATCATGCGGGGCCACGCGTCGGGTGCCGGTGTGAACGGCGCGCGTCGCCAGGATCGGAGCGCCGAGCGAGAGCAGAGCTCTACCCGCTCGACGCCCGCACGACCAGCTCCGGCTGGAACCGCACCTGCTGTCCTTCCGGATCGACGCCGCCGTCGAGCTGGCGCAGCAGCAGGTCGACGGCGGTCGAGCCCAGGGTCTCGGCGGGCTGGCGGACCGAGGTGAGGGGCACCACGGTCGCGGCGGCGAAGTCGATGTCGTCGTAGCCGACGAGCGCGATGTCGTCGGGCACGCGGATGTCGCCGAGCATCGTCAACGCCTGCAGGACACCCACGGCCAGCAGGTCGTTGGCGGCGAACACCGCGTCCGGTCGGTCGTCGCGTTCGCGCAGTCGCTCGCCGGCGGCGCGCCCGGCGAGGACGGTCATGGCATCCGTCTCGATGACCTCGAGGGACGCGCCGTCGACCTCGACGACCGCGCGACGGGCCCCCGCGAGACGGTCGGCGACCTGCCGGGTGCTGAGCGGGCCGGCCACGAAGGCGATGCGTCGACGCCCCTGCGCGAGAAGGTGCGCGACCGCGAGGTGGCCGCCTTCGACGTCGTCGACCGACACGGTGCAGACGTCGTCTCGGGTGGTCTGCTCGTCGACGAGGACGACCGGGATGCCGGCAGCTGCGAGGTGCTCCACCGCGTCTCCGGGGGCGTCGGCCGGGGTGAGGAGAACCCCCGCGACCCGCTGCTCGCGGAACTGGTCGAGGTAGAGGCGTTCCTGGTCGGTGTCGGCCCCGCTGGATCCGAGGAGGACGACGTACCCGTCGGCGGCGGCGCGAGCTTCGGCACCGCGGGCGACGGCGGCGAAGAACGGGTTGCCGACATCGAGCACGATCAGCGCGATCGCGCGGCTCCGGCCGGCGCGCAGCTGGCGCGCGGCGTCGTTGCGCACGTAGCCGAGGGCGTCGATCGAGGCGCGGACACGCTCGACGACTCCAGGGGACACCGTGTCGCGGGCGTTGAGCACATTCGAGACGGTTCCCACGGAGACGCCGGCGTGCGCGGCGACGTCTTTGATTTTGACCGCCATGATCCGACGACGATATCGCACGCGTCGGAGCATCGTGCTACCGTGTCGTGAAACGATTCATTTCTCGAGGAAGAGAACTCCGTCATGTCCGCACAGACCACGCGCGTCTGCTTCGAACTCCGTATCTGGCCCGACCTGGTCGACGAGTACGTCGCGCGTCACACGCCGGTGCGCGCGGAGATGCTCGAAGAGATCGCCGCCGCCGGGCGCCGCAACTACTCCCTGTTCCTCGGCGAGGGCGGCCGGCTCATCGGCTACTACGAGACCGACGACGATGCCGCAGCGCAGGCGTATCTCGCTGCTTCGCCCATCGCCGCGAAGTGGGAAGACGAGATGTCCGCCTTCTTCATCGGACTCGAGAGTCGGCCCGACCAGGCCGCGACCCCCCTCACCGAGGTGTTCCACCTCGCCGACCAGCTCGCGGAGGCCACGCCCGCGGCATCCGTCCCTTCCGCCGACGCCGAGTCCCCGGCATCCGCCCCGACCGAAAGCACCCGCTCATGACGACGTTGTCTCCCGAGATCCTCTCGGCCCTCGAAGCCCAGGCCATCGAGCTCCCCTCGTGGGCGTTCGGCAACTCCGGAACCCGCTTCCGTGTGTTCCCCACCGCCGGGACCCCGCGCGACCCGTTCGAAAAGATCGCGGATGCCGCCGAGGTCAACCGCCTGACCGCTCTCGCCCCCACGGTTGCCCTGCACATCCCGTGGGACCTCGTCGACGACTACACGGCGCTCCGCCGCCACGCGGAAGACCTCGGTGTGAAGCTCGGCACAGTCAACTCGAACACCTTCCAGGACGAGGACTACAAGTTCGGCGCCCTCACGCACCACGACGAGCGCATCCGCCGCAAGGCCATCGACCACCACCTCGAGTGCATCGACGTGATGGATGCCACGGGCTCGCGCGACCTGAAGATCTGGCTCGCCGAGGGCTCGAACTACCCCGGCCAGAACGACATGCGCGGGCGTCAGGACCGCCTGCAGGACTCGCTGCAGCAGATCTACGAGCGCCTCGGCGACGACCAGCGTCTCGTGCTCGAGTACAAGTTCTTCGAGCCGTCGTTTTACCACACCGACGTTCCCGACTGGGGTACCTCGTACGCGCAGGTCGCCTCTCTCGGCGACAAGGCGATGGTGTGCCTCGACACGGGCCACCACGCGCCCGGCACCAACATCGAGTTCATCGTCATGCAGCTCCTGCGTCTCGGAAAGCTCGGCTCGTTCGACTTCAACTCGCGCTTCTACGCCGACGACGACCTCATTGTGGGCGCGGCTGACCCGTTCCAGCTGTTCCGCATCCTCGTCGAGGTCGTGCGCGGCGGGGGCCTCAACAACCCCGACGTGGCCTTCATGCTCGACCAGTGCCACAACATCGAGGACAAGATCCCCGGGCAGATCCGCTCGGTGCTCAACGTCCAGGAGATGACGGCGCGGGCGCTCCTCCTCGACCGCGACGCTCTGGATGCCGCGCAGCAGGCGAACGACGTGCTCGGCGCCAACGCGGTGCTGATGGACGCCTTCTACACCGACGTACGTCCCGCGCTCGCCGAGTGGCGCGAGTCGCGGGGCCTCCCTGCCGACCCGATGGCTGCGTTCGCGGCATCCGGCTACCTGCCCCGCATCGCCGCCGAGCGCGTCGGCGGCACGCAGGCGGGCTGGGGCGCGTGATGACGACGACGAACACGAAGCGTCCGCTGTCGGCGTGGAAGGCCACCATCGCGGTCGCCATGTCGAACTACATCGAGGCGGGCGCCATCATCGCGCTCGCCACGAGCCTGACCCTCTGGCAGGAGTCGTTCGGCTTCGACGACGGCGTTGTCGGCGTCATCGCTGCCCTGTCGGCCAACGCGTTCGGCTCGGCCATCGGCGCCGCGATCGGCGGTCCGCTGTGCGACCGCCTGGGTCGGAAGTTCATCTACACGTACGACCTCATCGTGTTCATGCTCGGCGCCCTGCTGGTGACGTTCTCGGCGAATGTCGGGATGCTGCTCGCGGGTGTGATCCTCATGGGCATCGCCGTCGGCGCCGGGGTGCCGGCATCCTGGACCTACATCGCCGAAGAAGCTCCCAGTGAGCACCGCGCGGCGCACGTCGGCACGGCCCAGTTGGCCTGGTCGATCGGGCCGGCCGTCGGCTTCCTCCTCGCTGTGGTGGTCGCACCCCTCGGCCTGTGGGGATCGCGACTGATCTTCCTCCACCTCTTCGTCATCGCCGCCGTCACGTGGTGGGTGCGCCGCGGCTTGCCGGAGTCTCGCCGATGGAAGGAGCAGCGCGCGGCCGCGACGAGCGCGGGGGAGCGGATCTCGTTCTTCAGCGGCCTCGCGGGGCTCCTGCGGGAGCGGAAGAACTGGACCGCCCTGCTGTTCCTGCTCGGGGTCTACGGCCTGTGGAACACGGTCGCCGGGCAGGCCGGCATCTTCCAGCCGCGCGTCTACGACGCGTCGGGGCTGCACGATCCCGTGCAGCAGAACCTCCTGCAGGTCCTCGTCTGGACGCTGACGGCCGCCGCCACATACTTCGGCTTCATGCGGTACGGCGACCGGGTGAAGCGTCGCTGGCTCTACTTCGGGGGAGCGGCGCTCGGCGTCGTCGCCTGGGCGGTGCTCATCTACGCTCCGCCGGGAATCGGCTCGTTGCTGTTCTTCGCGGTGGCGTGGGGTGTCTCTGCGGGCCTCGGCGCGCAGGCGTTCTACGGACTGTGGACAGCCGAGCTGTTCGCCACCCGCTACCGGGCCAGTGCGCAGGGCGTGCTGTTCATGCTCGCCCGCGTGATGGTGGGCCTGCTGAGCCTCGTCTTCCCCATCCTGCTCGCCCAGACCGGACTGGCCGTGCTCGGGCTCATCATCCTCGCTCTGCTCGTGGCGGCGATGCTCATCGGCACCGTCTGGGCGCCGAAGACCGAGGGCAAGTCGCTCGATGAGATCGAGCGGGAGCGCTACGGCGCGAACGTGCCCCTGTCCACGCCGGTACCCCCGAACCTCTGATCGCTCTCTCCCAGGAGGACACCTCTCATGGCCAGCTCCACCGCCGCCGACCTCGTCGCGCGCAGCAACCGCCTCGGCTCCGACCCCAAGGTCACCAACTACGCCGGCGGCAATACGTCCGCCAAGGGCACCGACATCGACCCCGTCACCGGCGAGCCGGTGGAGCTGCTGTGGGTGAAGGGATCCGGCGGCGACCTCGGCACCCTGACCGAGAAGGGGCTCGCGGTGCTGCGGCTCGACCGCATGCGCGCGCTCGTCGACGTCTACCCCGGCATCGAGCGCGAAGACGAGATGGTCGCCGCCTTCGACTACTGCCTCCACGGCAAGGGCGGTGCGGCGCCTTCGATCGACACCGCGATGCACGGACTCGTGGATGCCGCGCACGTCGACCACCTGCACCCCGACGCGGGCATCGCGATCGCGACCGCGGCCGACGGCGAGGAGCTGACGGAGAAGATCTTCGGCGACAAGGTCGTGTGGGTGCCGTGGCGTCGTCCCGGGTTCCAGCTGGGGCTTGACATCGCGGCGATCAAGGAGAAGAACCCGCAGGCGATCGGCACGATCCTGGGCGGCCACGGCATCACGGCGTGGGGCGACACCTCCGAGGAAGCCGAGCGCAACAGCCTCTGGATCATCGACACCGCGCAGGCCTACATCGACGAGCACGGCGCGGCCGAGCCGTTCGGCGGGGTGCGCGATGGCTTCGCCGCCCTGCCGGAGGATGCGCGTCGGGCCAAGGCGGCGGCGCTCGCCCCGACGATCCGCGGCCTCGCCTCCACCGACAAGCCCATGGTCGGGCACTTCACCGATTCCGACGTGGTGCTCGACTTCCTGGCATCCGAGAAGGCACCCGCCCTCGCCGCGCTCGGCACGAGCTGCCCCGATCACTTCCTGCGCACCAAGGTCAAGCCGCTGATCCTCGACCTCCCCGCCGACGCCTCGGTGGAGGACGCGATCGCGCGCCTCAAGGAACTGCACGCGGAGTACCGCGCCGACTACCAGGCGTACTACGACGCGCACGCGGATGCCGATAGCCCCGCGATCCGCGGCGCCGACCCGCTCATCGTGCTCGTGCCGGGCGTCGGCATGTTCTCGTACGGCGCGAACAAGCAGACCGCGCGCGTGGCGGGCGAGTTCTACGTCAACGCGATCAACGTCATGCGCGGCGCCGAGGCCCTCTCGACCTACGCGCCGATCTCGGATGCCGAGAAGTTCCGCATCGAATACTGGGCGCTCGAGGAGGCGAAGCTCCAGCGCATGCCGAAGCCCAAGACGCACCAGGGACGCATCGCGTTCGTCACGGGGGCGGCATCCGGAATCGGCAAGGCCATCGCGACCCGCCTCGCCGCGGAGGGGGCGTGCGTCGTCGTCGCCGACCTCGACCTCGCAAAGGCGCAGGCCGCGGCCGCCGAGCTGGGCGGCACCGACGTCGCAATCGGCGTCGCGGCGAACGTCGCGGATGCCGAGGGCGTGCAGGCCGCGATCGACGCGACGCTCCTGGCGTTCGGCGGCATCGACCTCGTCGTCAACAACGCCGGACTCTCGCTGTCGAAGCCGCTGCTCGAGACCACGGAGAAGGACTGGGACCTGCAGCACGACGTCATGGCGAAGGGCTCGTTCCTCGTGTCGAAGGCCGCGGCCAAGGCGCTCATCGAGCAGGGGATGGGCGGAGATGTCATCTACATCTCGTCGAAGAACTCCGTGTTCGCGGGCCCGAACAACATCGCGTACTCGGCGACGAAGGCCGACCAAGCGCACCAGGTGCGTCTGCTCGCGGTCGAGCTCGGCGAGCACGGCGTGCGCGTGAACGGCATCAACCCAGACGGCGTCGTGCGCGGCTCGGGCATCTTCGCCGCCGGGTGGGGCGCCAACCGCGCCGCGACGTACGGCGTCGACGAGAAGGATCTCGGCCAGTTCTACGCCAACCGCACGATCCTCAAGCGCGAGGTCGTGCCCGAGAACGTCGCCGACGCGGTGTACGTGCTCACCGGCCCCGAGCTCTCGCGCACGACCGGCCTGCACATCCCGGTGGACTCGGGCGTCGCCGCGGCGTTCCTGCGATGAGCGGGGCGTCGTCGGGCGCCGCGGCGGCCGACCCCGGCGCCGCCGAACCGGGTGCCGCAGCCGTGCCCGGCGCCGTCCGCGCCGTCGCGGCCGTCGACCTCGGCGCCACGAGCGGTCGCGTGATGATCGGACGCGTCGGCGACGACGTGCTCGAACTCGAGCAGGTCGCCCGTTTCCCGAACGGACCGGTCGAGCGGGCCGACGGCTGGCACTGGGACGTCGAGGCGCTCTGGAATCACGTCCGCGAGGGCCTCGCCGAGGCGCTCCGTCGCGAACCCGGCATCGAGAGCGTCGGCATCGACTCGTGGGCCGTGGACTACGGGCTCCTCTCGCGCGACGGAGGGCTCGTCGCCGAGCCGTTCCACTACCGCGACGAACGCACGGCGCGCGGGGTCGACGCGGTGCACGGCATCGTCCCGTTCGAGGAGTTGTACCGTCGCAACGGTCTGCAGTTCCTGCCGTTCAACACGGTGTACCAGTACGCGGCCGACGCCTTCGTGGCCGAGGCGGAGACGAGCCTGCTCATCCCCGACCTCCTCGCGGAGCGGCTCACCGGGCGGCGCGTCGCCGAACGCACGAACGCCTCGACCACGGGACTCCTCGACGCGCGCACGCGGCAGTGGGATCTCGCGCTCGCCGAGGCGCTCGGCATCCCTCCGCGTGTCCTGCCGCCGCTGGTCGATCCCGGGGAGACCATCGGGCGCGCGCGGGGGCTGAGCGATGTCCCGGTGATCGCGGTCGGCTCGCACGACACGGCGTCGGCGATCGTGGCGGTTCCGCTCTCATCGCCCGACGCGGCTTACATCTCGTGCGGCACCTGGGGTCTCGTGGGGCTCGAGGTCGCGGAGCCGATCGTGACGGATGCCGCCCGCACGGCGAACTTCACGAACGAGGGCGGCGTCGACGGGCGCGTGCGATTCCTCCACAACGTCACCGGGCTCTGGCTGCTGAGCGAGACGGTGCGCGCGTGGTCGGAGCGCGATGGCGCGCCGGTCGACTTGCCCGCGCTGCTGGCCGCCGCCTCGGCGGAGCCGGTGCCCGAACGGCTGTTCGACGCCGACGACGCTTCGCTCGCCGCTCCGGGCGACATGCCGGCGCGCATCGCGGCCCTGCTCGGGATGCCGGAACCCGGCCCCGACGAGCGGGCAGCCTTCGCGCGGGTCATCGTCGAGAGCATCGCCAATGCCTTCGCGCGGACGCTGCGCACGGCGGGCGAGCTCGCGGGGCGCGAGATCGACGTGGTGCACCTCGTCGGTGGTGGCGCGCTCAACGCGCTGCTGTGCCAGGCGACGGCGGATCGCAGCGGACTGCCGGTCCTCGCGGGGCCGGTCGAGGCGACGGCTCTCGGCAACGTCCTCGTCCAGGCGCGTGCCCTCGGCTGCTTCGGGACCGACGCGTCCCTCGAGGATCTGCGCGTCCGCGTGGCATCCGCCTTCCCCGCGGTGAGATTCGATCCCCGCTCCTGAAAACCCGGCCCGCGGGCACCCCGTCAGGCCCTATGCTGTGGTCAGACCACACGAAAGCGAGACACCCATGGTGCAGCGACAGCTCCCCAAAGTCGGCGAGCTCCTCGAGCTCATGCAGTTCAAGAAGCCCGAGCTCGACGCGCGTAAGCGTCGCCTGGACGCGGCGCTGACGATCAACGACCTCCGCACGATCGCGAAGCGGCGCACTCCCAAGGCGGCCTTCGACTACACCGACGGCGCCGCCGAGGGCGAGCTGTCGCTCGATCGCGCACGCCGCGCGTTCGAGGACGTCGAGTTCCACCCCGACATCCTGCGTCCCGCGAACGAGGTCGACACGTCGTGCGAGATCCTCGGCGGCCCCTCGGCCCTGCCTTTCGGCATCGCGCCCACCGGCTTCACGCGGCTGATGCAGACCGAGGGCGAGACGGCGGGCGCCTCCGCGGCGGCGGCTGCCGGCATTCCGTTCACCCTGTCGACGCTCGGGACGACCTCGATCGAGGGCGTGAAGGCCGCGAACCCGGTCGGTCGCAACTGGTTCCAGCTGTACGTGATGAAGCAGCGCGAGATCTCCTACGGCCTCGTCGAGCGTGCGGCCAAGGCCGGTTTCGACACGCTGCAGTTCACGGTCGACACCCCGATCGCCGGCGCCCGTCTGCGCGACAAGCGCAACGGTTTCTCGATCCCGCCGCAGCTGACCGTCGGCACGATCGTCAACGCGATCCCGCGCCCCTGGTGGTGGATCGACTTCCTCACCACGCCCAAGCTCGAGTTCGCCTCGCTCAGTACGACCGGCGGGACCGTCGGTGAACTGCTGAACGCGGCGATGGACCCGACGATCAGCTACGAGGACCTCGATGTCATCCGCGGCATGTGGCCGGGGAAGCTCGTGGTGAAGGGCGTGCAGAACGTCCAGGATGCCGCGCGCCTGGTCGACCTCGGCGTCGACGGCATCGTGCTCTCGAACCACGGCGGGCGTCAGCTCGACCGCGCCCCGATCCCGTTCCGCCTATTGCCGCACGTCGTGCGCGAGGTGGGCAAGGACGCCACCGTCATGGTCGACACCGGCATCATGAACGGCGCCGACATCGTGGCATCCATCGCCCTGGGGGCGAAGTTCACGCTCATCGGCCGCGCGTACCTCTACGGCCTCATGGCCGGCGGGCGTCAGGGCGTCGACCGCACCATCGCGATCCTGCGCAGCGAGATCGAGCGCACGATGACGCTGCTCGGCGTCTCGTCGCTCGCCGAGCTCGAGCCTCGCCACGTCACGCAGCTCACGCGGCTGGTTCCGGTCGCGGGTCAGGGGGTCGAGGCGCACGTCTGACGCTGTCGCACAGAACCCCCGGCGCCCTCTCGGGTGCCGGGGGTTCGTCGTCGGCGTCGTCGGCGCTCAGCGGTTGCGCCGTGCGAGACGCAGGCGCGCGAGGAGGTCGCCGTACACGAGCCGCGGGTCGAGGCCCGTGCACGAGGAGTGCAGGGGCCGAGCAGAATCGACCTGGTACGTCGCGGCCGCGTGCGGCAGGGCGGTGTACGCGAGGGGAGCGCTGTCGCCGAGCGGCCACACGGGGTCGACCGCGACGTGGTCGGGCACTGGCAGGTTCTCGAACGTGGGCGAGAGGCGTCAGCCCGCATCGCCCCGAGCACGTCGTCGCGCCCACGCTCCCTGCGCACGCAGCAGTTGCGGGACCACCACGTAGACGGCGAGCGGCACGACGACGAGGGTGAGCACGAACGTCCGCAGGACCGGATGCCAGCCTCCGGCGATCGGCTCGAGGGCGAGCGACCCCAGGGTCACGAGCGGGAAGATCGCGCACCAGGTCAACGCGGCGCGGACGTGGACGCTGGGCGGGGACGCACCGGTCATCGTCTCGGGCGGCCCAACACGCGGTGTAGGAACGCCACGGCCGGGTCCATCACCGTCGCGCTGTCGTCGAGTCCCGACCAGATGTGCCCGGCGCCGGGAACGAGCTGGAGCTCGACCTCGACGCCCGCGTCGCGCAGGGCGGCGGCGAGGCGCTCGCTGTGCCGGTGCGGGATCGCCCGGTCGTCGAGACCGTGGGCCAGCAGGAACGGCGGTGCCCCCGCGTGCGCGTGATGCAGAGGAGAGGCCGCGCGGGTGGCATCCGGATCGTCCGTCGGCTCGACGCCCAGGAGGCGCGCCTCGCGGCTCGGAGGACCGGCCGGGGTCGGGGCGGGAGGAACGTCGGCGAGGTCGCTCGGCCCGTACCAGTCGACGGCCGCGCGGACGGCGGTGCCGGGGTCGAGCGCGAGCAGGGCGGCGAGCTGCCCGCCGGCCGATTCTCCCCACACCGCGACGGCGTCGGGGTCGAGGTCGTAGGTCGACGCCTCGGCGATCACCCACTGCAACGCCGCGCGCACGTCGTCGAGCGGCGCGGGGAACACCGCCTCGCCCGAGAGGCGGTAGTCGACCGAGGCGACCGCCCAGCCCTCGGCGACGAGGCGTCCGAACGTCTCGTCGGCGGGGAAGAAGCAGAACGTGCGCCGACTGCCGACCATCCACCCGCCGCCGTGGACGAACACCACGACGGGAAAGGGGCCCGGGCCCTCGGGGCGATGCAGGTCGAGGGTCAGTGGGCGGAAGCCGGGGACGGTCGCGAAGACGAGATCGCGGTCGACGCGCGGAGTTTCGGATGCCACGGGCTCAGTCGAACAACTCGTATCCGGCGACGAAGTTGACGTCGTGCCGCGCTCCTTCGGCCGCCATGACGGCGAAGTCGGGGATGTGGAAGTCGGCGGGCTCGGGGATGCCGGCGGTGTCGGTGGGGCGGCCCACGGCGCGGAAGAAGTCACTGAACCCGCCGGACGTCACGCCGAAGACCTTGCCGGTGCGTTCGATGCGGTATGAGTGGATCGTGTTCTTGGGCACGTAGCCGAAGTCGCCGGCCTCGAGGATGCGGGTCTCGCGGTGACCGTTCTGGTCGTCGACCCAGAGTCGGATCGCACCTTCGAGCACGAAGAAGGTCTCGTGGGTGAGGGCGTGGAAGTGCGCGGGCACGGGCTGACCGGGGCGTCCCTCGGTCAGGAACGAATCGAACTCACGCTCGGTCTGAGCCGCCGTCGCCAGCAGGGTGAACAGCTGGTCGAACATCACGAGCTTGTCGCCCTCGGCGGCCCCGAGGAAGTACGGAGCGGGCTGGGTGGGCAGGGCGCTGAGCGACATGGGAAACCTCCGGGGTACGTCGTCGGACCCTCCCACTGTGCGGGCGCGCGCGCCCGTTCACCAGTACGACCTGACGAACGCGCATGAGGCTGTGCCTAACGTCGGTCGGGCGTTAGCGTGAAGACATGGACATCTCGGCGGCCGCGCTCACGTACTTCGTCGCGCTCGCGGACGAGTTGCACTTCGCCCGAACCGCCGAGAAGCTGCACATCAGCCCTCCCTCGCTCAGCCAGCAGATCGCCCGTCTCGAGGCGCAGGTGGGGCAGCGTCTGTTCGTCCGCAGCCCGCGCGCCGTGCACCTGACCCCGGCGGGGCTCGAACTCATTCCGCTCGCGCGCAACGTCGTCGCCGCTCATGCGGGCGTCGAGACGTGGGTGCGTGCCCAAGCGGAACCTTCGGCTCCGCTGAAGGTCGGCATCGTCGCGACGGGCGCCGGCCCGCTGACCAGCGACATCATCGCGGAGACGCTGCAGCGGCATCCGGAGCTGCGTCTGGAACTCCGCAGCCTGGGGTTCGCCGAGGTGGAACGAGCCGTGATCGATGGGAGCGTCGACCTCGCCCTCACACTCGGCCCGGCGCCTGAGAACCCCCGCCTGGTGAGCACGACGTTGGCCACCGAGCCCCGGGTCCTGGTCCTTCGCGACGACCACCCGCTCGCCGCGCGCTCGCACGTGTCGATCGACGAGACGAACGATCTCGGGTTCGTCGTGCCGGTCACCGCCCGCAACGCGGCACGGGCGTGGTGGCTCGTCGACCCCCGGCCCGACGGGTCGACGCCGCGCGTCACCGCCGTCGCCGACGGGGTCGAGGGGCTCATGGAGTTCTGCGTCGCGGGCGTCGGGGTCAACATCGCGACCGCGTCGGCGGCGACCCACTACGGGCGCGCCGGCCTGGCCTACATCGAGATCGACGACATCGCCCCGGCGGAAGTCCTCGCCATCCGCGCCGAGAGCCCGGCCCGGCCCGAGACGGTGCTCCTCGAGCGAGTCGCCGAAGACGTGGCGCGGCGAGGAGCCGCCGGGGGCGTCAGGCCGGATCGTGCGCGAACGCCGCTGCCGCCTGAGCGACCGCTCCCTGCTCCCACCGACACCTGAAACGGTGCACGCCGGTGGCGACCTCGAACGGCTCCGACCCGTCGGGGAGGTGGATCTCGGCGGTCGACGACGCCGGGACCGCGAGCTCGAGCGAGAACGTCCCGTCCTCGAGCGTCCACGAGATCGCCGCACGCCCGTAGGGCGTGTCGTGCGAGGCCCGTACCCACTCCAGCTCGGGGGTCGGGACGGGGGCGACGAGAAGGCGCCGATACCCCGCAGCAGCCGGCGCGAGTCCCGCGACGCGGCGGTGCAGGAAGTCAGCGACGGCCCCGAACGCATAGTGGTTGAACGAGGTCATGTCGCCCGGGTTGATCGATCCGTCGGGGAGCATCGAGTTCCAACGCTCCCAGATCGTGGTCGCGCCCATCGTCACCGCGTACAGCCATGACGGGCACTCCCGCTGCAGCAGAAGCTTCCACGCGGTGGCATCCTGTGCCGTGTCGACGAGGGCGTCGCACACGAGCGGCGTGCCGAGAAAGCCCGACCCGATGCGGAACCCGTCGGCGGCCACCTGCGCGGCGAGCAGCTCGCCGGCGTGGCTGAGCTGGGTGGGGGAGAGCAGATCGAACCGGATGCCGAGGGCGTACGCCGTCTGCGAGGGGAAGGCGGCCCGTCCCGACGGGGTGACGAATTCCGTGCGATACCGCTCGGCAGCGTGATCCGCCAGGGCGCCGTAGCGGAGCTCGGCCTCGGCGTCGCCGCGCAGTCGCGCCGCATCGCGCACGATTCGCGCGGACCGTGCGAGGTATGCGGTCGCCACCGCCTGCCAGGGCAGGCGCGCCGCCCACGGAGCATCGTCGGGGGCAGCGGCATCCAGCCAGTCGCCGAACGAGAAGCCACCGCTCGCGAAGTCGAGTTCCGTGCCCGCGCGCCGCGCGAAAGCATCGACCCAGGCTGTCATCGAGGCCCACTGCGCGTCGACGATGCCCTCGTCGCCGTACCTCTCGTACAGCACCCACGGCACGACGGTCGCCGCGTCGCCCCACCCTGCCTCGGCGCCGAGCGGGGGCAGGTGCGGGTCGACGTCGGCCCACGGGACGTACACGGGCACATTGCCGTCGGGGTGCTGATCGGCCGCGAGGTCGGCGAGCCAGCCGGTGAGCATGCCGGCGGTGTCGTACAGGTACGACGCGGCGGGGGCGAAGACCTGCAGGTCGCCCGTCCACCCCAGGCGCTCGTCGCGCTGCGGACAGTCCGTGGGCACATCGACGAAGTTGCCTCGCATGCCCCACACGACGTTCTCGTGCAGTCGGTCGAGGAGGGGATCGGATGCCGCGAACTCCCCGACCCGACGCAGGTCGGTGTGGATCACGACGGCTTCGAGATCGTCGACCGTGAGCTCGCCCGGCCATCCCTCGACCTCGGCGTAACGGAACCCGTGGAGCGTGAACGACGGCTCCCACTCGCGAGCCGCGCCCGCGCTGATGAACTCGTCGGTGGCTCTCGCTCGGCGCAGCGGTCGCACCCCGAGCTCGCCGTTCTCGAGCACCTCCGCGTGCCGCACCCGTACGGTCGTGCCGGCGGGCGCCGCAGGTACGCGGAGGCGCAGGCGACCGACGAGGTTCTGACCGAAGTCGACGAGCGTCCTGCCGCTCGGAGAGGTCGAGATCTCGACCGGCCGGATCGCGTCCGCGCGCACGACGGGCGGACCGGTCGGGGCGACGAGCGCGGCGGTGTCGAGGTCGACGAGCTCGACGGGCGCCCAGGTCTCCGCCGAGACCGCGGGCGTATCCCACCCGGCGATGTCTCGGCGGGCGTCGAAGGTCTCGCCCATGTAGAGGTCGGCGCGGGTGACCGCTCCCGCGGTCCACCGCCAGGTCTCGTCGGAGCCGGTGACGCGGAGCGTTCCATCGGCGTGCTCGGTCTCGAGCTGAACGAAGGCGGCCGTGCGCGAGCCGTAGACGTCGCGGAGGCCGGCGAACCCGAGGAATCCGCGCCACCAGCCGTCGGCGAGGTGCACGCCGACGACGTTATCGCCGGTGTTCACGAGGTCGGTGACGTCCCACGTGCGGTAGCGCAGGCGCCGGTGGTAGCTCGTCCACCCGGGGTGCAGCACATCGTCTCCGACCGGGCGTCCGTTGATGCTCAGCGTCATGACGCCGTGCGCGGTGGCTCGCAGCCGCGCCCGCACGACGGGGGAGTCGAGGTGGACGTGGCCGCGCAGCAGGAAAGCGGGCTCGCCGTCGTCGCCGGGTTCGTCGACGAGTGGCGCGACGGCGCGGGCAATCCACAGCTCCGAGTCGAGCAGGCCCGTCTCGAGGGCGGTCGGTTCGCTCCACGCGGAGGGGCCCTCGTCGGAACCCCACACGCGCACGCGCACTCGGGCGCGGGCACGGCTCTCGAGCGGTTCCCACGGCCACGCGACGAGCACCGACTCGATCGACTCGACGCGGCCTGACGACACGGCATCCGGATCGTCGTCGCTGAAGAGCTCGAGCTCGTAGGCCTGTTGGGTCCACCCCGCCTCGACGGTGTCGGTCACCCACGAGAGGCGGGGTCGGCTCTCGCCGATACCGAGGGGGTGGCGGTGATGCTCGATCGTCACCGGGCGCACGCGAACGCTCATGTCGCTCCTTCGCGAAGTGTGAGGGGAGAGGGATCAGATCGGGTCGACGAGGAAGCCGTTGATCGTGCGGCGGCTCTCTTCGACGAAGTCGATGTCGAGGCCGCTGAGCCACAAGAGCTGCGCGCCTTCGACGGAGGCCATCGTCGACAGCGCGGCACGGCGCGGGTCGACACCCGGGCGCAGGCCGCCCTCGTCGCCGACCGCGCGGAAAGCTGCCTCGACGGCGTCGGCGATGCGCAGGAACCGCTGCGCGAAGTAGTCGTGGGCGGGATGCGCCGGATCGACGGCCTCGGCCGCGAGCATCGTGTACAGCTGTACGACGCCGCGCTGACCCACCTGCTGACGTGAGATCTCGAGCAGCTCGGTCAGGAATCGTCGACCGTCGAGTCCCTCGAGTTCGAGCTCGGCACTGCGGTCGCGCTGTTCGAGGACGGCGCGCAAGAGGGCGATCTTGCCGCCCGAGAAATGGTGCAGGACGGCGGTCTGCGTGACGCCCACGGCGGCGGCGATCTCGTTCACCGAGCTGGCGCTGTACCCGGATCGGGAGAACACCTGGAAGGCGGCGTCGAGGATCTGCGATTGCCGTTCCGCGCTCTTGCGGTAGGGGCCCCGTGGTCCGGACATGGAGTCACCGTAACAGTTTTCGCCGAAAATATTGCACCTTTCATATTTTCGGTGTTACCGTCCTCGCATCCCGACTCACCCGGGTGATCGACGACGACACCGGACACCCGTCCACGGCAAAGGAGCCACGAAATGACCCTCTCCGCAGAACCGCCCGCCATGTCGGCCGGCGCCCCCAAACCCGTCCGCGGCGACGAGCCCACCCCCACCGAAGCGTTCCGCCGTGAGGCGTCACCGCGCCGCGGTTTCGTGTTCTTCCTCGTGCTCGCCGCCGTCGGCGCGGGCGCCGCCCAGATGTCGGCTGCCCTGCTCACACTGACGCTCAAGGCGACCGCCCTCGATGCCGCCGCCGCGACGACGATCATCTCCGTCTCGAGCGCCATCGCCGGCATCCTGACGCTCGTCGCCCTCCCCGTGCTCGGCGCGCTCAGCGACCGTTCGCGCTCGCGCTTCGGGCGCCGTCGCCCCTTCCTCCTCGTCGCCCTCGCGGCGTTCCTCGCGGGCGGGGCTCTGCTCATCGCGGCCCCCAACGTGCCGTTGTTCGTCGCAGCTCACCTCCTGATCACCCTGGGCTTCGTCGCCACGGGTGTGGTCACCACGGCGCTCATCGCCGACCAGCTTCCGCGTGACCGTCGCGGACCCGCTTCGGCCTTCGTGAGCCTGAGCACCGCGATGGGCGCTCTCGTCGGCATCGGCATCTCGCAGCCGTTCGGCGCCGAGCTCGTCCCCCTCGTCGGTCTGCCCACGGTGTTCGCCGTCATCGCGGTCGGCCTGCTGTTCGTCGTGCTGCGCGACCCGCAGTTCGACCAGCCCCGCGAGCGCTTCGACCTCAAGGGCCTCGTCGGCGTCTTCTGGGTGAACCCCGTGCGCCACCCCCGTTTCGCCGCCGTGTTCGCCAGCCGCATGCTCGTGTTCTCGGGCGTCGCCGCTCTCAACGGCTACCAGGCGATCTACCTGCTTCAGCGCGTGCACCTGCAACCCGCCGACCTCGGGGGAGCGATCCTGCTCACGGTGATCGTCAACGTCGGCATCTCGCTGCTGGTCGCTCCCGCGATCGGCAAGCTCAGCGACCGCCTCGACCGCCGCAAGCCCTTCATCATCGCGGCCGCGATCATCCTCGGAGTCGGACTGGTCGTGGCATCCACCGCCACCGACTTCGGCTTCTACCTCGTGGCCTGCGGCATCGTCGCGCTCGGCCAGGGCGTCTACTTCGCTGTGGAGCTCGCACTCGCCACCCGCCTCGTGCCCGACATCGACAACCCGGCGAAAGATCTCGCGATCATCAAGATCGCCGACAACCTGCCCGTCACGATCGTCGCGGCCGTCGCCCCGGTTCTCCTGGCGATCGGTGCGGGTCCTGCGGGCCCGAACTTCGCGGCACTGTTCATCGCCGGTGCCGTTTCCGCCGTGCTCGGTGGACTGGTCATCCTCTTCATCAAGGGAGCACGTTGACATGACGACCGATTTCCTCTGGGGTGTCGCCATCGCCGGCCACCAGAACGAGGGCGACAACGTCCACAGCGACATCTGGACGCTCGAGAACACGACGCCCACGATCTTCCGCGAGCGAAGCGGCATCGCCAACGCCCACCTCACCCGCTGGGAGGAGGATCTCGATCTCGTCGCCTCGCTCGGGATGAACGCGTTCCGCTTCTCGATCGAGTGGGCGCGCATCGAACCCGCGCGCGGAGAGATCGTCGTCGACGCCCTCGACCACTACGAACGCGTGATCGACGGCGCCCTCGAGCGCGGTCTCGCTCCGGTCGTCACCTTCAATCATTTCTCTGCGCCCCAGTGGTTCTCCGCGGCCGGTTCCTGGTTGGCTCCGGATGCCGATCGGCTCTTCGCTGCGCAGTGCTCGCGGGTCATGCGCCGCTTCGGTGACCGTATCCATACCGCGGTGACGATCAACGAGCCCAATCTCGAGCAGCTGCTGCAGGCGGGGAACAAGCTCGCGCCGCAGGTCGAGGTGCTCAAGCGCGAGATGCTCGCCGCGGCAGCGCGCGACACGGGAACGGCGCAGTTCTTCGCCTCGAACGTGATCCCCGCGGATCGCCAGGACGACTTCGAGGTCGCGCTCACCCGCGCGCACCGCGCCGCGGTCGCGGCGATCAAGGCCGAGCGCGCCGACCTGCCGACCGGGGTGTCGATCGCGATCTGCGACGAGGTCGCCCTGCCCGGCGGCGAAGCGCACCGAGACGCCAAGCGTGCGGCTGTCTACGACCACTGGCTGCGCGTCGCCCGCGACGACGACTTCATCGGGGTGCAGAACTACGAACGGATCGTGCACGGTCCCGACGGCGAGGTCGAGCTCGACGGGCCGCGCAACGGAATGGGCACGGTCATCGAGCCCGCGGCGCTGGCCGGCGCGGTGCGCTACGCCCACGAGGTGTCGGGCGTTCCGGTGATGGTGACCGAGCACGGCATCCAGACGGACGACGACGCGCAGCGGGCGGCATTCCTCCCCGCGGCACTGGAGGCTCTGGATGCCGAGATCGCGGCGGGGACTCCGGTGCGGGGGTACTGCCACTGGACGCTGATGGACAACTTCGAGTGGATCTTCGGCTACGGCCCCAAGCTCGGGCTCGTCGCCGTCGATCGCGACACCCTCGAGCGCACGAAGAAGCCGAGCGCCGACGTCTACGCGCGCGAGGTGGCTCAGCGACAGGTCAGCCTGGTCGGCTGAGCCCGGCGGCGGCGTCCGGTCGCGCGATCGATGCGTCGGGCTCGACGCTCACCGCGGCGGCGCCAACAGCCCGCCGAGAGCGCCGAGCACGTCGGCGAGGGGGATCGACGGTTCGAGCAGCCACTGCACCTGCAGACCGTCGGAGGCCGCGATCAACAGCGCGGCTACCTGGTCGGGGTCGCAGTCGGCGCGGACGCGGCCGTCGGCCTGCTCGGCGCGGAGGCGATCGGCGAGTTCTTCGCGCAGGCGGGCGAAGCGGTCGGTGAAGTACTCGCGAGCGGTGGCGCTGTCTTCTTTCAGCGAGGCGGCGACGAGCGTCGTGTACAGCTCGACGAGGCCTGGCACCGAGGTGTTGTTCTCGGCGGAGTCGGTGAGCGACGACAGCGCGGTCGCATCGGGGGCGGCGGGCGTCGACTTGGACGCGTGGTCGTAGACCGCGACGAGTAACTGCTCGCGCGAGTCGAAGTAGTGCAGGAGGGCCGCGTGCGAGACGCCGAGCGCTCGCGCGATGCTCCGGAGCGACGCCCCCTCGGCCCCGCGCTCGGCGAAGACGTGGATCGCGCGGTCGAGGATCTCCTGTCGTCGCGCGACGCCTTTCGTATACGCGCCCGAGCGCCCGAGGCGGTCGTCGCCCTCACTCGCGGGAGCCTCGGCCTCGTCGTCGCTGGTCACCCCGTCAGTGTAGGGGAGATAAAAGCAACCAGTGGTCGGTTTTGTGGTAGCGTTCCCGCAATGCCCTCGGCGCCCCCCATGGCGCCCTCGACGACGAGCAAGGAAAGGTCCGATGTCGCTCCCTCTCCCTTCCGTCCAGCTCTACACGCTGGCCGCAGAATTCACCGCCGACCCGGGCGGGTCGCTCGACCGCCTCGCCGCGATCGGCCTCCGCAACGTCGAGGCGTTCGACTTCGTGCGCCGCCCCGCCGAGATCCGCGCGGCTCTGGATGCCAGTGGCCTGGCCGCCCCGACCGGACACGCCCCGCTGCTCTCGGACGAGCTGTGGACGCCCGACGGCTCCATTCCCACCCCCGCTCCCGAGGTGGTCTTCGAGGCCGCTGCCGAGATCGGCATCTCGACCGTGATCGACCCCTTCGTCGACCCCGCGCGCTGGGTGACCGCCGACGGGATCGCCGACATCGCCGAGCGCCTCAACAAGGCGGCCGACGTCGCCGCCACCTTCGGCCTGAACGTCGGGTACCACAACCACGCGCAGGAGTTCCTCATCGACGTCGACGGCAAGAGCGGCTTCGAGCACTTCGTGTCGCTGACCGACGAGCGCGTCGCGATCGAGCTCGACCTGTTCTGGGCGCTGACCGGCGGCCAGGACGTGCCGGCCCTCGTGCAGCGTCTCGGTTCGCGCCTGGTGGCGGTGCACGTCAAGGACGGCATCGTCCCGGTGCCCAACCCCTTCGCTCCGGATGCCGACCGCAGTGCCACGCGACAGCTCGACCAGCGTCGTCCCGGCGAGGGCCAGGTACCCCTCGTCGAGGCGATGCAGGTCGCCTCCGACGTGAAGTACGCGGTCATCGAGTACGACCAGGCTCCCGGTGACGTGTTCGACGACATCGCCGCCAGCTACGCGTTCCTCCTCGAGAAGGGTCTCGCCGCGTGAGCGCCCCCGTGGGAGTCGGCATCATCGGTGCCGGCGTCATCAGCGACACCTACCTCGAGAACCTCACGTCGTTCCCCGACGTGACGGTGCTCGCGGTCGGCGACATCGACACGGAGCGCGCCCGCGCCAAGGCCGAGAAGTACGGCGTGGCCTCGTGGGGCACCGCCGACGAGGTGCTCGGCAATCCCGACATCCAGGTCGTCGTCAACCTCACGATCCCCGCTGTCCACGTCGAGGTCTCGTCCGCCGCGATCGCCGCGGGCAAGCACGTCTGGACGGAGAAGCCGCTCGGCCTGGATCGCGTCGGCGCCGCGCAGCTCCTGCGCGACGCCGAGGCGGCGGGCCTGCGCATCGGCTCCGCGCCCGACACCGTGCTCGGCCCGGGATTCCAGTCCGCCAAGCGCGCGATCCTCGACGGCGTGATCGGCCAGCCCGTGTTCGCGCAGGCGTCGTTCCAGACGCAGGGTCCCGACCTCTGGCATCCGGGACCGCAGTTCCTCTTCGCGCGCGGCGCCGGCCCCCTGCTCGATATGGGCCCGTACTACCTGACCGCACTGGTGAGCCTGCTCGGTCCGGTGGACCGGGTCGCCGCCCTCGGCGCGAAGCCCCAGGCGCGGCGCGAGATCCACGCCGGTCCCGACGAGGGCACGTTCTTCGACGTCGAGGTGCCCACCACGGTGCAGCTACTCGCGGCGTTCGAGAGTGGTCAGCAGGCCCAGGGCCAGTTCAGCTTCGACTCGGCGCTCGAGCGCCACGGCGTGCTCGAGATCCACGGCACCGAGGGCACGATCGTGCTGCCCGACCCCAACCGCTTCGAGGGGCCGACGCGCTATGTCAAGCCGCTCGGCGTGCTGCGCGACGGCGCCCGGTTCGACCAGCCCTGGATCGATGTCGAGCAGGAGGGCGTGGTCGTCGGCCGCGGCCTGGGGCTGCTCGACATGGTCCGCGCAATCGCCGAGGACCGTCCGCACGTCGCGACCGGCGAGCTCGGCTACCACGTGCTCGACATCATGCTGTCGGCCGAGGAGTCGATCGAGAACGCGGCCTTCACGACCGTCGAGAGCACGCTCGCGGCTCCCGTCCCCGTCGTGCCCCGCGACTTCGATCCCTTCGCGCGCACGATCTGATCGACCCCGCCCCGCCGGTGCGTGCGGCGCGCGGGCGGGGTCCCGCCCGTGGGGGCGCCGAGACCGCATTCGTTTGACGAAGCCGCACCCAATGGGCGGCAAAAGCGTGCGGTCTCGGCAAACACGTGCGGTTTCGGCGGTGGTCACTCCGCGCGAAGTGACCAGCCGGCGGGGAGGTCGTTTCGTGGGTGCCGCCCCGGCCTCGCGTCAGCGGCAGCCCTGCGCGCCGATCCATGCGCGCGCGGCCTCGACGGCATCGCCCGGGGCGGCCTCGTCGGGGCTGATCGGGACCTCGGGGAACTCCGTTCCGGTGCGGTCGACGTAGATGCTCTGGGTGAGGATGATCCTCGCTCCGTCCGCCAGCGGAATCGGCAGGTTGGCGGAGGTGTAGCCGGCGGTAGGCGACCCGAAGCTACGGACCCCGTCGACGCCCCGGAACGCGGCCACGACGGCCTCGGCGCTCGATCCGGTCCCGGCATCCTGGAGCATCGCCACGGGAACGCCGGTGATCTTCCCGCGCGAGCTCACCGCGACCACGGTCTGGCCCTCGAGCCCCACGCCGTCGTCTTGCACGGTAACGGTGGTCGCGTCGCCGCTCCGCGTGCGGAACGAGAGGGCCGGGCCGTCGGGCAGCAGCGCGGAGACGCCCGAGAGCATCGGGTACATGTTGCCGCCGCCGTTTCCGCGCACGTCGACGATCCATCCGCACACCTCGTCGGCGTGAGCGGCGATCCCGGTCGCGACGACGTCGGAGTAGTCCTGCTGCGCCCGCTCGTCGGGGTCGACCAGCTCGGGAAGGGTCACGACGCCCACGCCGTCGGCCGCCGACACCGCCGGGAGGGCCGAGGTGACCTCCTCGACGCCGGGCATCTCAGCCGGAGGCTGGAAGCTCGAGTGCTTCCCGCCCGCCGCGCGGGTGGCCGCGTCGATCAGGGGGTAGAGCTCCTCGGCGCTCCGGGCCGAGGGCGCCGCATGCAGCAGCTCGGCCCGCGCCGCGGTCCACTCGGGTCCGGTCGCGTAGTAGCCGGTGTCGAGGCGGTCGACGACGATCTCGGCGTACCGCTCGGGGGTGGGCGGCACCAGGTAGAAGCCGAAACGCGGGCCGTACTCGTATGCGCCCCACGCGGCCCCGCCGCCGAGGACCAGCACGACGGCGGCCACCGCGCCCATCACGTACCGCCGGCGTCGGCGTTTCCCGGGTCGGACGGCATTGCTCTTCGGGGTGTCGCTCACCCTTCGATGCTCGCAATCTCACCCGCCGGGCACATCCGTCCAGGGGAGTATTCCGCTGCGCCGAGAGGCGGACGAGCGCTGCCACCGACCTCGACCGGGACACCCGCGAGGCCCGCGAGCACGCCGAGCGCTTCCGCCACGGGGTACGGCGCGCCGTCGGATGACCGGATGCCACGGGCCCCCACTCCTCGAAGAACGCCACCGACGCGATGCCCGGTGTCGTCAGCGCGGCGAGGCTCGCCACCGTCCACGCCGCGAGCTCGGGCGCGCGAGTGGAACAGCGGGGTCACGGCGAAGCCGACGCCGTCGAGGTCGTCGGGGAGCAGGTCGTGTCCGCGGTTCAGCTCGGTGAAGTGCGTGCGCGCCCCGCCGACGACGGGGAGGTCGAGCCCTTCCTCGCGCAGCGCCTCGCGCAGCGCGGCGACGGTCGTGGCATCCGACAGGTGTTTCTCGGGTCCGTCGCCGGCGAAGGCGCCGACCGTGCGTACGTGAAGACCACGCAGGGCGCGAACCGCTTCGAACAGCCCGGGGGCAGAGGTACGCACGAAACTCACGTCGAGACGGAGCCCCGACGCGGTGGCGCGATCGAGCGCCGCCCGCCATGCGGGTGAGGCGAGGTCGAGTTCGACACGGACGAAGGAGCCGATCGGCGTGGGTTCGGG
This sequence comes from Microbacterium sp. SORGH_AS_0969, assembly GCF_030818255.1. Taxonomy (NCBI): domain Bacteria; kingdom Bacillati; phylum Actinomycetota; class Actinomycetes; order Micrococcales; family Microbacteriaceae; genus Microbacterium; species Microbacterium sp. SORGH_AS_0969. The sequence continues at coordinate 1,813,207 of NZ_JAUTAG010000001.1, forward strand.
TGCGGGACCCGGGGCTGTCGCCGCGCCGACGCCGATCGCGGGCACGACGCCGGCCGTATGCAGCACGATCTCGTCCTCGGCGTCGGCGAGTTCAGCTCGACCCGCGGTAGAGGCGAGGGTGCGCGCGGGCTGCGGGCGGTAGCGTTCAGGGATGCAGATCCTGCTTGAGAATCCCTCTATGACGGTGAGCTACGGGTCGGCATCCGTGGTCACCGACGAGTCCGTCGATCGCAGCGATCTCGGCGCGCCGTGGGCGGATGAGAGCAACGGCCTGTGTGGAGCCGGTATCCCTGGTCTCCTGGAACTGCAGGTCGGAACGCACACCGGATGGGTGCCGTTCCGCATCGAGCTGCACGAGTCCGAACCCTCTCTCGCATCCCACTGGGAGGAGGCTGTGGAGGTCTCCTTCACGACCACGCACGATGAGGCGTACCTTCTGGGCCTCATGGACGACAAGGAGTATCGCTTTCCTCTTCCGGCGGGCGACTACCGTGTTCGCTACTGTGCTCGGGGCTTCGACGAAGCGCATCGCGGAGAAGAGGGGGAGGACTCCTACCTGCTGCAGTTCTGGCCGCAGCCACCGTGCGCCGCCAGAATTCTGCGGCAAACGAGCAGCGAGGCCGCGTACTGGCATCGCGCCCGTCGCACCCTGACCCCGCAGGAGCAAGAGGAGGACGATCTCCGCGAGGCCGCGGAGCGTGAGAATCGGGCACGCGAGCGATGGGGAGATCGCGTTCCGAACGAACGCCTTCGCGCAACCCTCGACCAAGGCCTGTGGTCGGGCACCCTCATGAAACTCGACCCTGACCTCGAATTCGCCCTGGCCGAAGCCGATGACACCGTCCACCGTCGCATCGCGGCGTGGGCCGCCCTTCGATGCGCGGACGTATCGGGGCTGAACAGACTGTCGGAGTTCGCCCCGGCCTTCGCTGCGCTCCGCCGTGACGAACCCGTGCCGACGCCGTTCGACGATCCCGGAGAGTGCTGGGCCCTGTATCGGCGAACGAACGCGCCCCGCACCATCGTGCCGATGCCGCTCGAGGGTGCAGGTCCCGTGTTCGCTCAGGACTGGGCGATCCCCGCCCTGTTCTTCACGGCTCACGCGGATTCGCTCGTGGCGGTGTTGGAGGTCGTCGTGTGCCTGGCCCACGTGCACGGCCGCGATGGATACCGCCAGGCCTTCGCGGACCTGCGGGCGCGGTTCCCCGAACTCCCATCGGGTGGCGCTTGACCCGGCTCAGGAGGACTACCTCGCCGACGATGCGCACGCTCGCATCCGGCCGTCGTCGCGACGAAGGCGGTGGCTGTCCGGTCGGACAGCGCGTGCCCTACCGCTCCTCCCTCCGCCTTCCCAACGTCACCGTCGACACGAGCCCCAGCGTCAGGAAGCCCGCGGCCGTGAACGCCGCGGCCCGCGTTCCGTCGCTGAACGCCGCGCGCGCGTCCGCGGCGACGTCCTGGGTCGCGGGTGACTGCCCGAGCCCCGCGATCGCCGCCCCCGCGCTGTCGACGACCTGCGAGACGACCTGGTCGCGCTGCGCGGCGGGAAGCCCGCGATCGTCGAGCGAGCCCGCGAGCACCCCCGCGGTGGTCGAGAACAGGACCGTGCCGAGGATCGCGACGCCGAGGGCCGCTCCCAGCTGGCGCGAGGTCGACTGCGTGCCGGACGCCTGGCCGCTCGCCGCGGGTGGGACGTCGGCGAGGACCACGCCGGTGAGCTGTGCCGTGGCGAGACCCACCCCGAGACCGTAGACGAAGAGGAAGGGGATGAGCGGTCCCCAGGTGGCACCCGGTCCGATCGTCAGGGCGACACCCGCGACGCCCACGATCTCGGCGAGCAGGCCGCCGCGCACGACCCACACGGGGGCGACCTTGCCGCTGAGGGCTCCCGCGACCCCGCTCGCGACGAACGAGCCGATCGCGAGCGAGAGGAGGAGGAGCCCCGTCTGCAGGGCGTCGAAGCCGACGACGAACTGCAGCCACAGCGGCAGCGCGAGGATGATGCCGAACTCGCCGAGCGACACCACCGCCGCCGCGATGTTGCCGTTGCGGAACGACCCGATGCGGAACAGGTCGAACGCCAGCAGGGTCGACAGGCCCCGCCGCTGGCGCCCGACGCCCCACGCGATGAAGGCCACCAAGGCGATCGCCGCGACCGCAAAAGCGATCGGGACGGGCGAGAGCTCGAGGGGCCACATCCACGCACCGATCGTCGGGACGGCGTCGACCGTCCACCAGCCGTACGTGCGCCCCTCGATGAGAGCGAACACGAGCGGGGCCATCGTGAGCACCGAGAGCAGGGCGCCGACGCCGTCGATCGCCGCGCGCTGCTCGCTGCGCGACTCGGCGACCGTCAGCAGGACGCCGATCACGATCACGACGCCGAGCGGGATGTTGATGCCGAACGCCCACCGCCACGAGAAGGCGGTCGTCAGCCACCCGCCGAGCAGGGGCCCGACGGCCGCCATTCCGCCGATCGTCGATCCCCACACGGCGAAGGCGATGCCGCGTTCCTTCCCGCGGAAGGTCGCGTTGATCAGCGACAGGGTGGTCGGCAGGATCATCGACCCGCCGACGCCCTGTACGAGCCGCGCCGCGATGAGGGCTCCGCCGGTGGGGGCGAGGGATGCCGCGATCGAGGCGAGGGCGAAGACGACGACGCCGATGAGCATGAGGCGTCGTCGGCCGAACCGGTCGGCGAGGCTGCCGAAGACGAGAAGGAAGGAGGCGAACACGAGGGTGTAGGCCTCTTGGACCCACTGCACCTCGGTCGACGAGATCCCGAGATCCTCGACGATCGAGGGGACGGCCACGTTGACGATCGTCGAGTCGACGATGATCAGCGAGACGGCGATGCTGATGAAGACGAGCCCCGCCCAGCGGCGCCCGACCATGCGTTCGTTCATGTAGCTAGCTTATCTAGCTACATTGGGTGGCGGCTATCCCTTGACCGGGAGGTTCAGGGGTGATGCGAGGCGGGGCGATGCGCCCCGGGTCGGGGCGCGCGCTCGCCGGTGGCGAGGGGGATCGGCGTCGTTCCCGCCACCTCGTCGCTGAAGTCCTCGGGCTCCGGGGACACGACCGCCAGGGGCCGCGTCTCGTCGAGCGTGAGGCGGAAGCGCTTGCTCTCGTGCCGGTGCACGCGTCCCGACGACAGCGTCCACGCGACGCCGATGCCGCACGCGACGATCGCGGCGACGGCGGCGAGGCCGATGGCCACGCGCGGGCCGAACTCGCTCGCGACCCAGCCCACGATCGGCGCGCCCACGGGCGTGCCGCCGAGCAGGATCGCCATGTACAGAGCGAGCACCCGTCCGCGCAGCGCGGGATCGGTCGTGGTCTGGACGTAGCCGTTCGCGGTGGTCAGCGTCGTCACCACGCAGAAGCCCGTGAGCACGAGCGTCGCGGCATAGGCGCCGTAGCTCGGCGCGAGAACGGACAGAGTGGATGCCACCGCGAACCCGCCCGCGCCGAGGATCACGACGCGCATCCGAGCGCGCTCGCGCCGCGCGGCGAGCAGGGCGCCGGCGAGCGAACCGATCGCGACGAACGAGCTCAGCAGGCCGAAGCCGTCGGCGCCGCGGCCGAACTCCAGCGCCATGGTCGACGCGAAGATCGGGAAGTTCATGCCGAACGCCCCGAGCAGGAACACCATCGAGAACGTCACGACGAGGTCGGGGCGCTTCGTCACGTAGCGGAACCCGTCCGCAAGGCGCGTCGGACCGCCCCGGCGGTGGTGCACGATCAGCTCGTGCGGCCGCATGATCAGCAGGGCGGCGAGCATCGCGAGGAAGGTCACGGCGTTGACGAGGAACACCCACCCGGTGCCGACGACCACGATCATGACGCCGGCCGCCGCGGGTCCGATGAGTCGGGCGGTGTTGAACGACGCCGCGTTCAGCGCCACGGCGTTCGAGGCGTTCTCCTTCTCGACGAGGTCGGAGACGAAGGTCTGCCGCGCCGGGTTGTCGAAGGCGGTGACCACGCCGAGCGCGAGAGCGAAGCCGTACATCAGGGGGAGCGTCATCATGCCGGTGAGGATCAGGATGCCGAGGCTCAGGGCCAGCGCGAGCAGCGCCGATTGCGTGCACATGATGAGCTTGCGCCGGTCGAAGCGGTCGGCGACCCATCCCGTGACACTCACGAGCAGCAGGGGAGGGGCGAACTGCAGGGCCATGGTGACGCCCATCGCCGCCGCGTCGTTGTCCGTGAGCTGCGTGAGCACGACCCAGTTCTGCGCCGTCGCCTGCATCCACGCGCCGATGTTCGACACCAGGGCGCCGATGAACCAGACGCGGTAGTTGAAGACCGAGAAGGATCGGAACATCGCGCTCATCTCTCCGCCACCTTCCTCATGATCTCGGCCGCCGCGGCCAGGGTCTGGCGTTCCGCCGGGGTGAGCCCGTCGAGGGCCTCTTCGAGCCAGGCGTCGCGCCGCCGGACCGTCTCGTCGACGACGGTGCGACCGGCATCCGTCAGTGCGATCGTGACTTTGCGTCGATCGTCTTCGTGCGGGGTGCGCGTGACGTATCCCGCGTCCTCGAGGAGGGACACCGTGCGGTTCATCGACGGCGCCGTGACGCGCTCGCGCTCGGCGAGCTGACCGAGCGTGTGCTCGCCGTGGATGGTGAGGGCCGCGAGCACCGCGAACTGTCCATCGCTCATGGAGTCGACCGCGCGCTGCGCGCGGAGCCGTCGCGCCAGACGGAACGTCGCCATGCGGAGTTCGGATGCCGCCGAGGTGAGGGTCGTGTCCGGACCTGAATCGTTCGCGCGCATACTCGTCTCCCTCATTCGTTAGCATAGCTCATTAGCTTTGCTAAATAAACCGAGGTCGCCGGGTTGACCCTAGGATCGGCGCATGCCTGAGTTCGTCGACGCATACGGCATCACGATCGTCTACGACGTGTACGAGGCAGAGGATCCCCGCGCCGTCGTGCAGCTGCTCCACGGTGTCGGCGAGCATGCCGGTCGCTACGCGGCGCTCATCGATGCCCTCGTCGCCGACGGTTACACGGTCTACGCCGACGACCACCGCGGGCACGGGCGCACGGGCCTTCGGCAGTGGGGCGGCGATCACACCAAACTCGGGCGCCTCGGTCCGGGCGGCCTCGGCGCCGCTCGCGACGCGGTCTGGACGCTCACGCAGATCATCC